>NZ_PDOF01000001.1:1200000-1554400 GCF_003226345.1 Alteribacter lacisalsi | reverse complement strand
TGAATACACATAACAAAGAGGTGAAATGTGTGGGTGATAACAATTCTCTTGGCTACGCGATTCTGCTTGTTGTAACGATTTTTATTTTTCTATCATTCGCTGCGGGACTGGGGGCAAGTGACAACGGTGATGATGATGACGGGTTTGTTGTAATCTCGAGCTGATTAGACCGGCCTATGGTGGTGATGGTGGATGAATAAAAAGGGCAAAGATCAAAGCGGCAGCAGAAAGAATCCTTATACAGAAGATCTTGGCCCCTTAAGCCCTCAGCAGCTTGCTGTCATTCTTGCCATGCTCACAAATGTTCTGCGGGTAAAAGCAGTTCTGATAACAGTGGACCAGACTGTTGAAGTGGTTCTTCAAGGAAATCTTAAAAAGCAGAAGAAGGAAATACAGAACATGCTGAACGAATTGAGTGAAGAAAAAGTTGACGAGTGGATGCGTATGCTTCAGAAATTCAATAACGATTAAAAAGGGAGGGCAGAGCGGTTCTCTCTTTTTTCGAGTAAACTGCTGTTTTTTCTGATCAAATTCGATACAATGTAAAGGGTTACATAATCAGACTGGAGCAGACCTTATACCCGAATGGACAGGCTGCTCTGCACATAAAAGGAGTGTTGTGAAGTGAGCCAGGAAGTGAAATCGGATATTGAAATTGCACAGGAATGTCAAATGAAACCGATTCGAGACATAATCAGCGGCCTCGGTGTAAAAGAACAGGAGTGGGAGCCTTATGGACATTACAAAGCCAAGCTGTCTTTGGATGTAATGGACAGACTGAGCGGCAACGAGGATGGCAAGGTTATACTCGTAACTGCGATCAACCCAACACCCGCTGGAGAAGGGAAATCGACGTGTACGGTCGGGCTTGGGCAGGCGCTGAGCAAAATAGGGAAAAATGCCATGATCGCGCTGCGTGAGCCGTCTCTCGGCCCTACCATGGGTATAAAAGGCGGCGCTGCAGGCGGGGGCTATTCCCAGGTTGTCCCTATGGAGGATATTAACCTTCACTTTACCGGGGATATTCATGCCATTACTACAGCTCACAATGCCCTCGCTGCTATGATGGATAATCACATACACAGAGGGAATGAACTTGGCATTGACGTACGGAAAGTGGTCTGGAAGCGTGTAATGGATATGAATGACCGGTCGCTCCGTGAAGTGGTGGTCGGCCTTGGCGGACCGCTTAAAGGGGTGCCGCGTCAGTCCGGCTTTGATATTACAGTTGCTTCTGAAATTATGGCAATACTCTGCCTTGCAACCGGCCTTAAGGATCTCAGGGGTCGCCTCGCCAGTATGGTCGTTGCCTACACAGCCGATGATCAGCCGGTGACGTGTGCGGACCTTGGTGCAGAAGGTGCGCTGACACTGCTATTAAAGGATGCCGTCAAGCCAAACCTTGTTCAGACATTGGAAAATACCCCGGCTCTCATTCACGGTGGTCCATTTGCAAACATTGCCCATGGATGTAACAGTGTTATAGCCACAAAAATGGCTTCAAAACTTGCCGATTTCGTCGTGACTGAAGCAGGTTTTGGTGCGGATCTTGGTGCAGAGAAATTTCTTGATATAAAAGCACGGGCCGGCAGCATTGATCCGGACCTCGTAGTGATCGTGGCAACAGTACGTGCGCTTAAAATGCACGGAGGGGTGCCAAAGGATCAGTTGAAGGAGGAAAATACCGAAGCACTTCGTAAAGGCCTTGCCAACCTGGAAAAGCATGTTGAAACAATTCGTAATTTCGGACTTCCTCATGTTGTGGCTGTGAACCGTTTCATTTATGATACGGATGCAGAAACAGACCTCCTGATGTCCTGGTGTGAGGAGCAGGGGATTAACGTGGAACTGGCAGATGTATGGGCTCAAGGCGGAGAAGGGGGCCGCGCCCTGGCTGAACGTGCTGTATCACTAATTGAAGAAGGAGATAAAAACTTCACCCCTGTGTATGACGTGAATCAGTCAATAGAAGAAAAAATTAAGCTTATTGCAACGAAAGTGTACGGAGCAGATGACGTTGAATTCAGTTCATATGCGAAAAAACAAATAGGAGATTATAACCGTTACGGATGGGATAACCTTCCGATTTGTATGGCAAAGACGCAGTATTCCTTATCTGATGATCCGGCCAAACTGGGGCGTCCAGAAGGATTTACCATCACGGTACGGGAACTTAAACCTTCTGTGGGGGCAGGGTTTATTGTTGCTCTTACAGGCGACGTCATGACGATGCCTGGTCTGCCTCAAAAGCCGGCAGCATTAAAAATGGACGTGGATGAAAACGGAAAAGCAGTTGGACTGTTCTAACATTTAAGATGGAAACAGGCGGTATTACCGTCTGTTTCTTTTTCTCTCTGCGGCATCGGCCCTGGCATCTCAACTGCATGATCATACGATAAAAGAAGGGATACATCGGGCTGAAGAGGAGAGCAAAAGCATATGAGAAGGCGTCACTATTACATTTATGCTGCAGGATTATTCTGCAGTGGGTATGGTTTATATTTTTTTCATTCTCAGCCATATTATAGCGCAGACAACATGATTGCTCTTCTGGTCTTTTCTCCTTTCTCTTGGTTTACCGGACTTCTTTTCTTTACCGCAGGATTTTTTCTGTTTTCCAGAGTAATTAAGGCACAGATTGATGGTTTCAGATCCGGGAGTTTACCTCACTATGGTGCAGTCATAATTACAGTGTCTGTTCTGGCTTTTCTATTCGGATGGCTTGCACTGTTACTTGCTGCCCTTGCTTTTCATTATGGTATAATGGATGCTGTTAAAAATAGAGACGAAGGAAAGTGAGCGGGCGCCAGTGATCTTTCTTATTTCAGCCGCATTACTCATAGCGGCGTTACTGCTTCTTTATATGCGGAGGCTTGCCTTTTCCTCCCGAGTTACTAGAGAAACAATTGAACTTCCCCTGAAAATGAGAACAAAAACAGTGCTTCTCATATCAGATATTCACAGAAGGAAAACAGACGTTGTTGTAAAGGACCATCGCTCAAGCGATTTTGATATGGTCTGGATCGGGGGAGATCTCGCAGAAAAAGGCGTTCCTGAAGAACGAATCCGTCAGAATCTAGAAGAACTTTCTTCTCTTGCTCCTGTATATTTTGTATGGGGCAACAATGATTATGAGGGGGCTGCAGCAGCCATGGAGTCGGTGCTAAAAGAATTCGGCGTGACGATTCTGCGAAACAGCAGTGTGGAATTTCAGGAAGAAGGCGGCTCCTGGACCCTTGCAGGTGTCGATGATTTAACCATGGGACGGCCGTCATTTACAAGGATTGAGGATGGTCTTTCTGATATTGCGGTTCTGCTCTCCCATAATCCGGATGCTGTCAGATGGTTCCAGACCGGACGATTTACCTGTGCAGTAAGCGGGCACACCCACGGCGGCCAGATCCGCCTCGGCCCCTTCGGCATAGCCGAGCGGGGAGGCTGGAAATACAGAAACGGCATGCGGCTTTTTATCAGTGAAGGTTATGGTACAACACGTCTGCCGCTCCGATTGGGGACAAGGTCCGAATACCATATCCTACACATTTGCACGGATGAACAAAAAGTATTCAAAAGTTAAACAAAGTTTACACAAATAGGTCTGGCGGGTATACTGTACCAAATAGGTAAATCTGGCGCAGGTGCGGGCGGTAACCGCACCTGTTAATAAGGTGGGTGAGAAATGAGCCGTACAGATGGAAAATATAATATTAAAGCTGTATCCAATATGCTCGGCATCCAGGCAGGAACCTTGAGAGCATGGGAAAGACGATATGAGATTATTGAACCTGTCCGCAATCAGGCCGGACACAGGCTTTATACAGACGAGCATGTAGCCGTACTGAAATGGCTGCTCAATAAGGTGAACAAAGGTTTTACAATCGGACAGGCTGTCGGTCTGCTGGAAGACGAGGAAGTAACCGATATCGGTTCCGAAACGAATCCAGATAATGACCGCTTATGTAAAATGAAGGATGAACTTCTTGATGCGCTTATTCATTTTAAGGAGCACAAAAGCAACCAGATTCTTGATCAGGCGTTTGCCATGTTTACTATAGAAAAAGTCATGTCCAACGTTCTGGGCAATCTGCTATATGAAATAGGGGAACTGTGGGAGAGAGGCGAGATCACCACAGCGCATGAACACTATGTGACCGCATTTCTGCGCACAAAAATTGGAGGTATTTTCCATACATTGCCGGTAGACGGTCTGTTGCCAAAAGTTGTCTGTGTGTGCGGACCGGATGAAACTCATGAAATCGGGCTTCTTATTTTTACGCTGTACCTGAGACGCCGGGGGTATGAAGTTATTTATCTCGGTGCCGGAATACCGGAAGAAGACTTGGCGACTGTTATTAGAGAAGTTGCACCGAAAATGATGTTTCTCTCCTGCACCATGAGCGCACACGTACATAATACACTCCGTGCAGGAAACCGTATTCAGAAAAATTTTCCCGATCTGAGAGTCGGTGTCGGAGGTCATGCAGTTACCAGACTGAATGGAGAGGAACGAAAGAAATTTGCCGGAATGCTTGTAGGCAGCAGCAGTGAAGATTGGGATATATGGATCCGTGGTGCTTAGATTGGGCGTAGTGTCGAACCAATTTCCCTCCCCTACATACTGTATTAATAAACAGTGTCACAACGAAGTGATTAGCAGGGTGTTCACTAAAAACGTCCGGTCCCTTCTTTAAAAGTGACAGCCTTCAAGGAGGGTCGTCCATGCGCCTGGAACGTTTGGCCTACGACAAAATTAAGATTTTTCTTACATTCGATGATTTGAAGGACCGCGGGATCTCCAAAGAAGAATTGTGGATGGATGTACCAAAAGTACATGATTTATTCCGGGAGATGATTCTCGAAGCAAGCAGAGAGCTGGGTTTTGATCCGGACGGCCCCGTAGTGGTGGAAGTTTTTTCCCTTCCGGCACAGGGAATGGTCATTATTGTCTCAAAATCCAGTGAAGAAGTGGATGCAGATGATGAAAGCTTTGATGATTCCTATATTGAATTGCAGATTACGCTTGGTGAAACAGAGGATATTGTCTACGAATGTGCTGACTTTGAGGATGTGATCCAGCTGTGCCATCGTCTGAACCAGCTCGGGGTAACCGCAGGACAGCTTATTGCTTTTTTAGGAAGATATTACCTTCATTTTACGGATCACGATCTTCTTGGGGATCCGGAATCCTTTATTGCCGTTCTCGCAGAGTATGGTCAGAGCTCTCATGTAACGATACACCGTCTTGAAGAGTATGGGAAAATGATTATGAAAAATGACGCAGTCAAACAGATGATTACGTTTTTCAAGTAACGGACATACTAACGTTCACAACAGATTTAAACAATATCACGTCATTTGGAAAGCCGTGCCGGTCACGGGTCATATTCTCAATGATTTGCATAAGCGGCATTTTTTAGAGATAGATCTTTTTGTAAAACCAAACTGCCCCCTGCCTTGCTGCAGGGTTTTTCTTTTACTAGCCGGTCATTGGCGAATAGAAACTGAGAGCAGGCAGAAATAAATAACCAAAAGGTAAATCAACAGTGGAAATATAGCGGCAGGTTCTTTATAGTAGTAAGTGAACAAGCGTTGTTCAAAATCCCGCAATAATAAGCTTACATATAAGACGCTGAGGTGAAATGAATGGAAGGAAACGCGAACACTGAAAACGGGAATGCTGAAAAGAGTGAACAGGCAGTGAAGCAGAATGTCCTTACTTCTACACGAACCGTTGTAAAAACGGCTCTTGATAAATTGGGCTACCCGCAGGAAGTATTCGAACTCATGAAAGAACCATTACGAATGATGACCGTCAGGATTCCTGTGCGTATGGATGATGGATCGATAGAAATTTTCACCGGTTATCGCGCGCAGCATAACGATGCTGTCGGTCCGACAAAAGGCGGTGTCCGTTTTCACCCCGATGTAACAGAAACCGAAGTGAAAGCGCTGTCAATCTGGATGAGTCTGAAAGCGGGAATCGTTGATCTGCCATATGGTGGCGGAAAAGGCGGGATTGTCTGCGATCCGAGAAAAATGTCATTTCCGGAACTCGAGAGACTGAGCCGGGGATATGTGCGTGCGATCAGTCAGATTGTCGGCCCTACCAAAGATATCCCTGCCCCGGATGTGTTTACAAATTCACAAATTATGGCATGGATGATGGATGAATACAGCCGGATGAAAGAATTTGATTCACCTGGTTTTATTACAGGTAAACCAATTGTACTTGGGGGCTCCCACGGCAGGGAATCAGCGACAGCAAAAGGTGTAACAATCTGTATAAACGAAGCTGCGAAGAAGAAAGGGATTAACATAGAAGGTGCAAGGATCGTTATTCAGGGATTCGGAAATGCAGGAAGCTTTCTCGCTAAATTTATGCACGATGCCGGAGCAAAAGTCGTCGGTATTTCCGATGTTTATGGCGCACTTCATGATCCGGACGGGCTTGATATTGATTATCTGCTTGACCGCAGAGACAGTTTTGGGACAGTCTCGAACCTGTTTAAAGAAACACTTACAAATGAAGAACTGCTTGAACTTGACTGCGATATCCTCGTGCCTGCTGCAATTGAAAATCAGATTACCGAGAAAAACGCGGACCAGGTGAAGGCCCAGATTGTGGTAGAAGCAGCGAACGGTCCGACGACAATTGAAGCAACCAGAATGCTGAGTGACAGAGGTGTCCTTCTCGTTCCCGATGTGCTGGCAAGTGCCGGCGGTGTAACTGTCTCCTACTTTGAGTGGGTCCAGAACAATCAGGGTTATTACTGGACAGAACAGGAAGTTGAGGAGCGTCTGGAAAAAGTGATGGTCAGCTCATTTGATAATGTTTACAGGCTTGCGACATCCAGAAATGTCGATATGCGTCTGGCCGCCTATATGGTAGGGGTCAGAAAGATGGCAGAAGCAAGCCGGTTCAGAGGCTGGATCTGATACATGCAGAAAGCTCCCTGTTACGGGAGCTTTTTTGGTTGTATTTACTTGCCTGATAGAGCAGGGTTATGTTTAAGTTATAAACAGACTAAACCATTAAAGGATGATTACAGCTGTGACAAAAGAAAAAGCGATTATTATCGGCGCAGGGCCGTGCGGCCTGGCTGCAGCAATCGCCCTTCAGAATAAAGGCATTGATGCCCTTGTGATTGAACGCGGGAATGTTGTGAATGCCATTTATCATTATCCAACACATCAGCAGTTTTTCAGTACGAGTGAAAAGCTGTCCATCGGAGGCATTCCTTTTTACAGTACTGAGCGAAAACCGAAACGAAACGAAGCACTCGTGTATTACCGGCAGGTCGTTAAAGAGAAGAACCTGCGCATCCACGCTTACGAGGAAGTAATAGCGGTTAAGAAAGAAAGCGAAAAGGATTTCCATGTCCAGACCGAAAGAAACGCAGAGTTATGTTCATACAGGACGGAAAATGTGATTGTGGCAACCGGGTACTACGATTCGCCGAACCTTATGGGAATCTGTGGAGAAAACCAGCCTCATGTTCGCCATTATTTTAAGGAAGCCCACCCGTATTTTAATCAGAAAGTATGTGTAATCGGTGGTAAAAACTCTGCTGTCGATGCCGCACTTGAGCTTGAGAAAGCCGGTGCTAAGGTGACGGTCCTTTACAGAGGTGACAGCTATTCCAAAAGTGTCAAGCCCTGGATTCTTCCTGAATTTGACGGCCTTGTGAAAAAAGAAGCGATCCAGATGTTTTTTGAAGCAGATGTGAATGAAATAACCGCTGACAGTGTTATTTTCACCGACAAAAGCGGGGAAAAACGTGAAACTACGTGTGATTTTGTATTCGCCATGACAGGCTATAGACCGGATCATGCATTCATCCGCAAAATGGGCGTGGAAACGGAAGAAGAGACGGGCCGCCCTGCTTTTGACCCTGAAACAATGGAAACCAACGTTCCGGGGATCTATATTGCCGGCGTTCTTGCTGCCGGTAATAATGCAAATGAGATTTTTATTGAAAATGGACGCCACCATGGTGGCATGATTGCTGATCACATTGCAAATACAAAGAAATAGAAATATGGTGGAAACTGTTTAGCGGCAGTCTTCATAAAAGGAAGACAAGTTGATCGTTTAAGATTGCAATTGCTTCAGCTTACACGGGGACGCAGTTATTTAACTGCCCGCAGGAGTATCGTAATTTTGAACAATGAACCATTAGTAATCAGTATACAGGAAAGGGCTCTCACCGATTTGACGGTGAGGGCCCTTCTAGTGAGGCAGGGAAAATAGTCAGTTGGTACATGCGGAACTGCACGCCGGAAGTGAGACTCCTGAGGTAATGGGGCCTTGCCGGCATCGCCACGGAGAGCGAACGGCGGCGTTAAGCGAAGCTTCTGTTACCGTCATTTCCAGGGTAGCCTAGTGATTAAAGATCTCCTGGAGCCGTTCGCGATCTGAAGTCTTCTCAAGAGCCACCATCAGTTTAAGCCTTGCTTTTTGGCCGTTAAGGCCGTTTGTGAAAATCATCCCCATTTCTTTTAGTTTTTTTCCGCCGCCATCATATCCGTAGATATCCTGTACTACCCCGTTAAAACAGCGGGATACAAGTACGATTGGAATTCCTTTTTCGATGAGAGTCCTAAAAGAGCTGACGGTGGCAGGGGGCAGATTCCCTTGGCCAAAAGCCTCAATAATCAGACCATCAAGTGGTGTTTGACAAATGGCATCAATAAGCTCAGGCTCCATTCCGGCGGCGGCTTTAAGCAGAAGTACCTTTTTGTGCACACTCGGCACAACAAAACGGGGGCCGGAAACAGGGTGGTGATGAAAATGAATACCTCGTTTGGCGACGATTCCAATTGGACCATACTGCGGACTTTGAAAAGTGGCAATATTGCTTGTGTGGGTTTTTGTTACGTTTTTGGCTGTATGGATTTCATCGTTCAGCACTACAAGAACACCTTTGTTTCTTGCCTCAGTACTTGCAGCTGTCCGGATGGAGCTGAAAAGGTTGTATGGTCCGTCAGAACCAAGCTCATTACTGGATCTCATCGCCCCGGTAACAACGACAGGAATATCCGTTTCGAGGATCAGATCCAGCATGAAAGCAGTTTCTTCAAGAGTATCCGTTCCATGGGTGACCACGACACCGTCAATTTTCTCTTCCATTACGCGTTTGTCGATTCGTTTGGCCAGATGAACCATGTTGGCAGGTGTCATATGAGGAGAAGGTACATTAAGAAAATCCTCTACAACAAGATCAATATAATCCACCGTCCGAAGTACATCGTGGAGGGGGTTGTTCGGGTTTGGCATGACTGACCCTGTTTCAGCATCCTCGCTCATGGCAATTGTGCCGCCGGTATGTATAATCAATAGTTTCTTCATCATGATCAACTCCTTGTCATTCATTTTCATCTTTTACTCAGGGGGGTATAAGGACTCATTTTTTTTAAATTAACCGGGCTATATCCATTGGCAGATGAAGTTCTGTCCGTTATGATTTTCCTATACAGAGCGGTCAAGAGCAAGTGTTTCACACATTAGTATTGTGATACGACACTTAAAACGTTGACCCGACAATAGACGGAGAGGAAAATCTGCTGATGCTTGCCGTAATAACTGCCGCCTTTGCCCCTTCTGCAGCGCTTTTGGCATTCTTTTACCTTAAGGATGAATTTGAAAATGAACCACTAATCACAGTAGCACGCTGCTTTTTTTTCGGCTGCCTTCTTGTCTTTCCGGTCATGTTTATTCAATTTGCCTTTGACGAAGAGGGGCTGCTTCAGTCTCCTTTTCTGACGGCATTTGTTCAGACGGCATTGACTGAGGAATTTTTTAAATGGTTTCTTGTTTATTTTACAGTTTTCCACCACATTCACTTCAACGAACGCTATGATGGTATCGTATATGCCTGTGCTGTAGCACTCGGATTTGCTACAGTTGAAAACATTTTCTATTTGATCTCTTCCGGTGTGGAGTATGCCTTTCTTCGTGCGCTGCTGCCAGTCTCAAGTCATGCTTTATTCGGTGTGGTTATGGGGTATTATTTAGGGAAAGCTAAGTTCAGCAGAAACAGAAAGAAAACGATGGCCGCCTTTGCACTGTTTATACCTGTCCTACTTCACGGAATTTACAATTATATTATTCTCACGCAGAATTACTGGACATACGCGGTCATTCCCTTTATGATTTTTCTCTGGGTCTTTGCATTAAGGAAAGTCAAGCAGGCAAATCGCATGCAGGCAAAACATTATTCGAAGAATCCCTGATTGTAATTGCTGTTAGTTGATTGTTGAAATCCATTCATTGTATAGTATGGAAAACGAACTGAAATCCAGACCATCCGAAAAAAGGAGTGAGGCCGTTGACTGATACGAAACCACGGTACAAAGTAACGATACGGTGCGGGCAGTGCGGTGAAAAATATATTCTCCGTGGCAGACCGAACAACGAAGGTGGTTACGATACCGGTTTTAAACGCTGCGTCTGCGGTAATGAAACGAATCTTGACATTGATGTAACACCGGAATAATTAAAAGGGGGAACTGCCGGCAGTGATCTGAAAGGATTGCTGCCGGCAGTTTTTTTGTCTGCCTTTCTTTTAACTTGTGCGTCTTTCGTATTCGCGAAACCGAATCTTCCAAAGCCTTATCTGAATCTGAATAAAATCTGGCAGAGGGTAAAAACTACCTGTACGAAAGACAAGATTCGTCTGATAAAGCTCAGAAGGAGGATCAACATGAACAAACAGAAACGAGGACGTCTGACGCGGATTCTTGTCGCCCTGCTGGTATGTCTGCAGGTCGCAGTCATGCTTCCACAGGATGCGGAAGCTTTCTCCGATCAGGTTATACAGAAGGGGGCTACAGGAGATGATGTGGTCGAGCTGCAGGCGAGGCTTCAGTATATCGGCTTTTATCATGATACCATCGATGGTGTTTACGGATGGGGAACCTACTGGTCAGTGAAAAAGTACCAAGAAGAGTTCGGCCTTGATGTAGATGGGCTTGTAGGCCCGAAAATGAAACATATGCTGGAGAAATCCACTGACTTTGACAAGGAATTTGTTCACCGCATGCTTCGTGAAGGGCGGATGTTTACCCATTACGGCGGCATGTCCAAAGAGGCACAAAAAGGTCCGAAACCAGGCGGAAAACAGCCGGGTCCTGGTAAAGGCAAGCAGCCTTCCGCCCCGAAAGACCCTGGTAAAGCTGCTCCTGCCCCTGGTGTAAAACCTTCACCGGAAACTGGTGAAGCACCGGCACCTGCGCCGGAAGCGCCTGAACAGCCTTCAGCAGAAGAACCGGCTCAGCAGCCTGAACAGCCGGCTCCTGCCCCGGGAGAGGAGGCACCGGAAGCTGTTCCTGAAGAAGGAGCGGAAGAGAACATTCCTGATGCCACTCCTTCACCAGATGAGGACGCCGTACCGGATGACAGTGATGCCGATATCCAGGAGGCGATTAATACTCCTGAAGGATTCACCGATAATGATATTCAGATTATGGCACAGGCAGTATATGGAGAGGCACGCGGAGAACCATACACCGGTCAGGTAGCTGTTGCTGCTGTAATTCTGAACCGGATTGAGAGCCCTATATTTCCCAACAACCCATCAGGTGTCATTTTTGAACCGCGGGCGTTTACTGCTGTAGCAGACGGTCAGATTAATCTGGAGCCGGATGACACAGCAAGAAGAGCCGTACTGGATGCCATTAACGGGCAGGACCCGTCAGGAAACGCTCTTTACTATTTTAATCCGGATACAGCTACTTCAGGCTGGATCTGGTCCAGACCGCAGATTAAACGAATTGGTAAACATATTTTCTGTGAATAGACGGAGGTGAATGAAGATGATTCGAACAGTACTCATTGCACTGCTGGCAGTCGCAGTGCTGGGAACCGGATACTGGGGATACCTTGAGCACCAGGAAAAGAATGCCGTGCTCATTCAGGCGGAAAACAACTATCAGCGGGCTTTTCATGAATTAAGCTACGATCTTGACCATCTGCATGACGAACTCGGTTCCACACTGGCTATGAACTCCAAAGAGAGACTTTCCCCGTCCCTGACTGACGTATGGCGAATCACATCAGAAGCTCAGAGTGATCTCGGTCAGCTTCCGATGTCATTGATGCCGTTCAGCAAAACGGAAGAGTTTCTTCATAAAATCGGCGAATTTTCATACCGAAATTCTGTAAGGGATCTCGAACAGGAGCCGCTTACCGAAAAGGAATACGATCAGTTGAAAACACTGTATTCTCAATCTGGTGAAATTCAGAATGAAATGCGCAAAGTCCAGGCAATGGTTCTTAAAGAGGATCTTAAATGGATGGATGTGGAGCTTGCAATGGCGGCCCAGGACGGTCCTGGAGATAACGCCATTATTGATGGCTTTGAAATCATTGATGAAAAAGCCGGTCAATTTTCGGAATCGGACTTTGGCCCCAATGCTGGAGGTGTCTCCAAAAATGACGAAGACATCGCTGACCGGGTAAAGGATCTTGAGGAAATTGACGAGGAAGAGGCTGTGGAAATCGCCGGTGAATTTCTTGACAGGGACAAGGATTTTGAAGTGGAGATCGATACAACTGGAGATGGTCTTGCCTACAAAGCATACAGCCTGACAATTGAAGATCCGGATGACGGTCACGATATTAACATGGACATTACGAAAAAGGGCGGTAAAGTGCTCTGGCTCCTTGAAGATCGTCAGATTGAAACGTCAGAAATCAGCCTTTATGATGCCTCTGAAAAAGCCGGGAAGTTTCTGGAGAAAAACGGATTTGAGTCGATGGCGCTTGTGGACAGCAGACAGTACGAAAATACAGGAGTATTTAATTTTGCCCACATGCAGGATGACATTCGTGTCTACTCAGATGCTGTCGTTATCGAAATCGCTCTGGATAATGGTGATGTGATCGGTTATGAAGGGTTTGACTATATTGCCAATCACGGTCAAAAGAAACCAGCAGAATTGTCCCTGAGTGAAGAAGAGGCCCGTGAAGAACTGAATCCGTCACTTGAGATTATGGAGCACCACCTTGCGATTATTGAAAACGAGCTGGAGGAAGAAGTGCTTTGTCATGAGTTCTTCGGGACCATTGATGATGATACGTACCGGATTTTCATCAATGCTGCAAACGGCAGGGAAGAGCGTGTTGAGAAAATGGACCGGGCAGAGCCGGTTTATGACTTTAACTGATCTGTCGCGAGTCATCGGGAGTAACGCACTCCCGGTGACTTTTTTTTGTTTACAGAAGAAATCTTCATTAAAAAAAGGAATACCATCGTCTGTCTAGAAACCATTTAGAGAGTCATTTTTATGTGAGGCAGGTCACAGTTTAAAAAATAGACCTGTAAACGCATGTTATGATAGTATAAAAAGAAGAATGAGAATTTACTGAACGACTTAGGAATCGTTTTTAAGAGAGGTAGTAGAGAGAAGATGGAACAGCTGATAAACATTGCGATTGACGGTCCTGCCGGTGCAGGAAAAAGTACTGTTGCCAGGGAAGTGGCCTCACGGCTCGGCTTTGTGTATATCGATACAGGAGCTATGTACCGGGCCCTTACATATGAAGCACTTCGGCATCAGGCTGATGTACATAACGAAGAGGCAGTCATGAATTTACTGAAACAGATGCAGATTACTCTCGGCAGTGAGGCGGATACCGGACTTGTCCTCGTAAATGGAAAGGATGTAACAGAAGAAATCCGCTTTTCTGAAGTGACTGGCAATGTTTCTTATATCGCACGTCACGAGCAGGTAAGAATGGAAATGGTTCGTAAACAGCAGGAACTTGCTAAAGCCAATCGAACTGTCATGGACGGGAGGGATATCGGTACGGCCGTACTTCCTGAGGCTGAAGTCAAGATCTTTTTAACTGCTTCCGTCGAGGAACGTGCCCGTCGGAGGCATGAAGAACAGCTGCAAAAAGGCATGCCCTCTGATTACGAGTCCCTGATTACAGAAATTGCAGAGCGCGACCGCATTGACTCTGAGCGGGAAGTCGCACCTTTGAGAAAAGCAGAGGATGCCATTGAGGTGGATTCAACAAATATGACGGCTGAAGAAGTGATTGAGTCGATTCTTGAGATCGTTGGAAAGAAGGCGAGCTGAAGTGAATCCCTCTATATTTAAAGTCGGAAAATTTGTCTGCCGCACCTTTTTCAGAATGTTCTTCAGAGTCAGGGTGATTGGCAGGGAAAATATCCCGGCAGACGGCGGCGTTCTTCTCTGCAGCAATCATATAAATAATCTTGATCCTCCTTTTCTTGGTGCTTTCCTGAAAAGGGATACACGTTATATGGCTAAATCGGAGCTTTTTACAAAACCCGTACTCAAAGGGCTGCTTCCGAAGCTGGGGGCGTTCCCGATACGAAGGGGCATGAGTGACCGTCAGGCACTGCGCACCGGCCTTGGCCTTCTGAAGGAAGAAGAAATGATCGGTGTGTTTCCCGAAGGAACGAGAAGCAGAACAGGGGAACTCGGTAAAGGTCTTGCCGGAATCGGTTTTTTTGCCCTCAGATCAAGGGCGGAAGTTGTACCCGCTGCCATTACCGGAAGCTATAAACCTTTTTCGCGTCTGACAATCGTGTATGGCAAACCGGTCAATATGGAAAAACTTCGTGAAGAAAAAGTGTCTGCAGAAGAGGCCACTGAAGCAATTATGGAAGAAATTCGGGGGTTGCTTAACCGTAAACCGGGTAAACAGTAAAGGTAAAAACTTTCACGCAAAGTGAAAGATTAAGAATATAAATAGTTTCAACGTTCCCGTGGAACCGGGGTTAGGGAGGTATTTGTCAATGGCAGAAGAAATGAACAATGAAATGGCGGAAGTAAAATCCTTTTCCGTCGGAGAAATCGTTACAGGAACTGTAACGAAAGTGGAAGAAAAACAAGCATATGTGAACGTCGGATATAAAACAGACGGCGTTGTGCCGATCAGCGAGCTATCCAGTCTTCACGTGGAAAAGGTAAGCGATGTGCTGTCAGAAGGAGACGAGGTCGAACTTAAAGTGACCAAAGCAACCGATGATGAACTCGTTCTCTCCAAGCGTGCCGTTGCTGCTGAAAAAGCGTGGGCCGATATGGAGGAAAAACTCGAAACCGGCCAGACATTTAACGCAGAAGTGGCCGACGTTGTCAAAGGCGGCCTTGTAGTGGATGTTGGTGTGCGCGGTTTTATACCCGCCTCACTTGTCGAGCGCCATTACGTGGAAGATTTCTCGGACTATAAAGGGAAATCCCTGCGTCTGAAAGTTGTCGAAATGGACCGGGAGAAAAATAAACTTATTTTATCACAGCGTGCCGTTCTCGATGCAGAAGCACAGGATCGCAAGCGGAGCACTCTTGAGAATATTCATGAAGGCGATGTAATCGAAGGAACTGTACAGCGCCTCACGGACTTTGGTGCATTTGTCGACATCGGTGGTGTAGACGGACTCGTCCACATCTCCCAGATGGCACATCATCATGTCGAAACACCTTCAGAAGTGGTGAATGAAGGCGATAAAATTAATGTCAAGGTGCTAGGTGTTGATCCGGACAATGAGCGGATTTCATTATCCATCAAAGAAACACTGCCTGGACCGTGGAAGCAGATTGAAGGAAAGGTGAAATCAGGGGAGGTTGTGACCGGTAAAGTGAAGCGACTGGTATCATTTGGAGCATTTATTGAAATTGCTCCCGGTGTTGAAGGCCTGGTTCACATTTCTCAAATCGCCAATCGCCACATCGGTACTCCAGGTGAAGTTCTTGAGGAAGGACAGACCGTAGAAGCAAAAGTGCTGGATGTGAATGTAAATGACAAACGGATCTCACTCAGCATCCGTTCCCTTGAAGAGGAAACACAGCAAAAGGTCAACCGTCAGCATGAAAAAGAGTATCAGAAAGAGGAAGACAGTTCAGGCTTCTCTCTCGGTGATATGATCGGTGACCAGCTTAAGAAGTACAAGTAAGGAAAGAAGATAAAGTAAATAACGGGTCCCGGGTTAATGTGATGCCGCCTGCTATCGGGGCAGAGCAGCCCGGGCCTGTTTGTTATTCCTATCTTTTAATAGGCTGTTTTCGAATAGATTGCTGCTTTTCTATAGACTAAAATCGAGCGGAAAGCGTCCGCCTGCAGCGTAGTATAACAAATATCTATACGAACAGAGCATTTTGATATGAGATATATTATGCGGCTTAGAACGTTTTGAGCCGTAAATTATAAAGCTGGCAGGTGATTGTTATGAGCAGGGCACAACGTAAAATCGATCACCTTCGTGGAGCCATGAATTCAGGCTTGTCGGAACATTCCGGTCTTGAAGATATAAGGTTCGTTCATCAGAGCGTTTCTGAAGTTAACACCGGAGATATCAGCCTGGAAGCTAAAGTCGGTGAACTGGTATTCAGTTCGCCGGTTTTTATTAATGCCATGACGGGCGGGGGCGGCGATGCAACTGAAAAGATTAATGCTGCACTTGCCGAAGCGGCAGCGGAACTTAACATTCCCGTTGCAGTCGGCTCACAAATGTCCGCAATTAAGGATCCTGCTGAAAGACGCTCCTACGAAGTCGTACGAAAAAGCAATCCGAATGGGCTTGTATTTGCCAATGTTGGCAGTGAAGCCTCCTCGGCTCAGGCAATGGAATGTATCGACATGCTGCAGGCTGATGCGATCCAGATTCATCTGAATGTGATTCAGGAACTGGTGATGCCGGAAGGAGACAGAGATTTTACCGGAACACTTGAGCGCATCCGCCTTATTTCCGAAGCGTGTTCAATTCCTGTTATCGTTAAGGAAGTCGGTTTTGGTATGAGCAGGGAATCGGCAGGCCTCCTGTACGATGCCGGGGCAGCTGTTATTGATGCAGGCGGTTTTGGAGGCACCAATTTTTCGCGAATTGAAAATGAACGCCGGAAGAAGCAGATGACGTTTTTTAACGATTGGGGCATTCCAACTGCCTGTTCTGTCGCAGAGGTCGCTTCTGTAGATACAGACAAGCCTGTTTTTGCAAGCGGTGGTATCCGCTCTGCAATGGACATTGCAAAGTGTCTAGCCCTGGGAGCGTCGGCTGCCGGTATGGCCGGACAGATGCTTAAATGGGTGGAGCAGGGTGGAACAGCTTGTGTCGTTGAAAATATCAGACATGTGGAAGAGGAACTCAAGTGGATTATGACTGCGCTCGGGATTAAGGATGTCCAGTCCTTTTTACGAGTACCGGTCGTCATCAGCGGACATACATACCACTGGCTTGCCGAGAGAGGAATTAAGACAGAGGTATTCAGCCGCAGATCACTTCTGGATGGTTAAGACAGATAACGGCTGACATGCAGTTCATATGAAGTGAAAACGGATAAAAATAAATGAAACAAAGAAGTGACGTACGGGGCCAATCAGGCCCCGTACGTCACTTTTCTTTTTTCTCGGCTCTTTTCGTAAGGAGCAAAAGGTCGCGACTCCAGCGGGAAAAGCAACAGCCGCCAGCGCTTACTTCATGAGTATGCTGCGAGGTGCTTCGACGCAGAAGGCTACGAAGCTTTTCTGGCAGAGGAAGAAGCAGAAGTTCTTACCGAGGAGGCTGAGGCATTGCCCGCGGAAAGCGTTGACCTGTAGCGTTATAAAACAACAATCTATCCGAAAACAGCTTTTATCTTCAGATTTATCTTTCACGCTGGCGGGTGCTGCTAGAAGCACTTTCAGGTGATTCCATTTCCGCAGCCCCTTTAAAATGCAGCGATTGGTCACGATCGGATTCAACCTTGCGTGATTGTTTCAGTTTCTTTTCCTGGCGGTCTTTTCCCATGCAAATCCCTCCTTTTTTCACAAATCATGTATAGTCTGCCCTTATTCGAGGCGATTATGTAAGTAAATACAGATGTTAGAGGAGGACGGGCGTTGGACGGTTTCTGGTTTTACTGGACTGCGTGGCTGGCATTTATTTATAGTGCATTTTTTACGACCAGGCATACGTATGTCATTCTGCTGTATATTTGCAGTATTATCACGGCATCTTACTTTTCCGTATCCACGCCTGGTGCTGAACTGAACGGTGCTGCTCTGCTGCTTGCACTTGGTGGATGCGCCATAATAATCAAAAGCCGGAAGCGGCTTGTCTGGGGGCTGTTCTGCTCACTAGGGGTGGCTCTATTATTAGGATGGCTTGAGTACGTCTACTATTTTGAACCTGTCTGGATGCTCCTGCCATTTGAAATTGTCCTGGCATGTACTGCTGCCATACTGCTGATTTTACTTGGGCGGGACTTTGCTTTCCGTTCAGCTGTTTTGTTCACTGGTTTTTTTCAGGGGGGAGCAGCTTTCTCGTATTTTGCAGCCATGCTGGACCCCGGTCGTTACAGTGGAATCACGACTGGCGTGCTCAGCCAGCTTGATATACTCGCGTTAGCCTTTCTGGCAGTAAGTTTCTGGTCTGCTCTTGAGTGGAGTGCAGTCTCCTTAAGAACGATTGTATTGCCGCATCAGCCGGTACCAGCACTAACTCGGAGAAAGGTGAATATCTGAACACACCGCTTGCCAAAAGAAGGTTTGTAGAGGCTTGGCGGATTTGGTATAATAAACAGGCTGGTCATGCAAACCCTTTCGCTATAAGGAAGGGTTTTCTTTATGGTATATACACAACCTGAACCTGTGGATGTACCGCCACGTGATAACGAAAAAGCAGATCAAACAATAAAAAGGTGTTTGAAAGAAAGCGAGGGGTATAACATGCCCAAACCGGTAGTAGCTATTGTTGGCCGTCCGAACGTAGGAAAGTCAACAATCTTTAACCGAATTGTAGGAGAACGGATTGCCATTGTCGAAGATAAACCGGGGGTTACCCGTGACAGGATTTATGGTCCGGGCGAATGGCTGAATCATGAGTTTCATGTCATTGATACAGGCGGTATTGATGTAGGAGATGAACCGCTGCTTGCCCAGATGCGGTACCAGGCCGAACTGGCAATTGATGAAGCAGATGTCATTGTGTTTGTTGTAAATGGACGCGACGGGATTACAGGTGCCGATGAAGAGGTGGCACAGATGCTGTTCCGCTCGAAAAAACCCGTCGTACTTGGTGTTAATAAAATGGATGATCCGTCTCTCCATGAAAAAATGTACGAGTTTTACAGCCTCGGAATCGGCGATCCGGTTGCGATTTCAGGTTCTCACGGGCTTGGGCTCGGTGATTTACTTGACAGCGTAGCTGAGCATTTTCCAAAAGAGGGGGACGATGATTACGATGAGGATACAATCAGAATCAGTCTGATTGGCCGTCCAAATGTCGGAAAAAGCTCCCTTGTAAATGCGATCCTTGGAGAAGACCGTGTTATCGTCAGTGATATTCCAGGGACTACTCGTGATGCTATTGATACACCTTTTGAAAAAGACGGGCAGGATTATGTGATCATTGACACTGCTGGAATGAGGAAAAAAGGAAAAGTGTACGAGAGCACGGAAAAGTACAGCGTGATCCGTGCCATGAGAGCAATAGAACGCTCTGATGTTGTTCTGATGGTCATTAACGGGGAAGAAGGAATGATTGAACAGGACAAGCGGATTGCGGGCTACGCTCATGAAGAGGGCCGTGCCGTCATTATTGTCGTGAACAAATGGGATGCTGTAGAAAAAGACGACAGTACGCTGCGTGAATTCGAACAGAAAATCAGAGATGAATTTCTGTTTATGGACTACGCCCCGCTTGTATTCGTATCAGCTAAGACGAAACAGCGGCTTCACAAGATTCTTCCTATGGTGAACGAAGTGAGCGAATTTCATAATCAGCGTGTACCTACGAACGTCCTGAATGATCTGATCGTGGATGCCGTCACTATGAATCCCACACCAACCGATCACGGCGGGCGCCGTCTTAAAATCAATTATGCCACGCAGGTCGCCGTTGCTCCGCCGACATTTGTCCTGTTTGTTAACGATCCGGAACTTCTTCACTTTTCATACCGGCGTTACCTGGAGAACAAAATTCGCGATACGTTTACGTTTACAGGAACCCCGATCCGGATTCTTGCCAGAAAGAAAAACGACTGAACTGACTGAAAGGGCGGGCCTGACCGGGAGAATTCCCGACAGGTCTGCGCCCTGTAACAGGCCGGCATCATGAAGGACTCGTTTTTCAGAGTGCCGGGAAAAAGAGGAGAAAGCGGGGGTTGTGATGTTACTTATACTTGCTGTTATTATTTCTTATCTTATAGGCTCTGTAAGTTTCAGTATGATCATCGGTAAAAAACTCAGGCAAGTCGACATCCGTCAGCACGGGAGCGGAAATGCAGGTGCCACCAACACGTTGAGAGTGCTGGGGAAAGGGCCGGCTGCGGCTGTACTTCTACTGGACTGTTTTAAAGGCGTGGCGGCTGTTTGGATTGGTCTCCAGTTGACCGGCGGCGACCCGGCTGGAGCAGGAGCTGCCGGGCTTGCAGCGATTGCCGGGCATAACTGGCCGGTTTATTATGGATTCAGAGGCGGGAAAGGTGTGGCCACAACTATTGGTGTACTGGCTTCCATGGTGTTTGTGCAGGCACTGATTGCCGGTGCGGCTGCTATTATTGCAATTATCCTCACCAGATACGTGTCTCTTGGATCCCTTCTTTTTGTATCGGGGACAACCGTTATTACCCTGTTCATGAAAGATGATAATACATATTTAATTTTTCTGCTTGTGATTACAGCTCTCTCATTCTGGCGCCACCGCACGAATATTGCCAGATTAACCAGCGGCAAAGAAAGTAAACTCGGAGAAAAAACCGGCACCGCCGGAAAGGGGAATTAACTTATGGCATCTATTACGGTACTTGGATCAGGCAGCTGGGGAACAGCCCTTTCCATCGTGCTTGCTGATAACGGCCACGATGTTCTTTTGTGGGGCAGATCAAAGAAGGCTGCCGATGAAATTAACAGCAGTCATACAAACGAAAAGTATCTGCCCGGGATTACCCTTCCCGAATCCATTACAGCCACCATAGATCTTGAAAAAGCAGTGGGACATGGTGATACCCTCCTTTTTGTTGTGCCAACCAAAGCGATGCGGGCCGTGCTTAAAGAAGTGAACGGACTTCTGGACCGTCCTGTCATGATGATCCATGCGAGCAAAGGGATTGAACCTGATACATATCTGCGTGTATCCCAGATTATCGAAGAGGAAGTTCCGGCAGAAAAGCGCCGGGCAGTCGTTGTGCTTTCGGGGCCTTCTCACGCGGAGGAAGTAAGTCTGCGTCAGCCTACCACAGTAACCAGTTCCTCGCTCAATACTGAGGCTGCAGAAGAGGTTCAGGATCTGTTCATGAACCAGCATTTCAGAGTATACACGAACCCGGACCTCACTGGTGTTGAGATCGGAGGTTCCCTGAAAAATATTATTGCAATTGGAGCAGGGATGACGAGTGGACTGGGTTACGGTGATAACGCAAAAGCTGCTCTAATGACACGAGGGCTTGCTGAAATTGCCCGTCTCGGAATGAAACTCGGAGCGAACCCGCTTACTTTTGCAGGATTATCCGGGCTTGGGGATCTAATTGTAACCTGTACAAGTGTCCACAGCCGTAACTGGCGGGCAGGAAATATGATTGGTAAAGGTCAATCCATTGACGAGGTTTTAAACGAAATGGGTATGGTCGTAGAGGGAATCCGTACAACCAAGGCTGCGTATCAATTAGCTGGCCGTGAAGAAGTGGATATGCCGATTACAAAAGGTCTTTACGATGTTCTTTTCAATGATAAACCACCTCATGAAGCAGTAGAGGAGTTAATGGGCCGTGTGAGGAAACGGGAAGTGGAAGATTTAAAACTCGGTGAATCGGATCCTCTGAACGACTTTGAACCATAAAACCATAAGCATCACCATAATCCCTCCTTTGCATATGATAAGTTGACATCATATACGAGGAGGGATTTCTGTATGGACGAAAAGAACAAAAATCCTCTGTTCGATCAGATTCAGCAGAAAACAAATGTTAAGCAGGCGGACCTGTTTAAGCTTGCCCAGTCTGCCGGCAAGACTGATCTGAAAAATGAACAGAACGTCCGGCAGCTTATAAGGCAGGTTGCCCTGGTGGCTAACGTGCAGGTTTCAAAAAAGAAAGAGGATGAACTCGTCAAAGCCATTCTTTCTAATAACGTACCGATGGATTTTGGTACACTTTCAAAAATGTTTAATAAAAACGGCGGTAATTAGGCGATCGTTTGCGACGAACCTGATCCGTTCGCATATACTGGAACGGAAAAGGCGCCAAATCAGGGTTGTTTGTACTGGCGGTGTTTAGTCAATTTTCAGACCGGAGAAAGGAGCCCCCTTTTCCCCGGTCTTTTTTTATGCAGTGCTGTCGTGCCTGCAGTTCTGTTCAGCTTTTAACACTTTTATGCTATAATAAACTCAGATAATAGTTTGTTATAGTGGGGGATCAGTATGGATGACGGCTTAACAAAAATGTGGATCAGCTTCATTGCTATGGGGCTGATGTTTCTGTCTGTCGTAATGACAATTATTTCGAGGGAAAAGCTGCGCGGATGGGTGCAGCGTTCCGTGTTATTTGTAAGTTTTATTTTTATTCTCGTGTCATTTTTTATCATTTTTGTAGTGGTGTTTACCGGCCCGGTGCCGGAATAATGTAACAGGTAAGGCAGGGGTTTACATGAAACAGATATGGACAGGCATTACTACTGCACTCGCAGTTGTTCTGTTAACGGGCTGCCTGTTTCCCAGCGATCAGCGCGGCGAAAATCAGGTTCCCTATGAAGATCAGCTTCAGTCAGTCCAGTCAGCTGTGACACAGTACCGTGAGGATACCAGTGTCCTGCCGATCCAGACTAGAGATGCAGAAACGAGCGTATTTCAGCGTTATCCTGTTAACTTCAGGACACTTGTACCGTCCTATCTTCAGCAGGCACCGGGGAATTCTTTTGAAAACGGCGGTACCTTTCAGTATGTACTGACGAACGTTGAAGAGGAAGCTGAAGTCAAGCTTGTGGACCTCAGGAGTTCCAATAAACTTCAGGACTTAAACAGAAGAATTAATCAGTACCGTTCACAGAATCAGTATGCACCTGTAGAAGAAGCGGTTGGCCCAGGTATCCTTAAACTTGATTACGAGTCTCTCCATTACAGGGAGGAGCAGACCGTTCCAAGTCCATATCACCCGGATCACCGGCTTCCAATTCATATGGCAACCAATGGTGATCTTGTGATTGACTACTCTCTTGATATTCGTCACTATATTGAGGAATACGGTTTGGGGGATTTCTCGGAAGGGGACGACCTCAGATGGCTCCTTGTAGAGCACGCTCCGTTTGTCCCGGCACATTCAAAACCGATGACGATTGAAGACGGAGAAATTATTTTTAAGAGCGAATAGACGTTCAGATATATAGAAAAAGAGCTTAATTGAATACAGTTCTATTGTGCTTCCCTTCTCATATAGTTACAAGAGAAAGGGAAGCTTTTTTGTGTGTTTATACAAGTAAACGGGAACATCCGGCACCGACTGTATTTCCTGCCGTGTCTGTATATACGCCTCCCTTCTTGCTTTCGATTCTGAAAAAATACCGTTCAGGCGGGTGATGCAATTGAGTGAGTAACAGAACTGCTTGTCATAAACAAAATACTTCTTCATAAGTATGTAATGTCATCACCTGAATCGTATGCAGAATCCATCGTTCTATACAAAATCGATCGGGAGGGGATCGTGTGGAAAAGTTCGACATTTTCAGAGACATTGCGGAACGTACCGGGGGCGACATTTATCTCGGAGTCGTAGGGTCGGTACGTACCGGAAAGTCAACGTTCATTAAAAAGTTTATGGAGCTTGCCGTCATTCCAAACATTGAAACAGAGGCCGACCGGGCAAGAGCCCAGGATGAGCTGCCTCAAAGTGCAGCAGGAAAACAGATTATGACAACCGAGCCGAAGTTTGTTCCAAACCAGGCTGTTTCGCTTCATGTAGATGACGGTCTTGATGTTAACGTCCGTGTAGTTGACTGTGTCGGCTATGCTGTACCAGGTGCGAAAGGCTACGAGGATGAAAACGGACCCCGGATGATCCATACGCCTTGGTATGAGGATCCAATTCCGTTTCATGAAGCAGCAGAAATCGGTACTCGTAAAGTCATTCAGGAACACTCCACACTCGGAGTAGTTGTGACAACTGACGGCTCAATCGGTGAGATTCCCCGTCATGATTACGTAGAGTCAGAGCAGCGCGTAATTGAGGAACTCAAAGAGGTGGGCAAACCGTTTATCGTCATCGTAAACAGCGTGCATCCGCACCATCCTGCTACAGAGAACCTGCGCCAGTCCATCGAGCAGGAACATGACGTACCGGTGCTTTCTATGAGTATTGAAGGAATGACGGAGCAGGATATTAATGCCGTCATGAGAGAAGTTCTGTTTGAGTTCCCGGTTCACGAAGTAAATGTTAACCTGCCAAGCTGGGTAATGGTTCTTAAAGAGGAGCACTGGCTCCGTGAAAACTATGAATCAGCAGTGAGAGATACAGTAAAAGATATTAAGAGGCTGCGTGATGTGGACCGTGTGGTTGGCCATTTTACCGACTATGATTTTGTTGCCCAGGCACAGCTGGCAGGCATTGAAATGGGGCAGGGTGTTGCGGAAATTGACCTGCATGCACCGGATGATCTCTACGATCAGATTCTAAAAGAAGTTGTCGGCGTTGAAATCCGCGGCAAGGATCATCTGCTGGAATTAATGCAGGACTTCGCTTATGCAAAAGCGGAATACGATCAGGTAGCGGATGCGCTCCGCATGGTCAAACAGACCGGCTACGGCATTGCAGCACCGTCCCTTGCCGATATGAGTCTTGATGAGCCTGAAATTATCAGACAGGGCTCGCGGTTTGGTGTCAGGCTCAAAGCAGTTGCACCATCCATCCACATGATTAAGGTTGACGTGGAAAGTGAATTCGCACCGATCATCGGCACAGAAAAACAAAGCGAAGAACTGGTGCGCTATCTGATGCAGGATTTCGAGGAAAACCCGCTGTCCATCTGGAATTCCGATATTTTCGGACGCTCCCTGAATTCAATCGTACGGGAGGGAATATCCGCCAAGCTGTCACTTATGCCTGAAAATGCCCGGTATAAGCTTAAGGAAACACTTGAACGCATCATAAACGAAGGGTCCGGCGGCCTGATCGCCATTATTCTATAACTCTCCTTTACGGAGGGTTTATTTTTTTGTGTGATGCGGAAGTGATAGGATGTTTGAAATAAGACAAATCAGGGCAAGAAAATACAGACGCCCATCCGCGTTTTTCCAGCCTATGTACAAAACCTGAGCAATCACCGTTAAAACTGCGTGATGATAGGGACTTTAGTGAATTGACATGACAGCCGATTGTATGATAAAAATTCAATAAGCCTAAAAATAGCGGTGCAGTGGGCTTTGTACGTAGACATTCATAAAATCGGATTAATTTACCATTTCAGCCAGAAAACTCTTAAAAATGCAGGGGATTCTGCAAAAATTGTTGAATTCTCGTCGGAATTCGTTTAACATTAGCGTTGTTATCCTGTTAAATCAACGTTTTACGTATAAAATCCGGATTTTTGTGAAAGAAAAGAAATAACAAATCTATTGGGAGGAGGTGAATGGTATGAACAAGACAGAACTAATCAATGCTGTTTCCGAAAAAACGGAACTTTCCAAAAAAGATGCGACGAATGCAGTTGACGCTGTATTTGATGTAATCACAGACTCTCTTCAGAACTCTGAAAAGGTACAGCTGATCGGCTTCGGTAACTTCGAAGTACGCGAGCGTGCTGCCCGTAAAGGCCGTAACCCGCAGACAGGTGAAGAGATTGAAATTCCTGCAAGCAACGTACCAGCCTTTAAGCCTGGTAAAGCCCTTAAAGACGCAGTTAAGTAATACATAAGGGGCTTGCATCTAGAAGAACCGCACACGCTGCGGTTCTTCTTTTCTATATACAGCAGGAAGCCAGGGTTACGTTTCTTGTATAATGGTACCCGCTGTGCTAGAATTTTATCGACTTGCTGAATGCGGTTACGAGGAGGCATCACGATGAATGAAGTAAATCATGATAAAATAAAGAAAGCAGTAACGATGATTCTTGAAGCAATCGGGGAGGATCCCTCCAGGGAAGGACTTCAGGATACACCAAAGCGTGTGGCAAAAATGTACGCAGAAGTTTTTGAAGGTCTTAACCAGGATCCAAAGGAACACTTCGCCACTGTATTTGGTGAAGATCACGAAGAACTTGTTCTGGTCAAGGATATTCCGTTTTACTCCATGTGTGAACACCATCTTGTTCCATTCTTCGGTGTTGCCCATATCGGCTATATACCAAGCGGGGGAAAAGTAACAGGTCTGAGTAAACTGGCAAGAGCTGTTGAAGCGGTTTGCCGGCGTCCGCAGCTTCAGGAGCGGATTACGTCTACAGTGGCGGACAGTATCGTAGAAACACTGGATCCGCAGGGCGTTATGGTTATTGTTGAAGCTGAACATATGTGCATGACGATGCGGGGCGTCAAAAAACCAGGCTCAAAAACAATGACATCCGCAGTAAGAGGCGTTTTTGCAGAAGACCAGGCCGCCCGTGCCGAAGTTCTTTCCCTGATCAGAGGGTAATTTGCAGTTTTCCTTCTCCAAGGAACAGGATGTACATAATCTCTTATATCCGAGGCGTAAAATAAAGTTATTAAGAGAAGATATAGTATAGTCAGAAATTCATGAAAGGCGGGTTATGAATGGCACAGCCGACAGAATATATCGTAATAAAAGCGCTTGAAAACGGTGTGAATGTTATTGGGCTGACCAGAGGCTCGGATACAAGATTCCATCATTCCGAGAAACTGGACAGAAACGAAGTCATGATCGCCCAGTTTACTGAACATACATCTGCAGTGAAAGTAAGAGGGAAAGCTGTGATCCAGACCAGTCACGGCGAAATGAATACCGGAGAATAAAAGCGGGTGGTGAGCCTGCTTTTCTTTTTCTCTGGCATTCTCTGCCGTTAAGGCCTGAGCGATGGCCTTACTTATCGGAAAGGCGTTATTGTGATATACTTGCAGTAGGAAACAGGTAGGAAGATATGATTTTGCTGGGGGCTTTACTATGACGATCTCACTGGATCAGATGAAAGATGACATCCAAACGATTGAGCGGCATTTCTATGAGGTGATCCATCACCCTTATTTCAGCCGTTATTTAAGTGTGCCTGTCATTGATCATGACCTGATCAGTATTCTCTACTACGGCATGAAGAAAAGGGGCTGTTCCCCGTTATACATAAAAAACACAATTCTTGCATCTCTTCTGGTAGAGACGGCATTATCCGTTCATGATGCTGTTGAATCTGACGAATGCATGGATGAACGGACCCGGAAGGAACGCCAGCTTACGGTCCTGTCAGGAGATTATTACAGCAGCCTGTATTATTATTTTCTGGCCAAGCTTGGTGATGTCTCGCTTATGCAGGTGTTCAGCCGTTCCATTCAGGCAATCAATGAAATCAAAATGCTGCCTTATGAGACGGATGATTCCTGCAGCAGTTCAAAGAATGTCCGGTACTTATATAAACATACGATTCTCACTGTAAATATTCTCAAGCACCTGAAACTCGATTCATGGATCCATGCTGCTGAGGAGTTCTTTTATCTGAAGAAACTTCTAAAAGAACGAAAGCATCTCCCTGGTAAAAAAGAGACGGAACTTATGATGGACATTCTTTCAGCCCTTGATGGACAAGACGGGGAAGGAACAGATTCAGTCAGTCTCATTATGGAGGCAATTGAAGAGAGCAGAAGAAAGATTGAAGCAGCATTACCGGACTGGCTGCCGGTTCGTCAGTACATCCATTCCCGTATGCAGCAGCTGCTGGAGGATAACCGGATCTATCACGATTTTGTTGCAGAGGAAGGGTAATATGGCGCAATCAAAGGAAGAAAAAGTACACGAAGTTTTTCAGTCTATTTCCGGAAGTTATGACCGTATGAACGCGATTATCAGTTTTCAGCGTCATGTATCATGGCGTAAGGATACGATGAAGCTAATGAAAGTGGAAAAGGGGGCACGCGCCCTTGATGTCTGCTGCGGAACCGCCGACTGGACCCTTGCTCTTGCGGAAGCTGCGGGGCCGGAGGGAGAAATTACCGGACTGGACTTCAGTGAAAATATGCTCGAAGCAGGCCGGAAAAAAGTAAAAGAAAAAAATGTACGTAACATCAGTCTGGTACAGGGAAATGCGATGGAACTGCCATTTAAGGACAATTCATTTGATTATGTGACAATTGGATTCGGGCTTCGAAATGTTCCGGATTTTGACCATGTAATCAGGGAAATGCACAGGGTAGTGAAACCTGGAGGGCTCGTTACCTGTCTTGAGACTTCACAGCCGTCCATGCTTGGATTTAAGCAGCTCTACTGGCTTTATTTCCGCCGGGTTATGCCAATCTTCGGAAAAATGTTCGCGAAAAGTTACCAGGAGTATTCATGGCTTCAGGAATCTGCAGGGACGTTTCCGGATAAGGATTCGCTTGCGGACAAATTCAGAACAGCCGGCTTCAGTGATGTCTCCTACAAATCTTACGCGGGCGGAGCTGCTGCCAGCCACTTTGCAAGAAAACCCCGCTGATGTTGCTCGAAGGGGATTAGCTGTTACATGAGAAAATTAAAGATAATACTGGAAATGATTAAATTCGAACATACCGTTTTCGCCCTGCCTTTTGCATTCCTTGGAGCTGTGGTGGGAAGCCTGCTCATAAATGGTCACTGGCCGACTGTTCATCACTGGGTATGGATTACACTCGCCATGGTTGGTGCGAGAAGTGCGGCAATGAGTCTGAACCGGCTGATCGATGCACGGATTGACAAAGCAAATCCAAGAACTGCAGACCGGGCAATCCCGGCGGGGCTCCTTTCAAGGCTGGAAACAGTGCTGTTTATTGTTTTCTCCTTCGTCCTCCTGTTTGTTTCCGCTTTTCAGCTTAATATGCTGGCTGTTTACCTGTTGCCGCTCGCGGTCTTTTTTCTTGTCATTTATTCGTATACCAAGCGTTTTACCTGGCTTTGTCATGTGGTGCTCGGGATTACGATTGCCATTGCCCCTCTCGGAGGATGGGTTGGTACGACAGGAACCCTCACATGGGAAGCCATGCTCATCTTTCTGGCAGTGGCATTCTGGACAGCCGGTTTTGATGTGATTTATGCGACTCAGGATGCTGATTACGACAGAGGTGCTGGACTATACTCCATTCCAAGCAGATTCGGAATTGCCCGCGCCCTGAAAATTGCCAAGGGCTTTCATGCTGTCAGTTTTGTGTCCATGCTGGCGTTGTTTTTCCTTACGCCGCTCGGATGGGTATTCCTTACAGGTGTCTTCATAGCAGGTGCGATTATGGTTTATGAGCACTCCCTCGTCTCACCGGAGGATCTGTCTAAAGTAAACGTGGCGTTTTTCACGATGAACGGAATTATCAGTATCGTACTTCTTATTTTCACGATTGGAGATCTGCTTCTATGAGTACGGATAAACGGATTTTTACAGTCGGAATAACAGGTGCAAGCGGAGCCGTCTACGGAGTGAGATTTGTGAATGCCTTATTAAGAGGCGGGCACAGAGTGCACCTAATAATCAGCCAGGCCGGCTGGCAGGTATTTTACCATGAACTGAACGAGGATACAAAAGACAGACAAGCCTGCCTGGAGAGACTTTTTGAAACGGAGATGGATCTTCATGTCCATTCGCTGCAGGACTTTTCTGCACCAATTGCCAGCGGCTCCTATCAGAACGATGGCATGATTATCATTCCATGTTCGATGGGGACGCTGGCCAAGATTTCACAAGGAATTTCAGGCAGCCTCCTGGAGCGGACCGCAGATGTGATGCTCAAAGAAAAGCGTCCGTTAATTATCGTTCCGAGGGAAACACCGCTTCATGCGATCCACCTTGGAAATATGAAAACAATTGCTGAAATGGGGGGCACGGTTGTGCCTGCTATGCCAGGGTTTTATCATCAGCCAGAAACGCTGGATGACGCCATCAATTTTGTTGTAGGAAAAGTACTCGATCAGCTCAATGTGAGCCACGATTTATTTACGCGCTGGGGGGAGTAAACATGGGTGTGGTCGTAGGTGAAATCTCATATACAAATATCATGCCGCTATTTTACTATGTTAACAGGGAACGGCTCGTTAAAAGAGGCTGCTCATTTGTGCCTCAGGTGCCATCCGAACTTAACAAGGGTATGGAATCCGGCTCTGTTGACATTGGAGGCATTTCGTCGTTTGCCTACGCCGAGAATGCCGGCTCCTTTCAACTCCTCCCGTTTCTTTCGGTTTCTTCTCACCGGGAGGTCGGCTCCATATTTCTGTTTTCAAAAGTGCCGCTCACAAAACTCGAGGGCCGGAAAGTCGCTCTTACTTCAAGTTCAGCCACATCGGTGAACCTGCTTAAGATCATCCTCGGTAAATTTCACGGACTGGGAGTGGATTATGTCACTCAAAAGCCGGATTTTCATCAGATGATGCAGGACCATGACGCCTGTCTTCTGATTGGTGATGATGCGATCCAGACATATTGGAATCAGCCGCCGGAGATTTACCGGTATGATCTTGGACGGCTCTGGAATGACTTTACAGGTCTTCCGATGACTTATGCAGTGGTGGCAGCCAGGAAGGATACAATTGCCACACACAGTGACCTCCTGACTGATCTGTTTGGTGAAATGGTTAAAAGCAAAAAGCAGACATACAAAACCGGTTTCAGGGATCTGATTCGTGCAATTGAGTATGAAATGGGCGGCAGCCGCTCTTTCTGGACTTCCTATTTTAAGGGGCTGAACCACGATCTAACACCTGCCCATGAGGAAGGGCTTCTTCAGTTTTTTGAGTATGCAAATAATCTCGGTCTGCTCAGAAAAGAAGTGAAGAGCCTGCCGCTGTGGCAGGAAGCAGCTGACCGGCAATCTGTTTAGGTGGGTGAAGACAATGAAACTGACGGATATTTACTGTTATCTGAAAAAAGATATCGCGGTGATCGAACAGGAACTTGAACAGAATATCGGTACGGACCATCCTGTATTAAAAGAAGCCTCATCACATCTATTAAAAGCAGGCGGAAAAAGGATCAGGCCCGTTTTCGTCCTGCTTGCCGGGCAGTTCGGCCGCTATGACATGAATGAAATCAGACATGTTGCTGTGCCGCTCGAACTGATTCATATGGCGTCTCTCGTTCATGATGACGTCATTGATGATGCTGACCTGAGGCGGGGGAAAAAAACGATTAAAACCAAGTGGAATAATCGTGTTGCAATGTATACCGGTGATTATATGTTTGCACGGGCAGTGGAACTGGCAAGCCACTGCAGTGAGACCGCTGTTCACGAGGTTCTGTCGGATGCAATGGTTGAAATGTGCATCGGGGAAGTCGAACAGCTCCGGGATCAGTATGTCTGGAGCCAGCATCTGAAAAATTATCTCCGCAGAATTAAACGTAAAACTGCCCTGCTGATTGCTGTCAGCTGTAAACTGGGCGCTCTTGCAGGAAAGACAGACCCGGTTACCAACCGCCAGCTAAGCCTTTTTGGCTATCGTGTCGGCATGGCATTTCAGATCACCGATGATATCCTTGACTTTGTCGGGACTGAAAAAGAACTAGGCAAGCCTGCCGGCGGCGATTTGAAACAGGGAAACGTAACTCTTCCTGCTCTTTACGCCATGGAAAAGGATCCCTCCCTTAAAGAACGGATCGCCCGTGCAGCTGCTGCCGGAGAAGAAGGCATGATGCATGAGGTGATTACGGAAATCAGGGAGTCCGGCGGGATTGCCTTTTCCAAAAAGATCGCGGACCGTTATCTTGCAAAAGCAAAGGAAGCGCTTGAACCACTGGAGGATATCAGGGCCAAACATGCACTTAACCAGATTGCCGACTATATCGGCAGCAGAAAATTCTGATTTTACTTCCGGCATGCCTTTACAAAAGGTATGCCGTTTTTTTATCCTCCTGTAAGGAAACTTAGGTTTTACTTATATAAAGGCTCTGTTAAAGTCTGTTGTTGATTTCCGCACACTGCGCTCCTTTTCCGCGGGCACCTCTTCAGCCTTCTCGGGAAGAGCATCCTGCGGGGTCTTCAGCAGGCGCTGTTCCCGCTGGAGTGTCACGCGTTCGCTTCAATCAATGATAGAAAAATATCAACATTAAGCTTGAACAGAGCCTATAATTAAAAAAGTATCCCTTTGAGTCAGCAGATCCATTAATCGTCTGTCCATTTATATAACAAACGAAACTGCAAGTCAGAAGCGAGACTCCTGCAGCAGTGAAGAGCGTTTACATCTCGATTAAGCTCCGATTTGCTTCGACACAGTCAGCCTCGTAGCTTTGCTTGAAGAGGAAGAAGCAGGTTGGCCAGGCGAGACCCCGCAATGCGAAGCATGAGGAGGCTTGCCGCACCGCCGCGGAAAGCGAGCGGATGGCTTGCAGCGGAGCTCTTTTACTGACAGAAGGGTATAATCATCCACAATAAAGAAAACGTTTTCAAAATGAGTTGTGATGTTTGTGAAAATTTGCTATACTCAAAAAGGTTTCAACAACATACATACAAGCTGGAGGTCGAGATAATGGAACGGACATTTCTTATGGTAAAACCCGACGGTGTACAGAGAAGCCTTGTCGGTGAAGTTGTATCCCGTTTTGAAAAGAAAGGCTTTACACTCGCAGGAGCAAAAGTGTTAGCGATTTCAAAAGATCTTGCCGAGACTCATTACGGTGAGCACAAGGAGCGCCCGTTCTTTGGAGAGCTAGTGGATTTCATTACTTCCGGTCCTGTTTTCGCGATGGTCTGGGAAGGTGAAAATGTGATTGATGAAGCTCGCAAAATGATGGGGAAAACAAACCCTCAGGAAGCGCAGCCTGGAACGATCCGCGGTGACTTCGGTGTCCAGGTTTCCATGAACATTATTCACGGATCCGATTCACAGGACAGCGCAAAGCGCGAAATCGAACTTTTCTTCGGCGCTGATGAACTGGTCACATACGAAAAAACAGTTAATAAATGGGTTTAATTCATTTCCCTGCCTGTCTGTACTTTACGTACAGGCAGATTTTTTATTTTTCCGCGAGTCCGAAAGCGCATTAAAAAGGGAATGGGGAGGGGAAAATGAAACGAAAAGCACGAAGTCGTAGTAAAACGAGAGAGACGAAGAAAGAAAATAGACAGGGAACCCACCCTTTGATTAGACCCCCTCTTTATTTTTCATGACAGAACAGTATACTAATCATAAGCAATGTTTCTGAATAAATGAGCAGGATGTGTTGAATTTTTTTCACATATCATCCACAATGGTACGTAAGATTTAATTAGTTTAATACATAAAAGCATTAAAGGAGTGTCGCTGAAGATGAGATTTTTGACAGCCGGTGAATCACACGGTCCGGAACTGACCGCGATAATTGAAGGAGTTCCCAGTCATCTTCCTTTGACTGCTGAAGATATAAATCATCACCTTGCGCGCCGCCAGAAGGGCCACGGGCGGGGAAGACGCATGCAGATCGAAACGGACAGAGTCCGCATTACAAGCGGAGTACGCCATGGAAAAACAACTGGTGCTCCAATTACTCTGGTTGTGGAAAATAAAGACTGGACCCACTGGCAGAAAATTATGGGGCCTGATCCTGTTACTGAGCAGGAAGAAAAAGAAATGAAACGGACCATTTCCAGACCGCGTCCGGGTCATGCGGACCTGAACGGTGCGATTAAATATGATCACAGAGATATGAGAAACGTGCTGGAGCGTTCTTCGGCACGGGAGACGACGATTAGAGTGGCGGTCGGGGCCGTAGCTCAGAAAATCCTCGCTGAATTCGGAATTACAATTGCAGGGCACGTCCTGGAAATTGGCGGGATTGTGAGCCGTCCAATAGATGTTCCTGCCGGGACAGAGGACATTTTAAAGCGGACGGAGACATCCCCTGTGCGGTGCCTGGATCCTGAAGCAGAGAAGAAAATGATGGATCTGATCGATGAAGCAAAGAAAAACGGAGACTCCATTGGCGGCGTAGTTGAAGTCGTTGCCGAAGGTCTTCCGCCAGGGCTCGGCAGCCATGTCCATTACGACAGAAAACTCGATGCTAAAATCGCCCGCAGTGTCATGAGTATAAATGCATTTAAAGGTGTGGAAGTGGGTATCGGCTTTGAAGCGGCCAGAAAACCGGGAAGTGAAGTGCATGACGAGATTATGTACGATCCCGATAGAGGCTACTATCGAAAAACGAACCGTCTGGGTGGATTTGAAGGCGGTATGACGACCGGAATGCCTGTGGTTGTTAAAGGGGTTATGAAGCCGATTCCCACTCTTTACAAGCCGCTTAACAGCGTGGATATTGAAACAAAAGAGCCTTTCGCAGCGAGTATCGAGCGTTCGGACAGCTGTGCGGTTCCTGCTGCTTCTGTGGTGTGCGAACATGCAGTCAGCTTTGAACTTGCGGCTGCATTTCTGGAAAAGTTCGGTTCGGATACAGTAGGAGATGTTAAAAAAGCGTTTGACGCCTACATGGAAAAAGCGAGGCAGTTTTAATGCGGCGTGAAATCCCGGTCCGCTCTTCTGCAGGTCATTACCCGATTATTATTGAACCGGGTCTGAGAAGGCGCATCGGCCTGATTCTGAAGTCGTTACCCGGGAAACGCAGCTATTCCTCCGTTCTTATCGTCACCGATCGCACGGTTGAAAAGCTGTATCTCGAAGATGTGGTCCGGTCTTTTGACGAAACGCCGCACGTGAAAATCGTACCGGCTGGAGAGCAGTCAAAATCCTTTTCCGTTCTTGAAGAACTGCTTGAATATGTAGCCGGATGCGGACTGGACAGAGACAGTGTTATTATCGCCCTTGGTGGAGGCGTTGTCGGTGATCTGGCCGGATTTGCAGCAGCCTCCTTCATGCGGGGGATTGATTTTATTCAGGTGCCGACCACCCTCCTCGCCCACGACAGCAGTGTCGGAGGCAAGACGGGTATTAATCTGCGGGCGGGAAAGAACCTTGCCGGTGCTTTTCATCCGCCGGCAGCCGTCTGTTTTGATCCGGAAACGTTCTCGTCCCTCTCTAAGCGGGAGTGGCGTTCAGGACTGGCAGAAGTGATCAAGCACGGACTCATCCGTGATCCGGAACTTCTTTCGTTTGCTCTTGACATTGGTTCATTTGAAACAGCCGAAGACGGGGCTGCCATGGGAAGACTTCTCGAACAGTCGATCCGGGTAAAAAAAGAAGTTGTGGAAGAAGATGAAAAAGAAAAGGGCATAAGAGCGTATCTTAATTTTGGCCATACACTCGCTCATGCAGTTGAGGCGGAAGCAGGATACGGGAGATGGACGCATGGTGAAGCTGTAGCTGCCGGAATGATTTTTGCTCTTGAGTTAAGTGAAAGGACTTTCGGTATCGACTTACGTTCTGCAGAAGTCGAGGCTTCCCTTCAGAAACTGGGATACGATACAAGAATGTATAAGAATTTGGACACCCGTTCACTCGTTGAACGTATGAAAAAAGACAAAAAAAGCAGGCAGGGTGATATCAGATTTGTTCTTTTAAAAGCACCCTGTGAACCGGTTCTGATGCCTGTCAGTGAAACGGAGCTGCTAAAACATCTGTAATATGGAGGGAGATGCTGATGATACGGGGAATCAGAGGAGCAGCAACAGTAGAAAGAAATGAAACGGAAGACATGCTTCAAGTGACAAAAACACTGATCGAGCAGATCGTTCAGAAAAACAGCCTCAATCCGGAAGCGATTGCCCATATCTGGATCACGGTAAGTCCGGATCTTAACGCCACCTTTCCGGCGAGAGCCCTGAGATTGCTCAATGGTTTTGAGCGGGTCCCGGTTATGTGTGCACAGGAGATTCCCGTTGATGGCGGGCTTGAAAAATGTATCCGGCTGATGGTGACAGCTGAGACCGCTCTTAAACAGGATCAGGTGAATCACGTGTATCTCGGCAGAGCGAGAGCGCTCCGTCCTGACCTTGCAGGAGAAGAGTGAAGACAGCTCGCTGTTGACAAGCTTCGGCATGCACGTTATGATATTCACAATAAAGTTCAGCAGATAATTCAGACTAATGAATATGATACGGTATAGATTGATCAGGTTTTGAAAGCCGCACAGAAGTAAAGCAGAGGCTTTACAGCGGAAAGAAAGAACGAGTTGAGATTAGAAATAGCTGAGAAGAGCCTGAGCAGAGGAAAAAGGCACCGCCTGAACACCTGCCCTGTCTCCATTAACAGGCAGGTGTTTTCTTTTTACCCCGGATTTAATCCTCTTTTGCTTAGAGTCCTCTTCTCACCCGAGAGGTGAGATGAATGATTCAGACAAGCAGACAATCGTTTGCAAGGCAGGCTGCGCAGCATAAAACAGTTCCTGTTACTGCCAGACTCGTTGCAGACACACTTACACCCATTCAACTATTTGAAACGTTTAATAAAAGGGCAGCATTTCTGCTCGAAAGCAGAGATCCTTTATCCCTGTGGTCGGAGTACTCGTTTATCGGGATCGATCCTTTCTTATATCTCACAGAGGAAAACAGCCGCTTTACTGTAAAAGACCAGTCAGGCATTGTAAGAAACCGCTACAGCCGGTTTACCGAAGCCTGGGATCGTACTGCAGCTGAGCTTGATGTATCCCCTGAACTGCCGGATCTTCCTTTTCCCGGTGGTGCTGTCGGATCCTTCTCCTTTGAGGCTATGAATCTGACAGAGGATAAAATCGAAAAGGGGAGCGCACCTGCAGCTTCGTTTGTTTTCTGTGAAACGATCCTGGCTTTTCACCACAGCCGTGAGGAACTTACAATTATCCACTTTCAGGAGGTTGGCTCTGATGCAGATGGAGCCTTTGAGCTTGGAAAAGACAAGGTGGAGGCTGTGATTGGTGAACTGTCCGGCAGAGCAGCCCCCGTAAAAAAGCGTGTTTTTGAAACCTTTTGCCAGCAGACGACAGAGGACATTTTTTCCGGCGTAAAATCCAATGTCACGAAAGAGGCGTTCATCGATAAAGTCAGGCGGGTGAAAAACTATATTGAAAGCGGAGATGCGTTTCAGGTTGTTCTCAGCCAGAGGTTTGAAGTTGAAAACCGTGTTGACGGCCTTGACCTTTACCGGGTCCTTAGAAAGCAGAACCCTTCACCGTATATGTTTTACATCCGTGCCTTTACAGAGGAACTTGTCGGAAGCTCCCCTGAACGTCTCGTCAAGATTGAAGCAGACCGCTCCATTGATATTCATCCGATTGCAGGAACGAGAAAGCGCGGAAAAGACGATCAGGAGGACAAAGCCCTCGAAGCGGATCTTCTCGCTGATGAAAAAGAAAGAGCCGAGCACTTTATGCTGGTGGATCTTGCGAGGAATGATCTTGGCAGGGTGTGCCAGTACGGAACAGTTGAAACCTATGAAAAAATGACGATTACCCGATTTTCAAAAGTGATGCACATCATTTCCAAGGTAAAAGGGAAACTGAGGCCGGATGTTCATCCGATTGAGGCCGTTCTCAGCGCCCATCCTGCAGGTACTGTCAGCGGAGCACCTAAAATCAGGGCAGTGGAAATCATTCAGGAACTGGAAGCAGATTCCCGTGACTCTTATGCGGGCACGGTAGCCTATCTCAGTTTTAACGGAACGATTGATTCGTGTATTGCCATCCGTACGATCAGACTGCAGGGCAGCAAAGCGTTCGTTCAGGCAGGTGCAGGTGTTGTCTATGATTCTGTTCCGGAACTCGAATGGGAAGAAACCCGGAACAAAGCAAGTGCACTGCTTTCAGCAGTAAGCCAGGCAAAAAAAAGTTTCGAGCAGGAGGAGAGTGTGAGATGAGGCGAGTAATGGAGAGATTGTTTGAAAAAGAGAGTCTGAGCGAAACGGAAGCCTGTCAGGTGATGAATGCGATGATGGCCGGGGAATTGAGTGATGAGGAAATATCCGGTATTCTATCGATCCTCAGGTTCCGTGGAGAATCGGTTGATGAGATGACCGGCTTTGCAAAAGCGATGAGGGATCACAGCATGAAAATCACCCACCGTAAACCAGATCTGGTGGATACGTGCGGGACAGGAGGAGACGGTACAGGAACCTTTAATATTTCCACTGCCGCCGCTCTGCTCGTGTCTGCAGCAGGCACACCTGTAGCAAAACACGGAAATCGCAGTGTTTCCTCAAAAACAGGCAGTGCAGATGTGCTCGAGGAACTTGGTGTACCGGTTCAGAGTAACCAGCAGGAAGCTTCTGATCTTCTTGAACGGTACAATCTCTGCTTTATGTTTGCACCGGTCTATCACTCCTCCATGAAGCACGTGGCGAAAGCGAGGAAAAGTCTGGGCGTAAAGACGGTGTTTAACCTTCTCGGACCTCTTACAAATCCGGCAGGCACGACAAAGCAGCTGATTGGCGTTTATGACCGCCATGCTGCTGTTAAAATGGCCGAAACGGCCCGGCGTCTAGGAACGGAACATGCTCTTTTTGTCACTGGTGAAGACGGTCTTGATGAGCTTACAATAACGGGAAAAACATATGTAACCGAACTGAAGAATCATCAGATTACCTCTTACACCATGACACCGGAGGAAGCTGGGGTCAGACGTGGAGCGCTCAAAGACATTACAGTAAACAGAAAAGAAGAAAGTGCCGCTCTGATCCGGGAGGTCCTTGAGAACAGGGCACCGGACGCGGCAAGAGAGATCGTTTTACTTAATGCAGGCGCCGCCTTATATGCAGCAGGAAAAGCCGACTCGATTAAACACGGTGTGAAAGAGGCCAGGGATACACTCAATTCAGGTGCAGGTGCCGCAAAACTTGAACAGCTCACCGAGGAGGATGAAAGGAGAGTGCTGGCATGATTCTGGAGCAGATTATTGCAAAAAAACAAGAGGAAACTGCCGGCCTTTCCTTCATAGAATCGGACGCCAGGCCGGATCGGAATTTTCTTGATGCCCTGAGAAAGCCTGTAAGGCAAAAAGCGGTTATCGCCGAAATAAAAAAAGCGAGCCCGTCAAAAGGCGTCATAGTGGAAAATATGAATCCGGCCGGAATAGGCCGGGCTTATGAAAATGCAGGTGCCGATGTTTTATCCATTCTGACAGATGAGACCTTTTTTAAAGGGCACAGCCGTTTTATTAAAGAGGTAAAACAGCATGTAAATCTGCCGGTGCTGCGCAAGGATTTTATTATTGATGAAAGACAGATCGAGGAATCCGTCCTTATGGGCGCTGACGCCATTCTGCTGATTGCTGCTGCCCTGAAACCGGAGGAACTGGCCTACCTTCATGAAAAAGCAGTGCAGCGCGGTCTGGATGTGCTCGTGGAAGTGCACAGTGAAACCGAGCTTCGCGATGTACTTTCTGTCTGTACACCACATCTCCTTGGTGTAAACAACCGTGATCTGAACACATTCAGGACCTGCCTCTCGTTTACTGAGAAGATTGCACCGCTCATCCCGAAAGGAACGATGCTGATCAGTGAAAGCGGCATTCATACACCAGAAGATGTTCGGCGTGTTGCCGCAGCAGGAGCAGACGGCCTTCTTATTGGCGAAGCTCTCATGCTTGCAGAGGATAAGCGAAAAAAACTGGATTTTCTTTTTTCCGGGGTGAAAGGATGAAACCCATTCTGAAATTTTGCGGCATTACTAATGAACGGGATTTTATAAAAGTTTCCCAATCAGGGGCCGATTATGCTGGTGTGGTATTTGCCAGGAGCAGGCGGCAGGTTTTTCCTGAGGACGTCAGGAAGTGGAAAACCAAGGCTTTCGGCACGAATGCTCCCAAGCTGGCAGGCGTGTTTATGGATGCATCCGTGGAGGAAATGGCTCAGGCAGCCGCCTCGGTGCCCCTCGAGATGATTCAGTGCCACGGCTCTGAATCACCGGAGCAGCTGGCAGAGCTTAGGAAAACCGGTGTCGAGGTATTTAAAACCATTCACCACGATTCCGGGGCGGTGTTAAGAATGGAAGTTTACGCACAGGAAGTCGACGGCTTTGTGATTGATACGAAAACGCCTCAGGGGGGAGGAGCGGGCATCGCCTTTGACTGGACGTGTGTGCCTGACTACCGCAAAGAAGCTGCACGGCTTGGTAAGAAGTGTTTGATCGCCGGCGGCATTACTCCTGAAAACGTGGAAGAACTAAATGCATACAACCCTCCGGGAATTGACGTTTCATCCGGAATTGAAACCGGCAGTATAAAAGACGAAGGGAAGATGATGACAATGACAGCAAAGGTGAAGGCAGCATACACTTTTCCGGACCAACTTGGAAGATTTGGGGAATTTGGCGGCAGATACGTGCCGGAGACGCTTATGCACGCACTGGCAGAACTGGAGAGTGCCTATATTGAGGTGAAACAGGATGAAGAATTTTACCGCGACCTTCACCAGGAATGGGCAACGTTCAGCGGCAGGCCCACTCCCCTTACATTTGCAGGCAATCTGACAAAATCGCTCGGCGGAGCGGATATCTATTTAAAGCGAGAGGATCTAAACCATACAGGTGCCCATAAAATTAACAATGCTATTGCCCAGGCGATGCTCGCTAAGCGGATGGGTAAAACGAAAGTCATTGCCGAAACCGGAGCCGGGCAGCACGGGGTGGCCACCGCTACTGCTGCAGCCCGGTTCGGCCTCTCGTGCAAGGTTTTCATGGGCAGTGAGGATATGCGCAGACAGGAACTGAACGTTTTTCGGATGGAACTTCTTGGAGCGGAGGTCATTGAAGTTACAAGCGGGAGCCGTACACTTAAGGATGCGACGAACGAAGCAATCCGGCACTGGGTGACTCACGTTGATGATACGTATTATCTGATCGGCTCCGCCGTTGGTCCCCATCCTTATCCGATGATGGTCAGGGATTTTCAAAGCGTAATCGGACTTGAAAGCAGGCAGCAGATGGAGGAAGTTACCGGCAGTCTCCCGGGTCATATTGTTGCGTGTGTTGGAGGCGGGAGCAATGCGATCGGCATGTTTCATCCTTTCCTTGATACAGATGCAGCATTAATTGGTGTTGAAGCGGCTGGAAAAGGCACGGAAACGGACAGCCATGCTGCAACACTCACGAAAGGAAGAAAAGGGGTCCTGCACGGCTCTCTCTCCTATCTTCTTCAGGACGCCGGGGGCAACATTCAGGAGCCCTATTCCATCTCAGCAGGACTTGACTACCCGGGCATCGGGCCGGAACATGCTCATTTAAGGGATACGAAGCGGGTAAGCTATGAGGCAGTAACAGACAGGGAGGCGATGGATGCTCTTAAAGTACTGAGTGAAACCGAAGGGATCCTGCCGGCAATTGAATCCGCTCATGCACTCGCAGCAGCAATCAAGCTGGCCGGGCAGAAAGACAAGGGAGAGACCCTGCTTGTCTGTCTGAGCGGACGTGGAGATAAGGATGTTCATACGATTAAAGCCTATGAAGAAGAAAGGGAGAGATAGGATGGGACAGTTGATGACGGAGGAATTTAAAACGAGAAAGAATCTATTCATTCCCTATCTTATGGCCGGCGATCCTGATGCTGAATCGACCATTGAAGCGGCACTTGCTCTCCAGGAGGCCGGTGCCGATGTGATTGAATGGGGGGTGCCCTACAGCGATCCGCTTGCGGACGGCCCGGTAATTGAAAAAGCAGCCATCCGTTCGATCAGTCAAGGCATGAATATTGTCAAAGCTGTGGAACTTGCAGCCGCCGCCCGTCAAAGGGGATTGACGGTTCCCCTTGTCCTGTTTACGTATGTTAACCCCGTACTTGCCACGGGAGAAGAGAAACTGGTGAGAATGGCTGCAGAAGCTGGCATCGATGGCCTCCTTGTCCCGGATCTTCCTATGGAGGAAAGCAGCGGATTAAGGACGCTGGCCAGAGAAAACGGACTCGCGCTTATCTCCCTGATCGCTCCTACATCACGGCAGCGGGTGAAAAATATTGCGGAAAAAAGCGATGGCTTTCTTTACCTCGTTTCCTCACTCGGCGTTACCGGCACTCGTGATCAGTTCCAGGAGGATCTTAGTACCATCATCAATGATGTGAAAAATGTAACCGACACGCCTATTGCCGTTGGTTTCGGTATTTCAAGAAGAGAACATGTGAAGAAGTTTCATTCTCTTGCTGACGGGGTTGTAATTGGTAGTGCGCTCGTTCGTTTTCTTCATGACAGGAAGGACGAACTTGCGGGTGAAAATAGAGAATCTGTCTTTACTGAGCTAAAACAGTTTGTCCGCGGACTCATTTCGTAATACCATAGGAAGGTAGACTATAGAATAGGGTCCGTGCACAGGTCTCCTGTCCCGCCTTAAAAATAAAGGGACAGAGGGACGGGGCTGTGCTGGAACCAAAGAGAAAACGGAGTGATAAACATGCTGGTAAAAGAATCCATGAAAGGGCTGACCCCGTATCAGCCGGGTAAGCCTGTTGATGAAGTGAAGCGGGAACTTGGTCTTGATAAGGTGGTTAAGCTTGCTTCCAATGAAAATCCCTACGGATGCTCGCCGCTTGCGAAAGAAGCTATTACACAGGCCCTTACTGATGTGGCAGTATATCCGGACGGATATGCACAAAAGCTGAGAACGAAAGTTGCCGGAAGGCTGAAAGTATCCGAAAAACAGCTGCTTTTCGGCAACGGATCTGATGAAGTGATTCTCATACTCTGCCGTGCCCTTCTTTCAAAAGGAGACAATATTGTAACAGCCGTTCCGACTTTTCCACAGTACCGGCACAATGCAGTCATTGAAGGGGCCGCCGTAAAGGAGATTCCCGTTGTAAACGGCGCGCACAATCTCGATGCCATGAGAGAGGCGATTGATGAGCATACGAAAATCGTTTTCGTGTGCAACCCGAACAACCCTACAGGGAATTCAATAGGAAAAGAGGCGTTCACCCGTTTTCTCGAATCGGTGCCTGAGCACGTGATCGTGGTGAGCGATGAGGCGTACTATGAGTATGTTACGGAGGAAGACTACCCTGATACGGTTCCCATGATTGCAAAACATAAAAATCTTGTGGTGCTCCGGACTTTTTCCAAAGCATATGGTCTCGCATCGTTAAGAATCGGCTACGGGGTAGGCGACGAAGCCTTTATGCAGTCTCTTGATCCTGCAAGGGAGCCGTTTAACACCTCAACTATAGCGCAGATGGCGGCCTACTATTCTCTTGAAGATGACCGCTTTCTGGAAGACTGCAGACAAAAAAACCGTGAGGGTATCGAGATGTTTGAGGAATTCTGCCGGGAGGAAGGCCTTCACTGCTACCCAAGTCAGGGCAATTTCGTCCTGATTGATCTCGGGGTGCCGGGAACGGATATCTTTAACAGACTCCTTAAAGCCGGCTATATTGTCAGAAACGGGGAAGCACTTGGTTTTCCTACTTCGGCAAGAATTACGGTTGGGACAAGAGAACAGAACGAAGAAATCATTGCAGAGCTGAAGGCGCTTTTAAGGCAGTAGCCAGAGCAGGGGCTGATTATATACCGGTTCCTGTCTGCCTGAAGGCTCAGCGGTGCATATGATGACGGAACAACAAAGGGTGAGGAAAATGGGAAAAAACGTGCTGATTGCCGGCCTGGGACTTATTGGCGGTTCACTTGCGCTTGCTGTAAAGAAAGAACATCCGGAAGCTGTCATTACCGGTTTTGATGTAAATGAGAGAGTGATGAAAACCGCACTTGCGCTTGATGTAATCGACATTAGCGCACCAACGCTCAGTGATGGGGCCAAGGACGCGGACCTGATTATTATAGCCGCTCCAATCCGGCAGACAGTTGCGATCATTCATGATCTGGCAGCTCTTCCGTTAAAGGAAGGGGCGATTATTACGGATGCGGGGAGTACAAAGAAAACGGTGTGTGAAGCGGCAGAAGCACTAAAAGAGCGCCCCGTTACGTTTATAGGAGGGCATCCGATGGCCGGCTCGCACAAGTCCGGGGTGGAGGCGTCAAGAGTCCGGCTGTTTGAAAATGCCTATTATATTTTTACGCCTTCCCGTTCAGAGCATGAACGGACTATGATCCGGCTTCAGAACTGGCTTAAAGGAACAAAGGCCCGGTTTATCCGTCTGGATCCAGACACCCACGACTTTTTTGCTGGCACAATCAGTCATTTTCCCCACATCGTGGCGGCTGGCCTAGTGCACCAACTCAAGGAAGAGGGCCAAAAGGAACCGGTTCTTAACGACCTTGCGGCAGGGGGATTCCGGGATATCACGCGGATCGCATCTGCTTCGCCTGTGATGTGGCGGGATATTCTGCTTTCCAACAAGGAAGTCCTTCTCGCCATCATCGATCAGTGGCAGAAAAAGATGCACCAGGTGCGCTCTATGATTGAAGAAGGAAATGAAGATGCCCTGCACAGTTTTTTTCAGACTGCCAAACATACACGGGACGCTCTTCCTGTAAGAAAGAAAGGTGCGATCCCTTCTTTTTACGATCTGTTTGTGGATGTACCGGACCACCCGGGGGTCATATCTGATGTGACCGGCCTCCTTGCAAAGGACCGGATCAGCATTACAAACATCCGTATTCTCGAAACGCGGGAAGATATTACCGGCGTATTGAGGCTCAGTTTCAGGGCTGAAGAGGATCAGCTTAAAGCGAAATCACTACTTCGGGAAAATCTTTATGACGCTTATGAAGCACCGTAGCAGACAGGAGGAATCACCATGACAATCGAAACGATCACCGGGGCTGTGAACGGCCTTAACGGAACCCTCACGATTCCAGGGGACAAATCTATTTCCCACCGTGCCGTCCTTTTTGCATCGATTGCAAGAGGGACAAGCCGGATCCGCGGATTTTTAAAAGGCGAAGACTGCCTGAGCACGATTCGCTGCATGAAGCAGCTGGGCGTACATATCGAAGAGGAACAAGATGAGATTACCGTTGAAGGTAAAGGACTCAAAGGCCTTTCAGAGCCAGTGGAAGTCCTTTATGCCGGTAATTCGGGAACGACAGTCAGGCTGCTGAGCGGGATCCTCGCAGGAATGGACTTTCACTCTGTTCTGACCGGTGATGCGTCTATTTGCAGGCGCCCAATGTCCCGTGTGACAGGTCCATTAAAGCAGATGGGGGCTCGCATTGATGGGAGAGACGAAGGGAATCTCACGCCCCTTTCAATCAGAGGAGGCGGACTAAGGGGTATCCACTATTCATCACCTGTCGCCAGTGCACAGGTGAAATCGGCTGTTCTTCTTGCAGGTCTTTATGCCCGCGGGCAGACAAACGTAACAGAACCATTTGTGTCAAGAGATCACACAGAGCGCATGCTGAAGGCATTTGGGGCGGAAGTAAACGCTGACCCTGAAAACCGCCGTGTCACAGTTGAAGGCGGCGCCCATTTAGAAGGGCGTAACATTCAGGTGCCTGGAGATATCAGTTCCGCGGCATTCTTCATTGCTGCAGCATTAATGACACCAGGCAGTGATCTTGTATTAAAGAATGTCGGTATGAACCCGACGCGTTCCGGAATAATTGATGTTGTCCGGGATATGGGTGGCGATTTGGAAATCAGCCGTCTTCGCGAAGAGAACGGTGAACCGGTCGCTGATCTACGGGTAAAATATTCAAAGCTGCACGGGACCGAAATCGGAGGGGAAATGATTCCTCGCCTCATCGATGAGATCCCTGTTCTTTCAGTCCTTGCCGCTCAGGCTGAAGGGAAAACAGTGATTCGCGATGCAGCAGAACTGAAAGTCAAGGAAACGAACCGGATCGATACGATGGTCTCACAGCTCGTATCCCTCGGTGCAGATGCAAAGGCAACAGAGGACGGTATGGTTATTCATGGCGGATCTGTTCTGAGTGGAGGAGCCGTGTCCAGTTTTCATGATCACCGGGTCGGCATGAGTCTCGGACTGTGCGGTCTGGTATCAAAAGAGCCGGTCACTGTTCGTGACGCAGAAGCCTGTGAGGTTTCCTATCCAGGTTTCTTTGAGGAGCTTCGTAGGATAAAAAGCTGAATCCAGAGGCTGGTACAAAAGTAAAATGTATAGAAGAAAATCCGGACAAAAAGCTGATTAGCGGATGAAATATACGCCGACTCCTGCGGGAGGAAAAACGCTGGTGAGACCCTTGAGTAGCGAAGCACACGGAGGCTCAGCCGCTTCTCGCGGAAAGCGGTGTATATTTCAGCAGCGATTGATCTGCACCGCTTGCTGATTGTCCGGATTTTCGTCTGTGTAAATACTTCTGTCCCAGCCTCTCCTTCGTTTCATGCACAGCGGCACGCCCGCAGCGGGACTCCGGCGGAAATGCAGACAGGAAGTTAAGGTTTGACACAGCGTGCTGATGGGCTAAAATAGGAGAAGACTTTTTTACAGTGAAAGGCGGGAGCGGATAACATGAACGAATCACTCGAACAGGCCATTCAACTGATCGAAAACGGAAAGCACGAAGAGGGGCTGCAAAAAGTCCAGGACATGTATGAAGGGACAGATGACGAAACGAAACGGACCATTGCCGAGCTTTATTTTGAACTTGGGCTTGTGGACCGGGCGGCAAAAGCAGCAGAGGATCTTCTTTTCAGATATCCTGATAACGGAGAATTGTTCGCTTTTGCTGCAGAATGCTATATTGATCTCGGTCAGGAAGACGAAGCGATGGAAATGCTAACAGAAGTCAAACAGGACGATCCTGTATTCGTTCAGGCCCGTCTGCTGCTTGCTGATCTTTATCAGAATCAGGGACTCGATGAAGTGGCAGAACAGAAGCTGCTTGACGCAGTAAAAGAGGCGGCGGATGAACCGCTTCTTCAGTACGCACTCGGTGAGTTTTATCTCAGCCGAGGCGATTACAACCGGAGTATTCCCTATTACAAAAAAGCACTTCACGCAAGCGGGCTTCCTGAGGATGATCAGGTAAACCCGATGCTTCGACTCGGAGAAGCGTACGGGGCAACCGGCCAGTTCGAGGAAGCTCTTGATTCATACCAGAAAGGGCTTGCAGAAAAGATTGATCCTGACGGGTTATTCGGGTACGGTTTTACGGCCATGCAGACAGGTGATTATGAACTGGCAGCAGAGCAGTTTGAGCGGCTTAAAGTACTTGATCCCTCCTATACCACTCTATACCCATACCTTTCTCAGGCGTACCGGCATATGAGTCAAAGCCAGAAAGCACTTGATGTGATTAACGAGGGCATTTCACGTGATGAATTCAACGAAACGCTTTATCTGGAAGCAGCCCGTATTCAATTTGCAAAAGGCAACGGGGAAGAGGGGCGAGCGTTTCTTCAGAAGGTGATTGCCATCAACCCGTCAAATGTGGAGGCGGTAAAAGAACTGCTTGTGTATTATGCCGACGCCGATGCCTATGAAGAAGTGGTGGAACTGGTGACTTTTCTTGAAGAATATCAGGAAACCGATCCTGTCTTTGACCGATATAATGCGAAGGCCCTTTACGAAACAGACAAACCTGCTGAGGCAGCAGAATCCTACGAACGGGCGCTTCCCTCCTATGAGGAAGACAGTGCATTTCTTGAAGAGGCCGCCGGTGCGTTTTTGGAAGCCGGAAAGAAAGACGAGGCTGTCGGGCTTCTTGAAAAAGTCTGCCGAATCAATCCTGATAGAGAGGACGTAGCTGACAGAATCGAAGCGCTGAGAGAATACTAATATCCCCATCCCCTTTCACGCATACTAAGGCATGAAAGGGGATGTTTTGCATGAACGTAATGGAAGTATTGACGGCCATTCCGCAGCCGGCTCTTAAAAATCTTCTTGCAGGGGCAGGTGTGACCAGTGTCACATCCCGCCAGAATGGTATTGAAACCGCCATCCGGGTTTTATCGGACAGAGCCGGCCGTCTGGCTTCCTTTTTGAATGCATCCAGGTGCGAAAAACAAATCATTATGAATGCCGCTTTAAGCCACCAGGAATACTGGGCAGTCATGGAGTTTGCAGGGGCTGTGGCTGCGAGCGAAAAGCAGGCTGCAGGGCGTGCGGTCGAGCATCTTCAGCAGGAGGGATGGCTGTTTCGGGTCCGCGGAGGCAGACTGGCTATGCCGGAGGAAGTGAAACAAACGGCCATCGCCTGTTTTGCCTCCTCAGTAAGCGAAGAAGAATTAATGATCCCCGAAATGGCGCCTGCATCCTGCACAGCTGTTCAGGACCTGTTTATCTTCATAGAAACGGCTGCAGAAGAGCAGTGGAAACTTACAAAGCAGGGTGTCATCCCTAAAAACACCCTGAAAAAGCTGCTTTCTGAATTGAACGAAGGAGAGGAACTTCCCGATGATCGCTGGCGTTTCGGCTATGGCCGGCACTTCTCGTATTACCCGGACCGTTTTTCTCTTCTTTACGATTGTGCGTTCAGTGAAGGATGGATTGAAGAAAAGGAACACCTGATCGTAAAAAAGAAATGGGAGGAGGGGCAGGAACTCAGTGTAAGTGCGATGCTTCACCGTCTTTTTTTCTCATGGCTGAGGCAGTACCGGCGGGCAATTCCGATGCTTCCGTTGTTGTGCAAACTCATTCGCACGATCCTTCCCGATCCCGGGAAAGCACTCCCGGAAAGTGTAATTGTGAAGGCGGTTACACCATTTACCGACGGGTATTGTTACGATCAGCCTGAAGACGTCATTACAAAGCGTCTCCTTTTCGTGCTGACACACCTTCACGTAATGGATGTGCGGGAAGCAGGAGGAGAACGGTTTTATTCGTCTTCACAGGGGGCGGGAAAGAATTTATTGCGGCTTGTGAAAAACTTTTATTAAAATATTCTTTTTTAAAAGGATTTTCTGCAAAGATCAAGAATATAAACATATATAAAGAGACCGTCAGTTATACTCATCTTTAATTTACCGGGAACGAAACAAGGTTGAGGAGGGGTGAAGATGAACAATACTGTTCCAGTTATGGAAAAGCGGGACTTTTTAAAATGGTTTCTTGATCAGTATCAGCTGAAAAGACGGGAATGTGCTTGGCTTCTTAACTTCCTGATGAGCGATGATATTCTCATGGAGCGTGTCCATTTTGTGGAACAGGCGGATTACTGTCCGAAGGCGCTGATGATCTCAACGAGTGATGTGGATTGCGTGCCTTTTGCTTTTCATAAGAATCAGCACGTAACAATGGATGCAGAAAAATCCTTTCATGATATTCGCCTGAACCGGAACGAAGACATTTTTATTCAGCTTAATTTTAAGGACAAACACCTGACGCCGCAGTATGTAGCCGTGCTAGAGGAGAACCCCTATCTGCCTGTTAACGAAGAGGAGACAAATGTGCAGCAGCTGATGGCGGAGATGGTACTCGAACGATCGATCAGGACAGAGAGAATTAAGGCAATTGAAAAACAGATTGACGCGGCCCTACTGGACGGGGACAAGTCACGCTTCTTTGAACTTTCGGAAGAATACAACGAGCTCAAAGCCCTGAATGAAGTGTAAGGGCTTTTTTTTTGTGATAAACTAGTAATGTGTCACAGGGCATTTGAGCCTGTGACGATTACTGGACAGAAGCAGGAGAGGATTTATGTGAAATGGAACACAACTGATGCGGATATGTATCTTAAAGCGAGAGAGTATGTGGATACAGCCGTGATTCCCCTCGTTCCCCTGAACTGGGAAAAAGATTTTAAGGGAACGGTTGCCCGGGGAGAATTTATCAGCCTGATTGCTGATGAGATTGAGAAGCAGTTTAAAGGAAGAGTCTATCAGGTGCCTCCATTTACATATCTGGCACATGAGAGCGACAGCTCAAAAACAGAGAGGCTTGCAAAATGGGATCGACATCTCTATGAGAACGGCTTTTCCCACGTGATCTATCTGACTTCCGATGGAGATTGGAAAAGAGTCGAAAAAGATCTCACTGATACACTGCTGTGGATTCCGGCACTTCCTCTGGAAAATGTGGAACCGGCTTATGCAAAGGATATGGTATCGCAGCAGATCAAACAGATTCTGCCCATGATTACAGACAAATGGCAGTCGGAGCCTAAGGAAAGATAATCATAAAACCTTAGCTGATTTTGTTGACTTTTATTGAAATTTTGAGCTATGATTAATATTGTCTTAGTATGAAATTTGTGTGTTTAAATGGCAGCTTTAGAGAACATAGTAGCGAGGAGGGAACGTCGTGAGTGAAAAAGAACACAAAGTGTCGCGACGTCAGTTTCTGACGTACACACTGACAGGTGTAGGCGGTTTCATGGCAGCAGGTATGCTGATGCCGATGGCCCGTTTTGCTCTCGATCCGGCACTGGAGGCAGGAATGGACAGCGATTTTGTACGCGTAGCCAGTCTGGACGAGCTGACGGAGGAACCGCAGCGGTTCGATTTTACGATTGAACAGGAAGATGCGTGGTATACATCAGAGGTTACACGTGTAGCGTGGATTTTCCTAAATGACAGCAATGAAGTTGTCGCACTTTCACCTGTCTGCACTCACTTAGGCTGTACAGTCGACTGGGAAGGAAGCGAGAATTACCCTGAGAATTTCTTCTGCCCGTGTCACGGTGGACGGTTTGAGCGTGATGGACAGAACATACAGGGTACACCGCCGACAAGACCGCTTGATGTGTATGAAGTTCAAGTGGATGGTGACGATGTCTACCTTGGCGGCACAGTGCAACGATAGGAAGAAGGGGGCATAGAGAATGTTACAGAAATTATATGACTGGGTGGACGAGCGGCTTGACATCACGCCGATGTGGCGCGATATCGCCGATCACGAGGTACCTGAGCACGTAAACCCCGCCCACCATTTCTCAGCGTTTATTTACTGTTTCGGAGGCCTCACTTTCTTCGTAACAGTCATTCAGATTCTTTCCGGCATGTTTCTGACGATGTACTATGTACCGGACATTATCCATGCTTATGAATCTGTTTATTATCTTCAGAACGAAGTGACCTTTGGTGTTATTGTCCGCGGGATGCACCACTGGGGAGCGAGTCTTGTTATTGTAATGATGTTCCTACATACATTACGCGTATTCTTCACAGGCTCTTACAAGAAACCGCGTGAACTGAACTGGGTTGTCGGAGTACTCATTTTCTTCGTCATGCTTGGTCTTGGCTTTACCGGCTATCTCCTGCCTTGGGATATGAAAGCGTACTTTGCGACTGTAGTAGGTCTTGAAATTGCCGAAGCTGTACCGGTTGTCGGCGGATTTGCAAAAGCCCTTCTCGCAGGCGGCGAAATTATCGGCGCGCAGACGCTTGCCCGGTTCTTTGCGATTCATGTATTCTTCCTGCCTGGTGCTCTACTCGGACTGCTTGGAGCCCACTTCTACATGATTCGTAAACAAGGTATTTCCGGTCCATTGTAGGATCCGGTTTGACGCAGAAAAGGAGGGAAAACTATGCATCGCGGAAAAGGTATGAAGTTTGTCGGTGACTCACGTGTCCCGGCAACAAGGATGCCGAATATTCCGAAAGACTATTCAGAGTATCCACATAAAACAGAAGCATTTTGGCCGAACTTTCTTCTTCGTGAGTGGATGGTAGGTGCGGTTTTCTTAATCGGTTACCTTTGCCTGACCATCGCCCATCCATCACCGCTTGAGCGTGTGGCTGACCCGACAGATTCAGGGTACATACCGTTGCCTGACTGGTATTTCCTGTTTTTGTACCAGCTGTTGAAATACGAATATGCGGCCGGTGATTTCACCGTAATCGGTGCGGTTGTTATGCCGGGAATCGCATTTGGTGCCCTGCTTCTGGCACCGTTTCTTGACCGGGGGGTTGAGCGCCGTCCGATCAAACGCCCGGTTGCTACATCACTAATGCTTCTTGGTGTTATCGCAACAATCTTCCTTACATGGGAATCTGTGGACCAGCATGACTGGGAAGCAGCAGCCAGACAGGGTGCGATCGTTGATGATGACATTGATGAAGACGCTGAAGGCTACCAGATCTATCAGAGCCAGCAGGCGTGTATAAACTGTCACGGGGAGCAGGGTGAAGGCGGAGCTGCCGGACCGAATCTCTTTGACAACGAGTACGAAGTGGAAGATATTATGGAAATTATCCAAAACGGTGTAGGCGACATGCCTGCCGATCAATTTGAAGGATCTGACGAAGAACTTGAAACTCTCGCTGAGTGGATTGCCAACGACGGACAGGATCCTGAATAACACCACATGGAAAGCTGACTGATGACCTCAGTCAGCTTTTTCTTAGTTTCGGAAACAGTAACTCCGCTGTTCCTGGTGGAGTTATGTACCGATCGAATAGGAATGTGACATAATTGAGGGTTCGATGGAAGCGGATAACGTGCAATGGGGCCGATAAAATAGTATGGTGGTAGTAAAATTGCCTGAACGGACTGGAGACCTTGCCTCCCACCAGTTTTTACAAGAATCCCTGTATGCTATAAATACAGAATGGCGTGCTTAATTTATAGTGACAGGAACGTTTCTAATTGGAAGAATCAGTGTAAAATAACCAATATCCTGTCTGAAAGGTCGGATCACATGTTTGAAAAAGCATACGAAATCCTGGGGAGCCGGTGGTTTATCATCCTCCTTCTTATCATTAACATACCAGGGACGATTTACGGATACATATGGTACGAATCCCAACTGGCGAATACACCTGCACATTTTCTGATTTTTGTTCCTGACAGTCCAACCGCGAGTCTCTTTTTTGTGATTGTTCTGTTTGCGTTTCTGCTGAGACGCAGTTTCCCGCTGATGGAGGCACTGGCAGCAGTGACGCTCTTTAAATATGGGATCTGGGCTGTGGTGATGATCGTCTGGGCAGGGATGGAAGGCGCACAAATGCGCTGGGACCATTATATGCTGATAGCCAGTCACCTGGGGATGGCCATTCAGGGCCTTTTATACGCGCCTTACTACCGCATTCGTCCATGGCATCTGATTGCAGTTGCCTTGTGGACGCTTCACAATGATGTGATAGATTACATCTACGGCATGCATCCATATGTTTCGAGGCTGATCCTGCCTTATTACAGTGAAATCGCTTATTTCACGTTCTGGCTGAGTATTTTTTCCCTTGGAATCGTATGGTTCCTGAATAAGTACATGCCAAAGAGAAGCCTTCAATAACTGGTCTAGAAGACAGGCCCTCCTCATAGGATGAAGTAGGTAAAAGAGGAGGGACAGGCATGAAAAAGCGTTTAAGCCTGATTGTATTGTCCGTAATTATATTATGTCTACTTGTTCCCGTTTCCGGTGCGTCTGCTTCACCTGAAGGGGACACGGAAAATGAACGGCTTTGGCGTGAGCTGAACCGGACGAGCGATACGATCCTGCAGTATGTAAAAGAACGCCGATATGATGAAGCAAAACAGCTGATGGATTCGTTTTCAAAACAATTTCTCAGTGTGCGTTCCGCAGACAGCGGCCTCTCGATGAATGATCTGCGGGTTATTGTGTCTTCATATGAGCAAGCCGAGCAGGCTGCGGTGAGCATTAATATGCCGCATGAAGACAGAATCAGTGCCGCTTCTTCGTTCCGGCTACTGGTTGATGTGTACGACAAGAGCCACCGTCCGCTTTGGAAAAATACGAAAGAAACACTGTCAGCGCCTCTTACTGAAATGGCGGTGTCTTTTGAAGAGTCTGAATGGACAGATTATCAGCAGCAGCTGAACAGGTTTTTAAAAGCATACGAAGTTGTGCGCCCTGCCTGGCAGGTCTCTTTGGAGCCCCATATCTACCAGCGGTTTCATTCACAGGTCGTTTATGTGGAGCGAAACAGACATGATCCCGGTTCGGTATCAAATCTGATGAGTACACTCGCAATAATGCTTAGTGATTTAGATGATATTTACGGAGAAGGTCAGAAGGAATCATCAGATCCGTCACTATTATGGGTCATCATTACGATCGGAGGCGCTGTTCTTGCCGCCCTGTCCTATACTGCCGTAAAGAAATACAGAGGCTTAAAAGTTGAGCAGACGCTCAGAAGAAGGGACAGAGAGTAGGACATTTAAGAGAGGGTTACAATAGTACCACAGCAGGAACCATACGGGGCTGTTTCGTTGACACCCCTCTTTTCTTTGTCTAAAATCAAGGTAGAAAACAAAGGTTTTTCTTTCATAAAGAAAGCCGATTTTCACACATGAAATCCGGGTTGGAAGACTGGCGTCACGTACTTGATTATCCAGCCGGCTTTTTGAAAAGAGCTTAAATAAAACAGCAGTAACGGAGGTAGACGATTATGATGGGTCTTGGTGCATTTCTTATTTATTTTGCCATTCTGCTGATCATTCCGATGTGGGCGCAGATGCGCGTAAAATCCGCTTTTAAAAAGTATTCCCAGGTAAGGTCGTCCTCAGGGATGACAGGAGCTGAGGTTGCCAGAAAAATCCTGAATGATAACGGTATTTATGATGTGACGGTCGAACCGGTTAAGGGAAAGCTGACGGATCACTATGATCCCCGTTCCAAAACGGTCAGGTTGTCAGAGAGCAACTATTACGGCAACAGTGTAGCTGGTGCAGCGGTGGCGGCTCACGAGGTGGGACACGCCATGCAGGACGCTGAGGATTATGCGTTTCTGAGATTCCGCCATGCTTTGGTGCCGATTGCAAACTTCGGTTCCAACACCGCTATTTTTGTCATCATTGCAGGTATGCTGCTGACAATTCCCGAACTGATGCTTGTCGGAATCGTCTTTATGAGTGCAGCAGTACTGTTCCAGCTTGTGACACTGCCTGTGGAGTTTAACGCCTCCAGCAGAGCAATGGATCAGGTCGTCTCTATCGGTGTAATCCGCAACGATGAGGAACGTGAAACAAAAAAAGTCCTCAACGCTGCTGCTTTGACATACGTTGCTGCAGCTGTGGTAGCCGTTGCAGAGCTGATCCGTTTTATTCTGATGTACTTTGTCATGAGGGACGAGTAACACGTACGAAGAGGCTGGGACAAAACGCAGCTATATAGAAGGGCCCTACCGTCGGTGAGGGCCCTTTTTACTTTGGGGAGTATTAAAATGGTTGATTGTTTAAAAATGCACTCGCTTGCCGCGGGCAAGGCTTCAGCTAGCCTATATATTAATGGCCCGACAGGCTTATCAAACATTTTAAACAAACAAAACGGTGCCAACAATCGAAAAGCGATCATTGGCACTGTTTTTAATAGTATGAGACTGTTTTCTCTTTGCGGCATCGCCGCGGAAAGTGAATGGACGGCGTGAAGCGCAGCTTCTATTTCGGCGTATTCATGCTAGCGCTTTTATCATTGACAAATAACTTCCTGAGAACCATTGCACTCAAGTAAGTAATAAATGTCAGATTCCAAGCGGTTTTTTATTTTCATCCAGAGTAAAGCCTTCACCCATCACGTCCTGAACGTCTGTAAGAGTGACAAAAGCATGGGGATCCACTTTGTCAATCAGCGTTTTCAGGCGCACCATTTCATTTCTGCCGACCACACAGTAAAGGACTTCCTTATCCGTACCGGTAAAGCTGCCCTTCCCTTTCAGGAGTGTGGCGCCCCGGTCCATTTCAAGCATAATCTGGGCGGAGATTTCCGGTGCTTTTTCAGAAATGATCATGGCAGCCTTGCCGGAATAGGCCCCCTGCTGCATAAAGTCAATCACTTTGGCAGCGACAAATACCGCAAGCAGGGTATACATCGCTTCACGGTAATTAAGGTAGACAAGGGAAGCAGTAATGACAAGGGCGTCAAACATAAACATTGTCTTTCCCATGCTCCATCCGAGATATTTAAACCCGAGACGGGCGATAATATCCACGCCGCCTGTTGTCCCACCGTAGCGGAACACAATTCCGAGGCCGACCCCGATAAACACGCCGGCAAACAGAGCGGCAAGGGTCATATCATCATCCAGGGGAATTGTAAAAAAGGTGTACCGCTGAAAAATATAGAGAAAAATGGATACACCAATCGTTCCGATAAGAGTATAGATAAAGGCGTTTCTTCCGAGTATTTTCCACCCGATAATAAAGAGGGGGATGTTCAGGGCAAGGTTAGAGTAGGCAGGGTCAATTGCAAACATAAAGTAAAGAATAAGCGTGATCCCCGTAAATCCGCCGTCTGCCAGATTGTTCTGCATGTTAAAATAGACGAGACCGAAGCTCATAATAGCGGTTCCGATAAGAATGGCAATAATATTTTTTGTTTTGATGGACTGAATCATCCAGTCACCTCCAATTCAGACTATGTATGCTTAAGTATCGGCACACATTCCCAGAGTTATTATATAGAATGAACCTGGTGCCGGCAATCCCCCAAAGCCATCTCCGGCCGAATGAGTTGTCAAAAAGGCCGAGGTCCGCTACGATAATACAGAATAATGAACACTTAATGAGGTGGTTAAATGAAACAGAGTGAACGTACACTCAGAGACATACAAAATGAAGTGGATGCGTACATATCACAGTTTAAAGAAGGCTATTTTTCCCCGCTGGCCATGACTGCCCGCCTTACAGAGGAGCTGGGGGAACTTGCGCGTGAAATTAACCATTACTACGGGGAAAAGCCAAAAAAGTCATCAGAAGAGGAAAAAACGATTGAGCAGGAGATCGGAGACATGCTTTTTGTGCTGACGTGTCTGGCAAACTCGCTTGATGTTGATCTTACAGACGCCCATGACCGGGTCATGCACAAATTTTATACACGGGACAAAGATCGGTGGACAAAAATTGATCAAAAAGGAGAGCATTCAGAATGATTCGAATAGTGATTGCTGGACCAAGAGGGAATATGGGGAAAGAAGCTGTACAGATGGTTCTTGAGACAGATCAGTTTGAACTTGCAGGCGTGATCGACCGGAAAAATGGAGGAAAAACACTTGCAGATTTACAGGGCCTCCCCGATGCCGCTGTGCCGGTTTTTGATGACCCGGTTCACTGTTTCCAGGAAACGCAGCCGGATGTTCTTGTGGATCTGACAAATCCGGATACTGGTAAGGTACATATGAAACTCGCCCTTGAGAATGGAGTCAGACCAGTCATCGGAACCACCGGGTTTTCAGAAGCGGATGTAGAAGAGATGTCATTACTGGCAGAGTCAAAAGAACTTGGTGCCATTATCGCTCCGAATTTTGCAATCGGTGCGATTTTAATGATGAAATTTTCACAGACGGCTGCCCGGTATATGCCGGACGTTGAGATTATCGAGCAGCATCATGACAGAAAACTGGATGCACCTTCAGGGACGGCTGTCAAAACCGCACAGCTGATCAGTGAAGTCAGGGAAAAGAAAAAACAGGGCCATCCGGATGAGGAAGAAACGCTGCAAGGCGCACGAGGAGCTGATGTAGACGGGATGCATATTCACAGCCTGAGGCTGCCGGGACTTGTTGCCCACCAGGAAGTGATTTTTGGAGGAGAAGGACAAACTCTTAAAATCCGGCACGATTCTATCAACCGCCGGTCATTTATGCCTGGAGTGAAAATGGCCTGTGAAGAAGTGATGAGAATCGGTGTGCTTGTTTACGGATTAGAGCACATTATCGAATAGAAACGGCAGGGGGGAATCATATGAATATCGCGCTCATCGCACACGATCAGAAAAAAGATGAAATGGTCCAGTTTGCTGTCGCATTTGAACCAATTCTCAAGGACCACCGGCTGTTTTCGACCGGTACGACCGGAAAACGTGTTATGAATGAAACAAATCTTCAGGTCCATCGTTATCAGTCGGGCCCAATGGGAGGAGATCAGCAGATTGGCGCTATGATAGCCGTTAATGAAATGGATCTGGTGCTCTTTTTTAAAGATCCGCTCACAGCTCAGCCGCACGAACCGGATATTTCAGCACTAATCCGTCTGTGTGATGTGTACAAGGTGCCGCTTGCAACCAACATTGCAACAGGAGAGATTCTGCTTAAAGGGTTGGAACGGGGCGATTTATCCTGGCGAAATGTAATTGAAAAAAAGGATGGAACAAAAGATGATTAAGACCGGGACAGATATTCTGGCTATTGGGGCTCATCCCGATGATGTGGAAATCGGCATGGGAGGCACCATTGCCGTTCATACAAACCTGGGATACCGGGCAGTCATTCTGAATCTCACCAGAGCAGAATTGTCCTCCAACGGCACCGTGGAGACAAGACAGGAGGAGGCTGCCAAAGCAGCTGATTTACTTGGTGTATCAGATCTTGTTCAGCTTAATTTTCCCGACAGGGGTCTATCAGGCTTCAGTGATACTATTATCCGGACACTGACAGCGAGGATCAGGGAACTGAGGCCCCGCTTTGTGTTTGCACCTGGCATTAACGACCGTCACCCTGACCATACAGAAACAGGAATTCTGGTTAAGGAGGCGGTCTTTAACGCAGGTATAAAAAACTATGAGCCCGAGTCAGGTTCTCCTTTCCGTCCGGAGGCGTTCTGGTATTATCAGATTAATGGATTTACTGAGCCCGGAATCGTTATGGATATATCCAATGTAATCGACCGGAAGCTTGATGCCCTCCGCGCTTATAAAAGCCAGTTTCACTACGGACCTGACTCGGTAAAAACGCCGCTGACAGATGAATATATTGAGCGGGTGCGGTCCCGTGAACACGTTACCGGGCAGCTGATTGGTGTCCGGTACGGAGAAGGATTCACGAGTGACCGTCCCCTTGCCATGACAAACGTGTTTGGACGTGAGAGACATGAATAAGTTGAAAATCGGGATCACCTGCTACCCAACGGTAGGAGGATCCGGCGTTGTTGCGGCGGAGCTTGGGAAAAGCCTGGCAGAACGGGGCCATGAGGTTCATTTTATTACGTCGAGTCTTCCATTCCGTCTGGAAAATGTGAAAGCTAACATTTATTTTCATGAAGTGCAGGTGAATCAGTATTCCGTGTTTCAGTATCCGCCATATGATCTGGCCCTGGCGAGTAAAATGGCCGAAGTCGCCAAGCGTGAATCCCTTGATCTGCTCCATGTTCACTACGCTGTACCTCATGCGATCAGTGCCCATTTAGCCAAGGAAATGACCGGTAACAGGCTGAAAGTCGTTACCACACTTCACGGGACAGACATCACGGTTCTCGGGTACGATCCCTCCCTCTCTGACATGATCCGTTTCGGCATCGAACGCTCTGACACGGTTACAGCTGTGTCTGATGATCTGATCCGGCAGACAAGGGACCTTCTGGGCACAGAAAAACCAATTGAAACCGTGTACAATTTCATTGATGACCGGGTATACCGCCCGCAGAGCAGCCCGTGTCTGAAGGAAGAGTTCGGTATCAATGCAGAGGAAAAAGTGCTCGTACATGTGAGTAATTTCCGTAAAGTCAAACGTGTTCCGGACGTGGTGAGCAGTTTTGCAAAAATAAGGGAGCAGATTCCTGCCAAACTTCTTCTGATCGGAGACGGACCGGAGCAGCCGGTCGTAAGAGACCTGGTCTCAAGGCTCGGCCTTGATGATCATGTCCGTTTTCTCGGGAACCAGAAGCGTGTAGCAGAACTTCTGGCCATGAGCGATCTGAAACTGCTTCTCAGTGAAAAGGAAAGCTTCGGACTCGTGCTGCTCGAAGCAATGGCCTGCGGCGTACCTGTTATCGGATCGAGGATCGGCGGCATACCGGAAGTGATTACTGATGGAGAATGCGGCTATATATGTGAACTTGGTGACACGGATGAAGTCGCCCTAAAAGCAGTCGATCTTCTGAGAGATCCTGCTCTGCTGAAAAAAATGGGCGATGCTGCTAAAGAACGGGCAAATAGTGTATTTCATAAGGATAGAGTCGTGCGCCAGTATGAGGAACTCTATGAAAGAACTCTCGGTCAAAGGGAAAGGTGAAGAGATGAGCGGTTCAGTAAAATCAGATGCACTGAAAATTATGGATACTCTGCACCGTTATGGCTATGATGCGTATATTGTAGGCGGAGCCGTAAGAGACAGGCTTTTGAACCAGCCTGTGCATGACGTTGATGTGGCGTCCAGTGCTTCTCCTGAACAGATAATGGGGATTTTTCCTGCATCTGTTGACGCCGGCATGCAGAATGGTACTGTGCTCATCCCCTCAGGTAAAGGAACCGTCACTGAGGTTTCCACATTTAAATCCCTTCCCGGTTCCCGAAAAAACTGTATTCTGGAGGATCTGGCTCTCCGGGATTTTACAGTCAATGCCATGGCTGAAACGAAAGAAGGCACGATTCTTGATCCGTTTAACGGCCGGGCAGATCTGGATAACCGGATTCTGCGTGCTGTCGGTGATCCGGAGCAACGTTTGAAAGAAGATCCGCTGAGAGTGTTACGGGCGATCAGGTTTGCCGTTAAGTACTCATTTACAATACATGCAGATCTTGAACAGGCAATCAGAAAGTATGCTTTTCAACTCGCTGTAACAGCCTTTGAGCGTAAAGGAGCAGAGCTTGAGAAGATGCTCGGAAGTGCCCTTTGTGAACGGGATCTTATTTATTTTCTGAACAGTCCGCCTGCTGCTCATCTGGAGCCGCTTTTTACTGACAGGCAGGTGTGGCTGAAAAAACTTCAGCAGTCTCCTGCACCATTCCTGACAGAAGGAAAAGCGATGTTCTGGTTTATTGCCGCTGGTATAAATGACCCGGAGGTAAGTTCCCGCCGGCTCTCGAAGGCAAAAAGAAGCAGCCGTCTGAAAAAACAGGTAAGTGTAATGCAGGAAGTCCTTTCCTCTATAATTTCCGACGGCTGGACGAACGTGAATCTGTACAAGGCAGGAGAAGAACTGGCCATGCCCTGTGAACGGATCCGCGCATTGTGGAGGGGGGAGGAGCCTCAAACGGAAGCGGTTCTCCTCCGGTATCATGAGCTTCCAATAAAGTCAAAAAAAGACCTGGCGGTGAATGGCAGGCTGCTGATTGATACATTCGCCATCAGTGATGGAAAATGGATCGGCAAAACGCTGAAACAAATCGAAAAAGCCGTCGTAAGAAGCGAGCTTCCAAATGAGGAGAGCACTTTACTTGATTACATACGAAAGGAAGTTCCTAAATGAAATCCACACTATTGTCGCTGCTGAGAACAGGTGAAGGAGAGTTTGTGAGCGGAGAAAAAATCAGTGACCAGCTCGGATGCTCGCGTACAGCGGTCTGGAAGCATATTGATGCGCTTCGGAAAGAAGGATACACAGTGGAAGCCGCTCCGAAAAAAGGTTACCGGCTGGCCGGTGAGCCGGACACACTCAGTGTGCACCAGCTGAAATCCCGCCTGCCGGAACCATCCTTTGTAAAAGACATCCTTCATTACCCGTCCATTCATTCCACACAGGAAACAGCCCACCTTTTAGCCAGCGAGCAGGCGGAAGAAGGAACGATTGTTCTGGCTGATGAGCAGACAAAAGGGAAAGGCCGTCTCGGGCGCCAATGGCACTCACCTCCCGAAACAGGCATCTGGATGAGTCTCATTTTGAGGCCGGATATTGAAGTAAGAAGTGCCCCGCAGCTCACGCTTCTGACCGCTGTCGCGGTGGTGAGGGGGATTAAGGAATCACTGGGGCTGGACCCGGAAATCAAATGGCCGAATGATATTCTGTTCAACGGCCGGAAAGCGGCAGGGATTCTTACTGAGATGCAGGCTGAACCGGATCGGGTACACGCGATTATCGTCGGACTGGGGCTGAATGTGAATCAGGATTATTTTCCTGATGAACTTGCTGATATTGCCACATCCCTCCGGCTTGAAAAAGGAGAAAAAGTGAGCCGCACCGATGTGCTGGAGGCTATTTTAAAGGAATGGGACTGGCTGTACCGGATGTTTCTGAAAGAAGGTTTCTCATCTGTTAAACCGTTATGGGAAGCCCATGCGCTGACTATGGGAAAGGAAATTACCGCCAGAACACCAAGAGAGACACTAAAAGGTGTGGCAGTCGGCATTGATGACGCGGGAGTACTCCTTCTGCGGACAAAAGACGGTAAGCTTCACCACATTTATTCTGCCGACATCGAAGTCTGAAAACAGCCACAAATAAGATGCAATCTCTGCTATACTGACAATGGACAGTATCTTCTCTAAGAACTGTACCGTTAAGTCCTGATTGTACCGATATCGTTAATGATGGTGCACAGAGCCTGTAAAATGATTGAAAAGCATTATCAGTCTGCCTTGATCCAAAGGGGAACCGGCAAAATGGCGGTTCTGACAGACAGGGACAGAAGGAACGTTCATATGAAAAACGCACCGGAACCACCGGTGTTTTTTCGGAGCTGCCTTCTTCTGTAACCGGAAGAAGGTTTTTTGCACGGCTGGATATGAGCAGCGGGCTGAACCAGCCTGAGCGTTTTCTTCTTCATGCAGCAGTCCTGCCTTCGGGCGGAAAAACCATGTATTGGGGAGGAAGCAATATGAAAAGCACAGCTGATTTTAGAACAATGAAACAAAACGGGGAAAAAATTGCAATGGTTACTGCTTACGATGCCCCTTCGGCTAAACATGCGGAAACTGCAGGAATCGATCTTCTTCTGGTCGGAGACAGCGTCGGAATGACCGCACTGGGCTACGATTCAACCGTACCTGTCACGATGGAGGACATGATCCTGCACACACGGGCAGTCAGACGAGGAGCAATAGGCACTTTTACGGTGGCTGATATGCCCTTTATGAGCTATCACGGCTCGCTCGATCTTGCTCTTGGCAATGCCTGCCGGCTTATGCAGGAAGGCGGCGCTCATGCAGTAAAAGTGGAAGGCGGAAATGAAGTTCTTGATGTCATTCACGCCTTGACCCGGGCAGGTGTGCCCGTTACGGCTCACCTTGGACTAACACCGCAGTCGGCCGGCGTGATCGGGGGCTATAAAGTACAGGGAAAAACAGCTGAACAGGCCGGAAAGCTGATCAGGGAAGCAAAAAAAGCAGAAGAAGCAGGCGCCTTTATGCTGGTTCTGGAATGTGTGCCCCTCCAAGTGGCTGAGCGGGTGAGAGACGGACTTTCCATTCCGGTAATCGGCATCGGAGCAGGCAGAAATACGGACGGCCAGGTTCTTGTCTGGCACGATCTGATAGGCTATTCCGGTACCCGTGTACCGAAATTTGTGAAAAAGTTTGCAGATCTTGCACCGGAAATCGAGAAGGCACTGAGAGATTATAAAGATGAAGTGAAAGCAGGGGCATTTCCGGAAGAAGGACACTCTTTCTTTATGGATGATGAAGAAGTCGGTGCTTTGTACAGTCAGGCTGGTGAGCGTCCGTGATTACAGCACGCCGTACAGAGGAGGTCCGGCGCACCCGGTCCAGGATCGTGAACCAAACAATTGGATTTGTCCCCACAATGGGGTTTCTTCATGAAGGCCACCTTTCCCTGATCCGCCGTGCGAAACAGGATTGCGGGTTCGTGGTGGTCAGCATCTTTGTCAATCCCCTTCAGTTCGGAGCGGGAGAGGATTATGATACGTATCCGCGCAATGAGAAAAACGATTTGAACCTTGCTCAGGAAGCAGGCGCGGATCTGGTCTTTCTTCCCGGTCCTGATGAAATGTATCCGAAGCCGATGAGTTCATCGATCCGTGTGGAAAAAGGAACAGATATATTATGCGGAGCCAGCAGGCCAGGCCACTTTGACGGCGTTGTAGCAGTTGTGACTAAGCTGTTTAACATTGTACAGCCGGATTTTGCTTATTTCGGGCAGAAGGATGCCCAGCAGGCGGCCATTATTGAAACGATGGTACAGGATTATCACATCCCGGTAACGATCGTAACTTCTCCGACGGTGCGGGAACCGGACGGTCTGGCAAAAAGCTCCAGAAATGTGAATCTTACTGCGGAAGAACGCAAAAAAGCACCGGCGGTATACCGCTCGCTTGAAGCGGCTGTCGATCAAATGCTCTCTGGGGAGGATGTTAAGGACGTGCTCGCAGTTTGCAGCAGCCGGATTGCTGCAGAAACAGGCGGACAGGTGGATTACGTGGAGTTATGTACGTGGCCTGAACTGAAAAGAGCCGGTCAAGTAAAAGCGGGGGAACCTCTGCTCCTTGCATGTGCAGTCCGATTTTCAAAAGTAAGGCTGATCGATAATATCATTTTCACTGCCTGACGGCACTAAGCAGTCTGACGAATTAGCCATATAAGATAATGCTATAAAAAAGCTGTTTTGGATAGATTGTTGCTTTTCGTATCTTTGATATGGAGCGTAAGGCGGCGACTCCTGCGGGAATAGCATCAGCTGCCAGCGCTTACTTCCTGAGTAGGCTGCGAGGTGCTTCGACGCAGCAGGCTTCGAAGCTGTGCTGGCAGAGGAAGAAGCAGAAGTTTCCCGAGGAGACTGAAGCGATGCCCGCGGTAAGCGCCCGCCTGGAGCGTAATAAAATAACAATCTTTACGAAAAGAGCGAAACAAAAAGATCACGTTTTATTTTGCTGGAGCCGCTGCCCTGCGCTCCATAAGTTTGTAAGCAGCAGTAGAACAAAATCAGCATGATCATTAAACTGGAGGATGAAAAGCAATGAGACATATGATGAGTGCCAAGCTTCATCGCGCACGTGTCACCGAAGCCAATCTGAATTATGTAGGAAGTATCACAATCGATGAGGACCTCATGGACGCGGTCGGTGTTCTTGCAAACGAGCGCGTACAGGTTGTCAATAACAATAACGGGGCCCGGCTTGAGACTTATGTAATTCCCGGGAAAAGAGGAAGCGGGACGATCTGTCTGAACGGAGCGGCAGCTCGGCTTGTTCAGCCTGATGATCGCGTCATCATCATCGCATACCAATGGATCGCAAATGAAGATGCGAGAGAGCATCAGCCTAAAGTCGCTATCCTTAATGACAAAAACGAAATCACACAGCTTATGAGCACTGAACCAGCTTCTACCTGCATCTTCTGAGTATAGTCCCCCCTTTCTTCAAGGAACACTTAGATTAACGGGTCTTACGGACCTTGGTTCCAGAAGAAAGGGGGGATTTTTATGTCCAATTTATCATGGGGATGGGAGGAAACGTGCGTCTGGCTCGGCGAGCATTACCACGAACTTACCGAGACCCAGCAGGCAGTCATACTCGATCAACTCGAAGAGGAGCATGCCAGGATACTTGATCTTTATACAATCCAGCATGAGCTTCTCTCCTCAGTTAGGGAAACAATCGGATCAGGAAGCAGGAATCCCTATGCCTTTACCGAATCAACAGAACCGACAGAAGGGCTCGGGTATTTTCAGCTCGAAATGTACCGACATGCGATCGAAAAACTGGTAAGGGAAGCGGCCGCATCCCCGCAGCGGACGAGGCTCCTTCTGTATCTGGGATTCGCCTGTGTATATGAGGAGTGTGATGAAGCTGCCCTCGATGCCCTGATGAGTGTGATCCATCAGAGCGCCGACAGGTCTGAACTGCATTTTGCCTATACCGGACTTGGTCTTTTAAAAGGCAGATCAGGGCAGATGGAGGAAGCGGTTATGTGCTTTGAAAAAGCACTCACACTTATCAATAATCCCGATGTGTTATATAATTTAGGAACTTGTTATTTTTATCTGGAAAAATACGACCTGGCTTCAGCCTCATTTGAATCTTTTGTAAAGACAGAACCGGACGCCGAATCGTATTACTGGCTCGGTCAGAGCCGCCTGATGGGCGGAAATGTTACGCTGGCCCATGAAGCCTGGTACGAGGCAGTCCAGTATGCCCCGGGAAGAGAGGTTATTCTTTCGCTTGCTGCAGCTTTTGAAGAACAGGGCGAATTTCTCTGCGCCTTTCACTGTTACGAACATTTAGCAGGGGATGAACCTGAAAATGAGATGGTTCTTCACGGCAAGGCATGGACCCTGGGACTTATGGACAGACGCACGGAGTCGTGCGAGTTGTTCCGTAAAGCTGTGCAATTGTGGCCTTATAACACAAATATATGGATTTCATACTTGTGGCTGGTGACAAAGTGGCGGGACACGGAGGAATATAACCGTGTCATCAAGGGGGTTAACGCGCAGAAACTGCGCCACCCTCTTCTGGAGAGCCTGAGCGAAACGGAGATTTGAAGCACGGGAGTTGGAGGAACATAGGAATGAAACGGTTTGTTATACTGGATGCGGAAACCACGGGGGTGTCATATAAACGGGGAGACAGAATTATTCAGCTTGCCTTTGTCGTAATGGAGGGCAAAGAGATTACAGAGCGATTTATGAGCTATCTGAACCCCGAACAGGAAATTCCTCCGTTTATCCAGTCCCTTACTCAGATTGACGGCAGCATGGTTAAAGATGCCCCGTCTTTTGGTGAGGTGGCACCCGAACTTTTAGAGAAGCTTGATGGTGCGTTTTTTGTGGCGCACAACGTGAACTTTGATCTGACATTTGTAAATGATGAGCTTGAAGCAGCAGGCTATGCCCTGTTTGAAGGTCCGGTTCTTGACACCGTGGAACTTGCCCGGATGGCATATCCGACCGCAGATGGCTTTAAGCTCACACAGCTGAGTGATGAATTTGATATCGGGCACGACCAGCCCCACAGGGCTGACAGTGACGCTGAAGCAACCGCACGTCTTCTTCAGGACGTGTTTGCTGTGTTTGAGTCACTGCCCCTCGTGACACTTCAGCAGATCAGGAAGATGTCAGACCGATTCAGAAGCAGTCTGCGGCCCCTTCTTGATGAATGGATTGCCTCAAAAACGAGTACTGTCCACCTCGGAGAGGAAGATGCTGATATATACCGGGGAATCGCTCTTGCACCTGAAATGAAAGAAACAACGGAAACCGGACAGGATGATGCGGACATTACCTTTGACGAATTGAAGGAGCAGATTACCGGGGATAAAGGGAGAATGACAGCTGCTATAGATGAATATGAAAGCCGTCCCGGTCAGGCTCAAATGATGGAACGGGTCTATGAAGCATTTGACACGCGCCAGCACGCCCTTATTGAAGCAGGTACAGGAACCGGCAAAAGTCTAGCCTACCTGATCCCGGCAGCCTGTTATGCAAAACAGCATAAACAGCCTGTCGTAATATCCACGTATACGATTCAACTGCAGGAGCAGCTTCTTAAAAAGGACGTCCCCCTTCTCGAGCAGATCGTTCCTTTTAAGGTGCAGACAGCCCTTATAAAAGGCCGGGAGCATTACATAAGTCTGCAGAAGTTTGAGGCGGTACTGGAGAGCGACCTGACAGACAATTATGACCGAACACTGGCCAAAACACAGATTCTCGTGTGGCTGACGAGAACAAAAACCGGTGACATTGAGGAACTGAACCTCAGTGCGGCCGCCAGGCAGTTCTGGCATGAAATCAGTGCCGGCGTTGATGACGAAGGATCCCAGCCATGGTATCCCCGCTGTTTTTACCAGCGCGCAAGAAAAAGAGTTCACCGTGCAGATCTGATTATTACAAATCATGCTCTTGTGCTGTCTGATCATCAAAACAGCGCCGGACTGCTTCCGGCTTACAATCGTTGTATTATTGACGAGGCCCATCACTTTGAAGAAGCGGCTTCTTCCCATCTGGGTACGCACCTCGATTACGTAGCTTACTCGAGAATATTTAATGAAACCGGAAGCATCGACGGGGCTGGTGTGATCGGTAATATTTCACGTACCTTAGGAAAAGAGCCCCTAGTCAAAGCTGCAATCACAGAAGCAGAATCGAAAGTGAAAGCGGCAAAAACAGAAATGAGTGAACTGTTTTTATATCTTCACCATCTGGCCTTTTCCAGGAAGAAGAAAAAAAATGACCGGGGTAAAGTGAGTATCACTTATGATCCGGCAGCCGAGGACATTGCGCACGCCCGGGAGGCGGCTGCCAGAGCCCTCTTCTCTTCACAGGAAGCTCTTCATGCACTACTGGCACTCGCAGAGGAATGTGACCGCTGTAAAGACACCAGAAGCATGACGGAGACAGGATTAAAAATGCATAAGGCTCTCGTCCAGACTCTGGAGAGAATTGCTGACCGGCTTTATAAGTCCCAGAAAAATCTGGAGACCCTTCTCCTGAATAAAGACGAAAATACCGTTTACTGGCTTGAAGCAGATGCAAAGGGGCCAAAGCAGACTGTTCTCCTGCAGGCGAGACCTGTCGATGTATCAGGAGTTCTTGCTGACGACCTGTTTGGAAAAAAAGACAGTGTGGTTCTCACTTCTGCCACATTGACCGTAAATAAAAAGTTTGACTACATTATTAAAAATCTCGGTCTTGGCGATTTTCCACTTGTTCAATTGGCCATTGAGTCTCCATTTGCCTGGAAGGACCAGGTTAAATTAATGATCCCTACAGATCTTCCGGTACTCGGTAAAGTGGATGAGAGGCTGTACTGTGAAAACATTGCGATCCACCTTTACAGACTGTCCCGGATCAGTGAAGGACGCATGCTCGTTCTGTTCACATCCTATGAGATGCTTAAAACGTGCCATGAGCTGCTTAAGGATATCCTCGATGAAGATTTCATGCTTATCTCACAAGGCATTAACGGGGGTAGCAGAACGAAGCTTACGAAGAGTTTTCAGCAGTTTGATAAAGCTGTGATGCTTGGTACAAGCAGTTTCTGGGAAGGGGTGGACATCCCCGGGGAGGATCTTACACTGCTCGTAATGGCACGGCTTCCGTTTACACCTCCTGACGACCCCGTTTACAAAGCAAAATCCCGGGCTCTTGAACAGGCCGGAAAAAGTCCGTTTATGGATCTGGCAATACCCCAGGCTGTGATTCGGTTCAAGCAGGGATTCGGACGGCTCATCAGAAAGCAGACAGACCGGGGGGCAGTGATCGTCCTTGACAGAAGAATTGAAACCACCCGATACGGGAGACTGTTTATTAAATCACTTCCGGATATTACAAGAACCACAGGGACAATCGATGAACTGGAAGAAGATCTGAAAAACTGGTTATAATGGATGACAGATTGTACCATTGCAAAAGGGAACTTAACAATCCGGCAATCGAAGGACGGAGAAGTGTATGAACCTTTCACGAAAAATCCTAAAAATAACTGCAGTTTGTTTATTTCTGCTTCTGATCCTTCCTGTGACTGCTTCGGCGATGGAGGAAGTGGATGTGGAACTCAATTTGGGCGGCGGGGAAATTGCCTGTACGTTCTTTGACCTGCGTCACGGTGAATCCACACTGACCGTTAACGGAAGCGGTGAAACTGTGCTTATTGATACAGGTCACAGGTCTGCCCGGGAAGATCTTGAGATCAGGCTGGATATGTATCATATTGAAGAAGTGGATGCCATTATTCTTACAAATAAACAGGCAGAATACACCGGCAACCTGACCTGGGTGATTGAAAATTACGGGGTGGGGATAGTGTATATGCCTAAACCTATGTACCAGGACGTACTTCCGGCTGTAGAGGGAACCGGAGCAGAGATCCACTTTTATACGATAAACAGTCAATTCGAACCGATGAACGGCTTCAGTGCAGATGTTTTATACACAGAAACACGTCCCGGTATTCTGGAAGGTGCCTCTGTGATCATGTTTGAGCATGAGGCCGACCGCATCCTTTACATGAGCGTGGCGGATGACCAGATCGAATCCTACCTTACAAAAAACAGGGATGTTGACGCTGCAGTTCTGAAAGTAGCTGAATTTGCGAATATGAGGGGTACAACACAAATGCTTCTCGATGAGGCTGATCCGCAGGTAGCTGTTATCTTTCAGAACGGAGAAGAAGAAGCAAGCCCCTTTGTCCTTGAGAGGCTCCAGGGGACATGGATAGAGATCTTCCAGACGGCCCGCGCAGGCTCCGTTTCAATCAAATGGCAGGATGGCGATTATGAGATTTTCACCGTCCACCCTGCAGAAAAAACCTATCCTGAAGAAATTGCCATACGGCTGAAGGAGCTTTTCGGGACAAAAACAGAGTAAGGGGAGGAGAGCATGAGCAGAACAATTGTAAAAAACGGCATATTCGTTACATTGGCTTCAAAAGAAGAACCGGTCCTGAATGGATACATGGTGGTGGAAAACGGAACTATTGACGGTTTGTATGAAGGAGAACCGTCTCCTGAAACCGTGAACGGAAACACGATCATTGATGCACAGGGTAAATGGGTTCTTCCGGGGCTTGTGAATACACACGGTCATACTGGCAGTGCGCTTCTCAGAGGGGCAGGGGAGGACGATCTGCCGGTGCAGAAATGGCTTGAATCAGTGATGTGGCCAGCAGAACAGACATTTACACCCGGAATTACAAGAGCAGCCAATGCCCTTGCCATCGGAGAAATGATTAAAAGCGGGACAACCACGTTTCTGGATATGTACCATCTCAATATGGATGCCGCCGGTGAACTGATAAAAGATTCAGGAATCAACGGTGTTCTCTGCAGAGGCATGATCGGTCTTTGCCCAGAGCACGAGCAGAGGGAAAAACTGAATGAAGCAACAGATCTCTACCGGAACTGGCACAACGAGGCAGACGGCAGAATCAGGGTCATGCTTTCTCCTCACGCTCCATACACATGTCCGCCTTCATTTATGGAAATGATCATTGATCGTGCTTCAGAGCATGAGATCTCTCTTCATACGCATCTTGCAGAGAACCGCGGGGAAGTCGAAACTCATAAACAGCAATATGGAAAAAGACCGGCTGAACACCTTGCTGAACTCGGTTTCTTTGATCTTCCAGCTCTGATCGCCCACGGTGTGCATCTGTCGGAAAAAGAACTTGATCTATTTGCTGAAAAGAAGGTATGTGTTTCTCATAACCCTGTGAGCAATCTGAAACTCGGTTCTGGTATCGCTGATGTCCCCGGCATGAGGAAAAGAGGCATTTCTGTCTCACTCGGAACAGATTCAACTGCGAGCAACAACAGCCTTGATCTGTTTGAGGAAATGAAGATGGCCGCACTTATACATAAAGGAACAAGTGAAGACCCGACAGTTACCAGTGCATATGACACACTCAAGTCGGCAACAGCACAAGGCGCACGATCCCTCGGATACAGCCGCAAAGGGAGACTTGAAAAAGGGTGGGACGCTGATTTCATTTTTGTCGATCATTCCGGAATGCACACACTCCCGGATCCGGCTGACCGGGTTTTATCCCACCTCGTTTATGCTTCCAAAGCCAGTGATGTAACGGATGTTTATGTATCGGGCAGAGCCCTGATGAAAAACAGGGAGCTACAGACTCTTGATGAGGAGCAAGTCATAGCAAATGTCCGCGCCGCCATGGAGGAACTGAAAAATCTTATGTAAATGGGTTGCCACCTGAAACCTAACAGGAACAGGTGGCGGGTGCCTGGCCGGGGAATATTAATGGTTTTCACAGTCATCAGGAAATTTTGTCTGTCTGAAACTGATGAGCAGTGTGGTAAAATGGTGAGGTCTGGACGGAGACCGCAGTGAAATCAGGTGCTTTTCCTCTTCGTACCATTCTGCTGTGCTCCTGTGCCTCTCCTCATTCATGTTTCGGGTCACGCTCATTCCCCCTTTTTTGTGAGCGTACTGTTAGTATCACCCGGGCAAAGCGCTCTATAACAAAACATTATCACCAGTGATGGGAAACAAAAGCACAGCCTGATCGTGATAAAGGAGGAGAAGGATGGACAGTAAGATTAAAACCCTGTCTCAGGTCAAAGTTCAGAAAAGCGAAGATCTGTACAAAGTGGTTAACAGTCTGAATCGTACTTTAAAAGACCGGGATCTGATGTTCGGTGTCGCTTATGATGATGCAGACAAAACAAAAATGGTATTTACAATTTACGAAACATAAAGAGAAGGTGAAGCCGTGAGAGGATGGATTTTAGCAGGAACGGCAGTCCTTGGACTCGTTACTGCTGTCTCGCTTTATCTCCTGTATCAGTCTGCTGCTTCCTCACAGATAACTGGCAGCGACCAGGCAAAAGCATACGCCCTGGCTGAAGGATACCTTACCGAAGTGGAAAGGGCCGATTATTATTACGGCAGAAGAGCTTATACTGTTCTTTCGGGTGAGGATCAAAACGGGGAGGCAGCCTACGTCTGGATTGAACAGCAGGCGGAGGCAAATGAGGATGAAGAAGATGATGCGGAAAATTCTGCAGAAGATTGGGAACCCCGAGTCGTAGTAAGAACTCAGGATGAAGGCATTTCCAGAGAGGAAGCAGAAGAAATCGCGTCCAGGGAACTGGAGATTCAGGAATGGAAACAGGTGCGCCTTGGAATGATTGGAGACACACCTGTTTATGAAATGGTCTATATTGATACAGACAACCGATATTCTTTTTATTATCTTAGTTTCGACGACGGCTCCTACATCCGTCATTATCAGCTGAGGCAGGACCGTTAGGAGCACATTTATTTCAGGGAGGCGTTTTGAAAAATGGAACTTTCACCCCGTGTAACAGCAATAACTCCATCATCAACACTTGCCATTACAGCGAAAGCGAAAGAGCTTAAAGCAGAAGGTCACGACGTGATCGGTCTGGGGGCAGGAGAACCGGATTTTAATACTCCGGATCATATTATTAAAGCGGCTTCAAGATCAATGGAAGAAGGACATACAAAATATACACCGGCAGGAGGCATGGCTGAACTCAAAGAAGCCGTAGCCCGGAAATTTAAAACAGATCAGGGCCTTTCCTACGGACCGGGTGAAATCATTGTCACAAACGGAGCGAAGCATGCTCTTTCCCTTCTGTTTCAGACGATTTTGAAAGAGGGAGAAGAAGTCATTATCCCTGCTCCGTACTGGGTAAGCTATCCGGAACAGGTGAAGATTGCAGGCGGTGAACCTGTTATATTAAATGCATCGGAAAGCAATGACTTTAAGCTTACACCGGAGCAGTTGGAAGCAGCAGTCAGCAAAAATACGAAAGCCATCGTCATTAACTCACCAGGAAATCCGACCGGCATTATGTATTCCTCAGAGGAACTTCGAGCAATTGGCGAGGTTTGTCTGAAGCACAACCTGTTAATTGTATCGGATGAAATTTATGAAAAACTGATTTACAAAAATGCTGAGCATACGTCGATTGCTTCGTTATCCGAGCAGCTGAAGGCACAGACCATTATCATTAACGGTGTAAGCAAATCCCATTCCATGACCGGCTGGCGAATCGGCTACGCTGCGGGAAATAAAAAAATCATTAAAGCGATGACGACCCTTGCAAGCCATACAACTTCCAATCCGGCAGTGATGGCCCAATACGGGACAATTGCCGCATATAATGGTAGTTCTGAGCCGGTTGAAAAGATGAGAACGGCGTTTGAAGACCGGCTTGAAAGAGGATTTGAAGCTGTATCTGCTATTCCCGGCTTTTCATGTGTGAAGCCTCAGGGCGCATTTTATCTTTTTCCCAATGTGAAAAAAGCGGTCGAACAATCCCCTTATCAAACAACAGATGAATGGGTGGCGGCACTTCTTGAACAGGAAAAAGTGGCGGTGGTGCCAGGTTCCGGATTTGGTGCTCCTGATAACATCCGGCTGTCTTATGCGACAGATTTTGACCAGTTCAGTGAAGCTGTCAGGCGGATCCGCGCTTTTGCAGAAAATAACAACTCAAGCAAGTAAAGACTGTCCTGGAGGGCTGAACAAAGCCTTCCGGACAATTTTTGTTAAACCAGGACAGCGGGTGAACCGGTTGCGTCTTTGAGTGAAAGAAGGGTATAATGGTACCCGTGAATCAGAAGAGGAAATATACATAAAGATAGATTGATGATGGAGGGAACAGTGTGAAAACCACGATTGCACAAATTGGAAAACATGTAGGTGAGACGGTTACTATTGGTGCGTGGCTTGCCAATAAACGTTCAAGCGGTAAAATTGCTTTTCTGCAGCTTCGTGACGGTACAGGCTTTATCCAGGGAGTTGTCGTAAAAGCTGAAGTAGCTGAAGACATTTTTGCTCTCGCAAAGGAAATGACGCAGGAGAGTTCCCTGTTCGTTACAGGAACAGTAAGAGAAGATGACCGTGCGCCGTCAGGATACGAACTGACAGTTACCTCACTGGAACTGATCAGCGAAGCGAAAGACTACCCGATCACCCCGAAAGAGCACGGTACTGAATTCCTTATGGATCACCGTCATCTGTGGCTCAGGTCGAAGCGCCAGCATGCGATTATGCGTGTGCGTAACGAAATTATCCGTGCTACTTATGAGTTTTTCCACAAAGAAGGTTTTGTGAAAGTCGATCCGCCGATTCTTACCGGCAGTTCGGCGGAAGGAACGACCAACCTGTTTCATACAAAGTACTTTGATGAGGATGCTTACCTGTCCCAGAGCGGTCAGCTTTATATGGAGGCAGCAGCAATGGCGCTTGGAAAAGTATTTTCATTCGGACCGACCTTCCGTGCAGAAAAATCCAAGACCCGCCGCCATCTGATTGAATTCTGGATGATTGAGCCGGAAATGGCGTTTATGGATCATGAAGAAAGTCTTGAAGTCCAGGAGAACTACGTGTCCTACGTCGTTCAAAGTGTTCTGGAAAACTGCAGGCTTGAACTCAAGGCCCTCGACAGAGATGTGAGCAGACTTGAAAAAGTCCAGGCTCCGTTCCCGCGGATTACCTACGATGAAGCGGTCGAGTTACTGAAAAAAGAAGGTCACGAAATACAATGGGGAGAAGATTTCGGTGCCCCTCATGAGACAGCAATTGCAGAAAAGTATGATAAGCCGGTGTTTATTACCCATTATCCGGCAGAGATCAAAGCATTTTACATGAAGCCTGATCCTGAACGCTCCGACGTTGTACTTTGTGCCGATCTGATCGCGCCGGAAGGATATGGCGAAATCATTGGCGGAAGCCAGCGGATTGATGACGAGGAGCTTCTGAAGCAGCGTTATGAAGAACATAATCTTTCTGACGATGCTTACAAGTGGTATATGGATCTGCGTACTTACGGGACAGTTCCCCACTCAGGATTCGGACTTGGTCTTGAGCGGACAGTGGGCTGGATCTGTGGAACAGAACACGTAAGGGAAACGATTCCTTTCCCTCGTCTTCTGAACAGACTGTATCCTTAAATGGTTTTAACCGTTTGGCTCTGTTAAATTTCCGTGTTGATTTTTATTAATTGTTGATTGAAGAGAATTCGCGACACTCCTGCGGGAACAGCGCCGGCCGGATACCCTGGAGTGTGCTTTTCCAGAGTAGGCTGAAGCGGTGCCCGCGGAACCGGAGCGCAGTGATCGTACATCAACAATACTCTTCAACACAGCCATCTTATTAAAAAGCCCCCCGCAGGCGGGGCTTTTTCTTTTCAGGGGGAGAACTTCACTGCAGAGATGATAAATTCCTGATCGGATTACAGGAAAAACGAGTATACTTACACCACAGAGACTGATGAACAGGGGGAGGTGGACGAGTTGAATAACAAATGGATGCATCAACTGATGAAGAGCAGTCCGGTAACCATCCCGTCCTTGCTTATGGAGCACTATGCCTCAATAGGCATTAATGAAAAGGAAATGATGCTGTTACTTCATATCAGACATTTTGCACAGGAGGGGGAGCCTTTTCCGACGCCGGATGGACTGAGTGGAAGAATGTCAGCCAATATCAGCGAAACAGCGAACCTTCTAAGGGATCTGGTGCGTAAAGGTATGCTTGAAATAAGAGAAAATCAGGACCAGCACGGCAGAATTTCTGAATCGTATTCGCTTGATCCGTTGTATGAAAAGCTTCTCACTCACGTTGAAAATGAGCAGTACGAGGCCAAAGAGCAATCCGGCCGTGAAGACGAGGGCAGAGTGTTTAAACGGTTTGAAGAGGAGTTCTCACGGCCCCTGTCGCCGATGGAAATTGAAATGATCTCCATGTGGATTGATGAAGACCAGCACGATGTGGTTCTGATCGAAGCGGCATTACGTGAGTCGGTCGTTTCAGGTAAGCTGAATTTCCGATATATTGACCGGATCCTTTTTGAATGGAAGAAAAACGGCATTCGATCTGTTCAGCAGGCAAGAGAATACGGAGAACGGATCCGGGGCCAGCGCAGCGGGGGGAAAGTGCCTGAAAGGACACCGGCCTCGTCAGGACCGCGCTCACACCCATCCTATAACTGGCTTGAAACCGACTGATGAAAAGAGGGGAAATCGATGCTTACGATCCGTCAAATTGAGGAAGTACTTGACACGATGGGAGACATGTTTCCTGAAGCAGAGTGTGAACTGACCCATTCCAATCCATTCGAACTCACCATTGCTGTTCTGCTCTCCGCACAGGCAACGGACGCCCTCGTCAATAAAGTCACACCGGGCCTGTTCGAAAAGTACAGGGAACCAGAGGATTATATTCTGGTTCCCCTTGAGGAACTTGAAAATGATATCCGCCGGATCGGCCTTTTCAGAAGCAAGGCGAAAAACATTAAAAAGCTGTGCCAGTCACTGATTGAAAATTATAACGGTGAGGTGCCAAGAGAAAGAGATGAACTCGTTAAACTGGCAGGGGTAGGCCGTAAAACGGCAAATGTCGTTGCCTCTGTTGCTTTTGGAGAACCAGCTATCGCTGTTGACACTCACGTTGAAAGAGTAAGTAAACGCCTTGGGATCTGCCGCTGGAAGGACAGTGTTCTGGAAGTGGAAAAAACACTGATGAGAAAAGTACCTCAGGATGAGTGGTCTGTCACCCATCACAGACTGATCTTTTTCGGACGCTATCACTGTAAAGCCCAGTCTCCACGCTGTCCCGAATGCCCGCTGCTTCATCTGTGCAGGGAGGGACAGAAACGAATGAAAAAGCTTGGTGCCTTAAGTGGAAAATAATAAGGCCCGCCCGGGTGCTTTTCAAAGAAGACCCTTTACCGGATACGATGATCAGACGCTTTTTGAAGAAGACATTGCATTTGTGGAAGGAACTTACATGTGCAATCATCCCTGGAAAACACCCAAGTCCTATGTAATGGAGATTGAAAGGCAGTGGCGTGAAGAGGGCTCAGAAAAGATCGCCTCAGCATTCAGAGGCAGAAATAAGCAAGAGGCAGAAAAGCTGATGATCTATTACGCTTCTCGTTACATACAGGCCATGAGCTGGGCAGAAGGAAAGCCGGTGACCTCGCTTGAAAATATAGCAGGCGTGCTGTCTGAGAGTGTTTGCGCCCCTGTGAATCTGCAGGAACGACTTTCCTATGTTCTTGCCAGCCCGTCCCATCACCAAAGCTTTACCGTTCTTGATCAGCTGTTTGCGGAATCACGTAAAAAGTGGGCAGTATATTTTATGAAAATGCAATAAGGGTTGCACAAAACCAAGTATAAAACTGCAACCAATATGAAACGGCCCCAATTATCAAATCCGATAATTGGGGCCGTTTTTTCTTATTAGTGTTTAATTGGGTACAGCCTCATTCTTTCACCAGTACAGTAGGTGAGGTACGAGTGTCTGTATATAGTAACGTGATTATTCTTCCGGATCCTGTTCTGTATCTCCGGTTTCGCCATCGTCAGAATCATCTTCCTCAGGTTCAGGCGGTTCTTCCTCGTCTTCATCACCTTCTGAATCATCATCTTCAGGGGGGCCGTTGTCGTCATCGCTGCCATCATCGTTACCATTACCGTCACCGTTACCATTGTCATTACCATTACCATTTCCATTGTCATTACCGTTGTCATTACCATTTCCGTTACCATTGTCGTTGCCGTTATCTTCTCCATCATCATTGCCATTACCATTATCTTCTTGTTCTTCATCCTCTTCTTCGGTACCTTCTTCTGCATCTTCGTCTTCAAAAATGTCATCAAGGATACCATCATCATCTTCAATCAGATCTTCTTCCTCAGGGACAGTGACCTCGGTTGAAGCAGGTTCACTTTCAAGGTTCTCGTCCTCATCTGAAACAGCGGTGATTCTGAAAGAGTAGGTTCCGCCGTACTCGGGATTTTCAATGACAAGATCAGTTTCCTTTGTCATATCGACTTCGGAATAATCATTCTCACCGGGTTCTCTGAGTTCAACCCGGAAAGTAAAGTCCCCTGGTACATCAGCACTGAAGCTCCAGTTTGCGATAATGGAATGAAGATTTTCGTTATAAGCGGCTTCCAGCTGCGGAGAGCCAAGATCATCTGCATCCACTTCATATTCTTCAGACACACTTGAAGGCTCTGTTCCTTTGACGAAATACTCATGAACAATCGCACTGTCAGGTGTAAAGTCACTCGGAAGAAGTCCGGTTTCTTTTTCAACACCGACACGGACTACGGAATCAGGCTGTTCGAAGTCCGGGGTTTCCTGACCTTCGTGAACATGGGCCATAACCTGCCTGAATTTGTCCTGCGCCAGTCTTGTACCGGAAAGGAAACCATTCGAGTTGTCGTTATAGCCGGTCCAGACAGCAGCTGTGTAGCGGCTTGAGTAACCGACAAACCAGCCGTCCTTAATCGCGTTTGCATCGGAAGGGATGCCGTAGTCTTCACGTTCTTCCGATGTAAAGTTCGTGGATCCGGTTTTACCTGCTAGCGGTATGCCATCAACGTTTGCGTGCTGTCCCGTTCCTTCGGAGGAAGCAGCGGTCTTGAGCATATCGGAAATCATAAAGGCTGTATAGTCTTCCATTACCCGGTTCGTATCCGGAGTCAAATCGATAGTACGCCCGTCAGGAAATTCCACTCGTTCAACCGTATACGGCTTCGTATAGTGGCCCCCGTTGGCAAATGCACCGTAAGCACCGGCCATTTCCAGTGTGGAAACACCGTCACGGAACCCTCCGAGAGAGTAGGCTTCGGTCATGTTATCAAGAGGCATGCCGAGCGATTCTCCGAAGGAACGTGCCTGATCTGAGCCGACTTCCTGGAAGGCTTTTAAGGCAGGAACGTTCAGAGACAATGCGAGCGCTTCACGCATGGAGACATCTCCGAAATAACCTCTGCCGGCTGAGTTCCGGATCACCTGTTCGCTGTCAGTATAGGTATGTTCCTCATCGGTAATTTGATGATACGTAGACCATTGGAAATTTTCGATAGCGGGACCGTAATCCAGAATCGGTTTAATTGTAGAACCTGGTGCCCGGTTAATCTGCGTAGCCAGATTGTAAATTCTTCTTTCCTCGGAAGGCGCGCGCTGTCCGCCGATCGCAGTAACTCTGCCAGTTTCAGAATCCATCAGGGTTACAGCAGACAGCGTTTCTTCGTCGGGATAATTCAATCCGTTCTGCATCAGGTCTTCTACATATTCCTGCGCACCTGTGTCCAGGTTCGTGTACACTTTCATGCCGGAAGAATAAATATCGGACGATTCAATGCCTTCGATTGATTCAAGTTCATTAAGAACGTGGTCCATATACGACTGGTACGGGTATTCCTCATGGTTTGTGCTCGGATTCAACTGATCCTCAATCGGTGTATTCCGTGCTTCTTCCGCTTCTTCAGCGGTAATCTTCCCATAGCGTTCCATCTGATTAATTACCGTGTTCCGGCGCTGTTCAGCCCTTTCAGGGTGATTTAACGGATGATAAGCCGTCGGGCGCTGAGGCAGACCTGCAAGAAGCGCTGCGTCAGCCACTGTGAGTTCATCAAGCTCCTTACTGAAAAAGCGGTCGGAAGCTTCAACAACTCCGTATGGTCCTGAAAGATAAATCATGTTCAAATACATTTCAAGAATTTCATCTTTTGTGTAACGCTGCTCAAGCCGGACAGCCAGATACTGCTCCTGGACTTTTCGGCTGATTTTTTTGTCTGAAGATAGAAACAGGTTTTTGACTACCTGCTGTGTGATTGTACTGGCACCCTCGGCACCAAAGCCGCCGGTTACGTTCGCCCAGACTGCTCCACCAAGACGGCGCATATCAAGTCCGAAATGGTCGTAAAACCGAATGTCCTCAATGGATATAATTGCATCCTTCATTACAGGAGGAACATCTTCAATATTTGCGTGACGGCGGCTTTCAGCACCCGAGAGGGTAGCAAACATTTCGCCGTCCTTGTCATAAAATTCCGGGTTATTGCTCATCCTTAGTTTATCTTCATCAAGATCAGGAGCACCGGCAATCATCGCCACAGCTGTAATGCCACCTGCCGCAAAGATGACGGCAAACACGATTGCCAGGGCAGTGAGAATCTTTTTCACCCGTGATTTTCCCGGCTTGCCGGATGATTTGCTGCTGTTCCGGTTTTTAGTGTGGCTCATGGCCTTCTTTCGTTCCTGTCTTGTGCGGTATTCATCTGACATCTTTCATCTTCCTTTCATTATCAGAAGCAGTTACAGCATTTTATCGTTAATGACCTTCAGGTAATCAATCCTTGGATGATAGCCTGTCGGAATCAGAACGCCGTATTTTTCAATATCTGCCTTTTTCATCGATTTTCGAGATTCACCACGCTGATCATAAAAAGAAATCAGGTGCCGGGCTTCAAGGAAATAAACTTCATCGGAAATAGAAAAACGTAATAGTGCAAAAGCAATTCCTCCCTGGCTGATCACCCGTCTCATATGTTCAATCTGATGCTCGTGAAAGTTTTTAAACGGAAATGACTGTTTGTTCTTTGTTTCCTTTGCTTCAAAATCAATATACTTCCCTTTATAAAGCCCATTGTAATCGGTTGTTGACGGTTTCTGAAAATAGGCTTCCGTCACGACCGCAGCACTTCTTGAAGGGTAGTGGACGTTGACAATCTGCAGTGGTGTCGGCTTTTTATGAATAACAGCAATCTCCCTGGCAAGGTAGTATTCGTTTGTTTCGTTGATATCTTCCTCCAGGCTCATACCCCTGTTACTGAATCTGACATCTTTACTGACGGTCTTTTTCTTTTTTTCGTTTCGTCCGTCTACAAATTTTTTTCCGTTCGGATAACGGAAGGCCATTACTGAGTCCCTCCCTGCAGTAAAGTAAAGACGAGTAACCATCACTATATATTACCATAGTTTTTCCCTGTCACCATAGTCTTAGTGACTATTTTCCCGGTGTGAGGGTAAATTAAGAAGGGTGATCAGAGGATGCTGAAAGATAAGGATAAAAAAATACTGTACGCCGTGAAGAAAGAAATTGAATCCGAGAATTATGACAATATTTCACGTACCGAATTTTATCAAAAATATTATAAAAGAAACCCGGAAATCAGGTGGTCTTACCTGGCCTCCATGGTCTCAAGAAATGCCGGATGGGCAATGACAGATCTGAAAAGCAGACCTTTTTGCGAGCTTCTTCAGGACAGTCTGCGTATGAGGCTCTTTCAGACTTATGAAAGAGCAAACTGGATGATCTTCAGCGATGCCTGTGCGCAGCTCCTGATTTATGAATGGTCAAAAAAAGAAGGAGCGCCTTACTTTCATTTATTGCCACAATTCGGGGTAAGTAACTGGATAACAGAAAAATGGCTGCAATTCTGGCAAAGAAAAGATGAGGAAGAGCTTCTCGTCGCTCTAATTGTGAATGAACAGAACCTGATTGAGAAGCCCGTGATCAAAAATCATTTTGACAGGCACAGCGTTTTCGGTTCGTCGGCATACAAATTGCAGGACCGGCTGCACTTCAGTACTGTTCTTTTTCCTGACACAAAAGGAAATCTTTTCGGCTGTTCTGTACATGACTTTACTAAAACAAAAAAAAGAATTTCTCTTGGGAGAAAATTGGCATGGATCCTGTTTGAAAGCCCGGAGAAAGAAGACATTATGCATTTTCATGACACGGTCACTCCTACCGGATCAAGGAGGGATTATCAGCAGTTTCTGGAACGGAGGTATCCGAAAACGCCGATCCTTCGGTTTGCTTATGGACCGGTTATCCATCAACGAGAGATGAACAGAGACTGGTCAAAAACTCCGGGCAGGCATCCCAACAGAGATCTAAGGACATTAAAACCAATCACGAACTACAGTTTACTTGCATGGTATGAAGGTAAACTTGAGCAGTTGGAAGCGGTCGTCAGTGTTGAAAGACTTTATCAAAAGGTTCTGGGAAGACTCAGACCTCACAACTGACCAGCAGAAGGCCCCGCAGGATTTTAAAAATCCTTCGGGGCCAGCTTTTTTTAAGTGGAAGGACGGTCAGGCCCTTCAGTCTTCTTATCGCCAAAACCTGTCTGGGCTGACTGGCGGGTTTTTTCCTGTGTTTTCGCCTGTCCTGCTGCTTCCTGTTTCTTTTGTTTTCCTGCCATTTTAAGTCTCCTTTCTGCATGTAAATTCGATTTTAGTCTGTGCTTTTTCGTCAAAATCATGTGCCGCGGACAAACAGACACTACCTTTGACGAAAGCAAACTAGTTTTGTCAGGCACAGAGGAAGTATAGAGGAAGAGATAGAATCAGTAAGGCATAAGAAAGCAGGGAGGAATGCCAAATGAGTACAGCATTCAAAACAAAGACAGTAGCTGACCAGCTGGGGGTAAATCCGACGACCGTACAGAGATGGATCAAATACTTTGATTTGAAATGTGAAACCAATGAACTCGGTCACTTCGTTCTGCCGGAGGAGACTTGTCATTTTCTTAAACAGATTCATGTTCAGCTGAACGAGGGGAAAAAACTCAAAGATGTCCGTTTTACGCCTGTAAAAGAGGTGTATACTGAAGAAAATAATGACCACAATGGAAACGGACAGGTTGTTTCAAGCCGGATCTTTGATGAACGTTTCGGCCAGATTCTTCTGCACGTGGACCAGCTGGAAAAGAAGCTCTCGGAGAAAGCTGATGAAGTGGTGGAATATCAGATGCTTCAGCACAGACAGGAGATTGATGAGCTGGCTGACCTGCTAAGACGAGTGGATAAACGACTGAAAAAACTTGAACAGTCCGTCGTGGACAAAGAAAAACAGGTGCTCTATATGAACAGGAAGGATCCTTCAAGGCCCAAAAAACGGATGCTGGCCAATATTTTTTCATTTTCCTTCCGTTAGCCGGATATGTTTACACGCCTTTCTTCTGGTAAGATAGTGGAGGAGGTGGAATCATGAACGATCAAAAAAGGTTTCTGGAACTGACCGGCACCCTGCTGGATCTGAATAAGGAATGCTTCAATTACTTCGAGCGGTACGCAAAAGAAAAGGAAACAGCGGATTTCGCCCAATATGTAAAGCCCTTTGCAGATCGAGTGAAAGCAGCAAGTGATGAATGGCTCCCGCTTGCAGCTGGTTTTGTATCGGCACATAAGCCCCGTTATATACATGATAAGCAGATTAATGCTGTGCATGAAAATGCCAACATTTCAGCTGTTACCTGTTTTCAGGCAGATACAAAAAAGAAGCGGTTTATTGAAATGAATAAATCGATTCATTATACACTCGAGGCTCTCAGTGACGCCGTCAAAGAAAATGAATAACAGAAAGGCCGGGTCAGCATTGAATATGCTGCCCGGCCTTTTGTATGTCTCTTTTCCATAAACAGATATTCAGCTATACTGACAGAGGGAAACAGTTTAGATAGATACAGAAAGAGGGAAGTTTTGTGGGAAAAGCGGTATTTACGCTGGCGGCAGCGATATGTTTATTGACACTTACAGCATGTGCGGATGTGGACTGGCATGAGGCGGATGAAGAATTGCATAACGATGCTTCATTGTTTATTCAGGATTATAAAGAAGCCTGGACAAATAGTCTGGAGGATTCATCGTTCAGGGAGTTGGAAACCTACTTGTATCCCAACTCTCAATTTTACCATATGATACGGCGTACGCATCAGCAGTACACGACACAGAGGCTGGTGGAGAAGGTCATTAAACTGGAAGTAGTACGTGTGGAGAAAACCGACGATGGTGAAGTTCGGATAACCGTTCAGGAGGCAATAGAAAAAACAGGAGGGGAAACAGGAACGGAGGAACGTGTCCGTACCTATTATCTAAACCCTTTCCGGGATACATTCAGAATTACGCAGATGGAGCGTCAGGACTCAGCCTGACGCTCCGCTGTTTTTTTATGGGGGAGCTGCCATTTGTACTGGACCGACAGCATCCGAAGTAGAATAATCGCCATCATAAGGACTAACAGTTCCCATGTGGAAGAGGCAGCATTGAAACCGACAATCAGACCTCCGAGAATCGCCCATAGAACGTAAATGTCACTTCTGAAAACAAGCGGTTTCCTGCCTGCAAGTACATCCCGGATGATGCCGCCGCCTGTTCCTGTCAGCACAGCAGCTGCCAGAACAGCACTAAGAGGCAGTCCCATGCTTTTCGCAAACAAGGCTCCCTGAATGGAAAAGGCGGCAAGCCCGACAGCATCAAAAAAATGGCCCCACTTGAGCCAGGAGTTCAGCCAGATCGGAAACAGGAAGGCGATTGTCATCACGACGATAGCAATTGTAAATAATGTTCCCTGATCCCAAAGTGCGGTTACAGGCAGTCCGATCAGAAGGTTTCTGACTGCGCCACCGCCAAAGGCAGTAACAAACCCGAGTATATAAACGCCCATGATATCATAATCTTCTTCCATCGCGACAATGACTCCACTGAGGGCGAAAGCAATCGTACCAATTACGTTAAATAATTCCCATGTCATTCATTTCATCCTTTCTTTCCTCACTTAAAATACCACGCCTTACGCCTGTTGCCAACGATAAGAAACATTTTCTAAGCATAAGTAAAACTCCCGGACAGATACTACTCCTATCAGAGAGACTACCGAGGTGATGAATGATGGCTAATTATAATCAGATGGAAGAATTGATTGCAGAAATTCGTACAGTAATGGACGACGCTCAAGCGCAGCTTGATGACGCAAGACGTGTAAATCCAGGGAGCCCGGGGGATTTTCTTGAGGCACAGCAGCACTTGGAAGAAGTTCATTTGGAACTGGAGAAAATAATTCAAAGTGCAAATCCCGAACAGCGGGATCAGCTTCTAAGAGTCGAACAGCAGATTCACCAGCTTCAAAACCGGATGATTCTTGGAATTTAGTTAACCGGAAAATGATAAAGTCCATTCCTGTCTCAGGGATGGTCTTTTGGTTTTATTGGAAAATGGGCATAATGATCAGGTGTTTTCGGATAGATTACTGATTTTCGAAAACTTGTGCGTGAAAGAGGTGCATTCCTGCGGCCACTGTTATAATGAGAAAAAAGCATGCAGGAGGGATTCAGATGAAAGCGTTGGTGGTGGTAGATTACACGTACGATTTTATTGCAGACGATGGGCGCCTGTCCTGCGGTGAGCCTGGTCAGCAGATTGAAGATCGTGTGGCAGGACTCGCTGAATCCTTTTGGGAACGTGGAGATCACCTTGTATTTGCCGTTGATGTACACGAAGAAAACGACCCTTTTCATCCTGAAACGGCCTTGTTTCCTCCCCACAATATCAGAGGGACAAAAGGAAGGGCACTATACGGCAGGCTGGGCCTTGTATATGAGCGGCTGGCCATTCAGGGTGACAACAGGCTTCTCTGGATTGATAAAACCCGTTACAGCGCTTTTGCAGGGACTGATCTTGAAATCAGGCTGAGAGAGAGAAAAATAACTGAAGTTCATTTGGCAGGTGTGTGTACGGATATTTGTATTCTTCATACAGCTGTGGACGCATTTAATAAGGGATTTAAAATTGTCATTCACAGTGGTGCTGTTCAGAGTTTCAGCCAGTCAGGCCACGAGTGGGCTCTCGGCCATTTCAGAGAAATCCTCGGAGCAGATGTAGTAACCGGTCAATAAAAAATAAAGGCTGTGTCTGATAGGAGCGAAAGGCGGTGACTCCTGCGGGAAAAGCAAAGCCGAAGACCCCGGAGGGTAATTTTCCCGAGGAGGCTGAGGCGTTGCCCGCGGAAAGCATCCGCCTGCAGCGAAAAAAAACAATCTTTTTGAAAAAGCTAAAAAAAAAGCTGATGGCCTCTAAATAAACAGAGGCATCAGCTTTTTTAATCAGCAGAAACGGTCGTCGCTTTTCGGGTTTTTCATACCGAACAACGGTCTGATAAAGAGAGCTGCGTAGGTGCCGAGCATTCCGAAGATCATCCATACCCAGCCGTGTACACTGAATGAGGCAATGCCTCCAAAATAAGCACCGATGTTACAGCCGAATGCGAGACGGGCGCCGTATCCCATCAGAAGACCGCCTGCAATGGACGCCATTGCAATTTTAAACGGAATCTTCTTTGCAAAACTGAACATTCCTCCAGCTGCAGCAGCCATAAAGGCACCGGTCATCACTCCGAAATTCATGACACTGGTAGAATCGTGAAATACGTTTTGTTCGAGCTGCTGTGCGTTCTCACCTGACCAGTAACCCCACTGAGTCACATCAATCCCGACGGCCTGGGCGATCTGGGAACCCCACAGAGCGAATGCGCCGGTGATGCCCCACGGCTGGCCGCGGACCATAAGTGTCAAGGCATTGAATACTGCGAGTACAATTGCGGCAGCCCACAGGGGCCATGCACCGCGAACAATGCGTTTCCAGCCTTCAGCACTTGGCAGAACAGCCATGGAAGGGGGACGACGGCGATTACGGACGATAATGGTAAGCAGAATTACACCGCCGAATATGCCCATCTGCAGAAGCCATGCACCTAAATAGCCAAGACCTGTATCCTCTGCAAGGCTGATCGGTGCAAGATTCGGCATATCTTCAGTCCAGAATTCGAAGTGCCAGGCACCAAGAACAGAGCCAATAATAAAGAAGATCAGAACCAGAATCATGGAAGAGCGGCCGCCTCCGATGGAATAAAGCGTTCCGGATGCACAGCCGTTGCCAAGCTGCATGCCGATACCGAACAGAAAGGAACCGACAATTACACTCGTACCTACAGGTGACACAAACCCTGCCGGATCGGCATCAAAAAAACCAATGCCAAAGTGAAGAATAGGTGCGAACAGGGTAATGGCAACTGCCAGCATAAGCATGTGTGCCCGTAATGCCTGGCCGTTGCCGACTGCAACGAACCTTCTGAATGCCGAGGTGAATCCGAAACGGGCATGAAACAGAGTAAAACCGAAAACAAGGCCGAAGCTTAAAAGAATGGCCATTTCAATTCCGGAAATTAAATAACTTGTTACGGCTAGAATGATAAAAGCCGCAGCGCCGAGGGCAACATTCCCTTTTTGCATAGGTGGAAGCGGGCTGTATTCCGGTGCTTCCCTGTGGGCTGACTGCTGATTATTAAGGTTCATTTATTGATCACTCCTTTAATTCCTATAAGTTTTATCGGGTTTTAATTCTGATTTATTGTAACGTATCCGTTTATGTTTGTAAAACAGAGAGCTTAAATCGAAAAAACGGTTAATAATAATCAAAGCGCGGGAATAGGGCATCTAAAGGAGGCGTTACATATGGAAGATCTCAGAATGATCAGAAGAAAACTGAAGGATTTTACCCATCAGGGATCAGAAGTGAAAAATGAATTCCGCAGGCTTAATGATGAAAGTAAAGGTGAGTTTCTAAGGGGTTATCAGGTTGACGCTGATTTTGAATCGCTCGTTAATCAGCTGATGGACTGGATGGACGAGCAGGCCAAAAGACAAAATCCATGACAGAAAGGAAGGATGTTCAGGAAAAGACATCCTTCCTTTCTTTTGTTACATTAGAGAAAACAGCAAAACATATAGAAGGAGGACATTTATGAAACTGATAGATATTACTCAGCCTCTAAGAAAGAATATGGAGGTGTGGCCCGGGGATACGCCGTTTTCGCTGCGGCCTTCCATGCAGATTTCCGACGGCTCAAGCGTCAATGTTGCAGAAGTTACGATGAGTACCCATACAGGGACCCATATAGATGCCCCTTTTCATGTTAATCAGGAAGGAGAGACGATAGACACACTTCCACTTGATTATTTTACAGGTGAAGCAGTGGTTATTGATCTTACGGGTAAAAACATAATTACACCTGAAGATGTGAGTTCAGCTGTTCTTAAAGGAGTTAAAAAAGTTTTATTTAAGACAGCAGCCAATGAAACCGGCCACTCCTACAGCGCTTTTCCCCAGGTAGCTTCTGAACTTGCCGTAAAACTGAAGGAAGCCGGTGTCCACCTCATCGGTGTTGATTTTCCATCAGTGGACCCCCTTGAATCCAAAGAGCTTCGTGCTCATCATGAGTTAAACAAGGCAGGTATTGTCATTCTTGAAGGACTGAATCTCTTCGGTGTAAAACCAGGGTATTATGAACTCACTGCATTCCCGCTTCGTCTGAGTCATGGGGACGGGAGTCCGGTAAGAGCAGTGCTGAAAGAAATGAAGCGGTAGGAGGATGCAGGTTTGCTGATCTGTCATAATGAAGAGGAACTTAATGGAATGATTAAACAGAACAGAAGGACAGTCGTGTTTGTCCACACGGCGATGTGTGGGACATGCAGGCTTGCAGAACGATTTCTCACCATTGTCGAGCCGATGTTTGAAAATGTTACGGTAGTAAAAGCGGATATTTCGTTTTTTCCTGCACTGGCTGGAGAACATAAGATTGAAAGTGTACCATGTGTGCTTTATTTTATCGACGGAAACCGTGTAGACCGGCAGTATGCTGTTCATTCGGTTTCGTACCTTTATGATACATTTTCGCGCTTTACGACAGCAAAGGAGGATCATACATGAATGCACCTGATTTCTCACTATACAGCCCGGCAAAAGGACGGGAGGTTTCATTATCAGATTACAATGGGAAGGCTCTTATGATCACGTTCTGGGTTTCATGGTGCCCGGATTCCCAGCGGGATCTTCCAAACAAGGAGCAGCTGTATAAAGCCATGGAAACAAAAGAGGTCGATCTTCTGATGATAAACGTAACCGGAAGGGAAGGAGATCCTAAAGCAGGTGAACAATTCTTCAGGAAGGAAGGGTTTACCGTTCCCATGGTGCTTGACGACGCAACAAAGACGTATGACAGCTACCGGTGTATGTCTGTTCCAACGACTTTTTTGCTTGACCGGGAGCATAGGATCGCGGCCAGTTTTAATGACAAGGCATCATTTCAGGATATTCTGACAGGTCTGGGCCGTCTCCTTGCCTGAACGCCTGCTGGTTGGGCCCTGTCTTTTACGTATGATAATATAAAATACAGAAAACAGTTGAGAGGAGTCTGTCAAAATGAGAATTAAAGCGATTGAACCAACCCCAAGCCCCAATACGATGAAACTGACTTTAACAGAATCTCTCCCGGCGGGAAAAGCGCATAACTTTACCCCGAAAAATAAAGAGGACGCGCCTTCTTTTGTAAAGGAGCTTTTCGAAATTGAGGGAGTAAAAGGCATCTACCATGTTGCTGATTTTATCGCCGTAGAACGTCATCCTAAAGCGGACTGGCAAGTTCTTCTGCCCGAAGTCAGAAAGGTTTTCGGAGAGGATGCAGAAGAAGGAGTCTCCAAAGATCGTGAAGTGGATGAGCATTTTGGAGAAGTAAATGTAGCTATCCAAATGTTCAAGGGTATTCCGATGCAGATCAAGGCGCAGGCGGGTGAAGAGGAAATCCGTGAAGGTCTTCCCGCTGTCTTTCAGCAGGCGGCCATGGATGCCCAGCATCCAGATGACAATATTGTCCTCATGCGCAAATGGGCCGAGCAGAAACCCCGTTACGGTGACCCTCAGGAAGTGGCAAAGGAAGTTGCTGAGGAGATTGAAGCAGCATACACCGACGAGCGCCTTGCACGCCTCGTTAACGCAGCAAATGAGCAGAAGGACGGAACAGCGAAGCCTGTAAAAAAAGAGTGGCTGAAAGTAACAGAGGAGATGCTTGACCATCCTGATTGGCGAAAGCGTTTTGAAGTATTTGAACAGATGAATCCGACCCTGGATGACCTGCCGGTAATTAAGAAGGCGCTCCATGATGAAAAAGCTTCTATGCGCCGTCTGGCAACGGTGTATCTTGGAATGATTGAAGATGAAGAGGTGCTTCCGCTCCTTGAAGAAGCACTCAAGGATAAGTCAGTTACTGTGCGCAGAACAGCAGGGGACTGCATGTCGGATATCGGCAGTGAAAAAGCAATTCCGGCAATGATAGTATCGCTTAAAGACAAAAATAAACTGGTGCGGTGGCGGGCAGCCATGTTCCTTTATGAAGTTGGTGACGAACGTGCAGTCGAGGCGCTCCGTGAAGCAGAAGATGATGCTGAGTTTGAGGTGAGTATGCAGGTGAAGCTGGCACTTGCCCGTATTGAAGGCGGAGAAGAAGCAAAAGGCTCAGTCTGGAAACAGATGACCGATACAATACAGAGAAATCAGTAGTACCATGTCCGGCTCCAATTTCAGGGGCCGGGCTTTCTGCTCTAACGGGCCGGCAATTTGGTTGAAGGGCTGTTTTTTACTGTGGTAGGATAGAATTGGAAAGTACATAAAAAAGGAGCCGTAAAATGGAAAAGGAAAAACTCATTTCAAAACTGGAACAGGAAAATTATGATGAAATACTTGAACTGATTGAAGATGCAGAGAAAGGCCGTCTCGAGGAACTGGAGATCGTCGAATCCCTGGGGCTTCTGTATGACAGAGAACTGAACGATCAAGTTCTCAGCCTCATGAAAGACGAAGGGGTAAACATAATATACATTCAGGAAGACGCATCTGAAGATGGGAAGTGACACAGTGGAATATCCCGAAACAGACAAGCGGCCGATGCCTGACCAGAAAATCTCACCGGATGCACTGAAAGTATGGCGGATAGGAGCAGTGATTGAATTCCTGGTTTTTGCACTCGTACCAATGGCTTATTGGTGGCTCTCCAACCAGGTTGAGTTTCTGCCTGGATGGATTCTTTATCTCATTATTGCAGCCTATCTGCTTTATGGAATTTTTAACACTGTTCTGTTTCCGAAATGGCAGTGGCGGCGCTGGCGCTATAAAATTTATGAAAACGAAGTCGAACTCCTTTACGGCATTTTGATCGTCCGCCGTGTCATTATCCCCATGATCCGTGTTCAGCACGTAGATACAGAACAGGGGCCGTTATTAAGGCACTACGGAATGGCATCTGTAAAAATTACTACGGCGGCCACCGTTCATGAAATACCGGCTCTCGAAGAGTCAAAAGCCGATGAGGTCAGAGATCATATTGCAAAACTGGCAAGGGAAGCGGATCCTGATGAGTGATTACAAACGCCAGCATCCCGTTTCCATTTTTGTATCATTTTTCAGTAATGTGAAGCAGCTCCTGATAACCGGAGTCGTGCTTTTATTCTTTGGATCATCACAGCAGAGAGGCCCATGGTACTATCTGATCATTCTCATTTTCTTACTGCTGTTTTCATCTGTTTCCGGGTTTCTTTACTGGCTTACCTTCCGTTATCGACTTGACGATCGTGAACTTCATGTCCGTCACGGCTTGATCTTCAGGAAGAAAAGGTACATTCACCAGGACCGGGTACAGAGTATTGATTTAAATGCGAAGCTCATTCAGCGAATGTTTAACCTCGTTGAAGTGAAAATTGAAACAGCCGGCGGAGGAGACGAGCCGGAGTTTCGAATCATTGCATTAAAACGTGAGGAAGCCGAGGAAATCAGACATGAACTCCTTTATGGGATGCGTAAGTCTGAACCGGACTCGTATGAGTACGAAGGGGAAGACGGAGCGGTATACGATGTAGGGGAGTATCAGGATAAGGAAACACCTAAGCCGGTACAGTATCAGGCAAAGGAAAGGAAGGAGCCGGACCATAGGTGGAAGCTCTCAGGCAGAAGGCTGCTTGCCGCTGCACTTACTTCCAGCGGAATCGGGGTGGCAGCGACTTTTGTCGGCGCTGCGTTCTCACAGATCCAGCAGTTCATTCCTGAAGCCTGGTATGAAACAGCACTCGGGTTTGTGCTCCAGTCGTCCGTAAGGTTTGTCATATCGTTTGTCATTCTTGTACTGCTGATTGCCTGGGTGATCAGGATTATCAGCACTTTACTGAAGTATGGTAATTTTACAATTGAAAAGACAGGAGATGAAATTGTCATCTCAAGGGGGCTGCTTGAAAGACGGCAGCTTACATTAAACAGGCGGAGAATTACAGCGGTCCGTGTTGTTCAAAACGTTCTGAGGCAGCCATTCGGCCTCGTTGCTGTTTATGTGGAAAGCGCGGGAGGAGGAACGAAGGATGAAGACCTCTCGACTATACTGCTTCCGCTGTGCCGTGAATCTGAAATCAAGGGGCATCTTGAGGCACTGGCACCGGAGTATTCCTTTGAACGTCCAATGACCGGCCTGCCTGGAAAAAGCATGTTCAGGTATATGATCCGCCTTGCTGTTCCTGTCACGGCTGCAGCAGCGCTGGTAACCTATTTCATCGACTATGGCGCTTTCAGCTTTATCGGTCTTGCTTTAGCGGCGGGGCTCGGCTATTGGCAGTTTAAAGATGCTGGAATCGGCAATAATGAACAGTTTTTATGGATGCGCTCCAGAAAGTTTGCCCGGACGACGGTCATCGTGCCGCGAAGCCGCATTCAGACAGTTGAAATTACGAGTCACCCGCTCCAGAGGCTTAACGGGTTGACCACGCTTGAAGTTTCGATCCTGACAAGTATAACCGGAAAGACGTTTTCTCTTCAGCATCTTGGTGAAGATCAGTCTGTATCGTGTTTCAGATGGTTTTCCTATGAAGAGTCTGATTCCAGGGGATCCGATCCCGGGGGAAAACTGAATTGATGTGATTGAAGGTTCGTGATACCATCGGCAAATCAACTTGATTCATGTAATCTTTTAACTTGGCTCTGTTAAATTCTGTTGTTAATTTCCATTCACTACGCTCCCTTTCCGCGGGCACCGCTTCAGCCTCCTCGGGGAGAACACCCTGCGGGGTCTTCAGCCGGCGCTGTTCCCGCAGGAGTGTCGCGCGTTCGCTACAATCAATGATAGAAAATATCAACATTAAGCTTTAACATAGCCTTAAACATAAGGATACCTTCGATACTGTTAGGTTGTGGTGATTTAACTTTATTAGAAGGTATCCTTTTTATGTACATATATGTTGATTGTTCAAAAATCACGAGACGCCTGCGGGAAAAGCAAGAGTTGAAGATCCACCGGGGCGATTTTCCCCGGTTAGCTGAAGCCTTGCCCGCGGCAAGCGAGTGTATTTTTGAACAATCAACAATTAGAAGGCCCTCACCGATGGTGAGGGCCTTCTATTTAGATGAGTTTAGTCGCAGCCTTTTTAGAATGTTCTTTAGTCCTTTGAAAGTTCCGTAGCGTAGGTAGTAATCAGTCTTTCTCCGGTGTCCGACGTAAATTCAAATCGGTCGTAAGTTCTGTCGGGTTCATCCTCAAATATTTCACGTTCATAGTGATGCTGTACGATGAATTGATGTTTGTCAGTTGCATATGAGATGAAATTGACACCGTCAAATTCGTCTTGATCAACTTCACTGAGCAGCTGTATCAAAAGCGAGTTATGGCAGTAAACGCTGTTTTCATGAAAGATGCCGAGTTTTTTGAGACCCCGTTCAAGCGCCTGAAGTGCAGGAGGATCCAGTTCATTGATCAGAATCCGGTACGGGTCGAACTGGGATTTGTTCAGTCTCAATTGATCTCCATGCTTTAACTCAACCGTTTTGCCGCTCTCGAGTTCAAATTCCGGTGCATTGGCAGTTCTTGCTTTCTGCCAGCGTCCTTTCACTTTAATTTCAAACTCAAATGGGCAGCCGTCAAGAGACAGTGCTTCCTTTTTTTCTTCATCATAAACGTAAAAATGCCGTGCTTTTTTTACGAGATGGTAATACACATAGCTTTCTTCATAAAGAAGATCTTCCGCTTTTCGCCGTTTCAACTCCTGATGAATCAGGGCGAGGACGGATTCGTTGGCTTCTTTTTCTGCATCAATCCTGTTCCACTTTTCAGCCAGAGCGTAATCAATGGACTGTTTGTAGGTATAGGAATCGTCACGGCTGTAAGGTGTTATTTTGTTCCCGCTACAATACACCTGCTCGTTTTCCGAGTACAGCGGGGAAGGGAGTTCATTTGAATCCCACATGATGTCCGGGTAGGAAAGGACGCCTGAAATCCGTACCGTTCCGACCCAGGGTTTTCTGGGCTCAGCAGTTACATCCTCCAGTATGCCGGTGTATTCACCATTTTTCCCTTCATTTATGCGTACCGGTTTTCCTACATATTTCGTTGCTGCCTTGCGATCCATAAACATCCCCACTTTAGAAAAGATTTCCGCGCCTCAAGCGATTTATTACAATTATAATATACTATTTTGCAAACAGAAAACAAAATGAATTGTAACCAGTATGTCAGCGGTGTTTCCGTTTCAGGTAATCCATAATGCCCATCGAACTGATGCTGAGGTCGAGCCCAATCAACTGAATATCTTCTGGTGTTAATTCAGTATATTTTTCAGCGTAATTTTTTATTTCCTTCAGAAGTGATTTTTTCAATACTTTGTCACTTTCTCCATTCTCGAAGTGCATCTTCCCTGTATCAAGGAATACCTCAAGCCAGTAATCCAGCTGTTTAAAAACATGATCAGGGTTATCGGTTGTCCCGTAGTGACCCATAGCAATTCTTGCAGGAGTTAAACTTTTAATTTTCTCAGCCGATTGCCGCATTTTATCTGGGTCAAACTGATTGGGAGATGTAGATGGAAGGATCAGGGACAAGCCTTTTCTTTCAAGAGAGGGGTAACGGACCCCGATTGTATCTCCTGAGAAAAATGTGTCTGTTTTTTCATCATATATGCCGATATGGTGACTTGCGTGACCAGGTGTGTCATAAAACCGCAGATTGCAGGCCCCCAGTGACAGTGTATCACCTTCCCTGACAATCGTTACATTATTTTTGGAGACGGGAAGGACAGGATGAAACAAGGCATCAAATTTATCACCATATACCATCTTTGCGCCTTTAATCAGACGGGAAGGATCAATCAGGTGCCGGGCGCCTTTTTCGTGTACATAAACCATTGCCTTGTGACATTTTTCTAAAAGCAGACCTGTTCCTCCGGCGTGGTCAAGGTGAATGTGTGTCACGATGATATGTTTTACGTCCTCTGGAGATTTTCCAAGTTTATTAAGACCTTCTATAATATGGGGAATGGAAATAGCCGGGCCGGTTTCAATGAGTGTAAGTTCCTCTTCATCTAGTACATATGACCCGGTTCTTTCTGCCATCCCTAAATCGAAGCCGTCAACAATGTGACGACACTTGTCGAATGCTCGAATGCTTTGTGTCAATGGTTTTGCTCCTCTCAGTGTTTTGAATTCGCTTTCATTTTAATGAACCGTAATATAACTGTAAACAGTGTATCACTGAAATGTAATTGATAGTTAGGTCGAAGGTCCACTGAATTTGTAAAAAAAACTCGTTAAGATATGGAAATAACCCCACAAAAACGATGCGTACGCGGCGAATACATATGAATACGCACAAGAGAGGTGCTATGAGTGCTCAAGCGCTTAACTGTAAATCCAACTAAACCTTTAGACTTATCCGGAACGGTTCTTGAAGTGCAAAAGGGCAACGCTGCACTCGAAAATGAACTGATTGAACAATATATACCTTTTATTCGAAAAACAACAGCAAAAGTATGTAAACGATATATAAATACAAGTGAAGATGATGAATACTCCATTGCCCTGATTGCTTTCAATGAAGCCATTCATCAGTATTCACCTGACAAGGGAAGTTCCTTCCTGTCTTTTGCAAGCCTGGTTATCCGGCGGAGAGTCATTGATTTTATCCGTCAGGAGCAGCGGAGAAAGATTCCCCTCTCCATTGATTATACCGATGAGGATAACGAAAATATGGAAAACGTTGCGGAAGTGCATGCTTCTTTTCGGGAATATCACCTGAAGCTTGAACAGGAGTATAGAAGAGAGGAAATCCTTCATTTAAAAGAAGTACTTAAAGGGTTTAAAATCACGCTTGCTGATGTGGCGAAACAGTGTCCGAAGCATCAGGATGCAAGGGAAAATATGGCCGTTATAGCGAAAACCGTGGTCGCACGGGAGGATCTGCGTCACACATTAATGACGAAAAAAAGGCTGCCGATTAAGGAGCTGACCCGTCATATTACGATGAGCAGAAAAACCATTGAACGAAACAGGAAATATATTATAGCGGTTTCCATTGTCCTTATGGAAGACTATCGCTATCTCAAGGATTACCTTAAGGAGTGGTTGACGTGAAAAAAGGGGTTGTCATGGAGAAGCACGATCGATTTATGATCGTGATGACAAAAGAAGGGGAATTTGTAAAGGCGAAACGCAGACCGGGTGTCAGAACTGGAGAGGAAGTTGACTACAGCCCGGCGGGAGCCCTCAATTTTTCTTTTCTTTACAACGCTAAAACCATGACAATTCCGGTAGCTGCCGTAATTAGTTTTCTGATCCTTTTTGCTATGCTCCCATTCAGCAGCGATGATAAAGTTTACGGTATAGTTGCATTGGATATCAACCCAAGCATAGCTATGAAACTGGACGAAAATTTCGATGTTTTACAGTTGACCAGTTACAACCAGGAAGGGGAGGAACTGATCAACAGGACAGGACTCAGTGAAAATCCAGGCCTTTCATTCGCTTCTGTATCCGGAAAATTATTGGATTACAGCCGCAGTCTGGGCTATCTTGATGAAGGAAGAAACTTATACATATCCACTTCTCCTGCTCTTATGGATGATGAGTACTGGATCTCATCCTATGAAGGGTGGACCCATTCATTCTTTGAAGAATACAACATAAATATTGTCAGTTTACTGCTTGATCAGCAGACTGCAGATCAAGCGGACGAGTTTGATATTTCACCCGGTAAACTATCCCTCTATTATACTAATTTGGAGCAGTCGCTTGAACTATCCGAACTTTCAGCGCTTTCAATGGGAGAACTGATTCAAACAGAATCTGAAAATGCCGGTATACACAGCACCATTCTTGTTGAGGACGATAAAACAACATCCGATTCCTCCAAAACCGTAACAGCACTAAAAGAAGATAAACCAGCGGTTTCAAATATCAGGCAGCATCCAGCTTTAACAGAGGAAATGCCATCTATAGTCGCAGGTCTCAGTTCTGATCAAAACAAAAAAACAGATCATCCGTCAAATCGAGTGCAGGAAAAAGCATCGGAAAATGCTTCTGAAAAGAACGAGACGGCTTCGCAGGCAGGCAAGAACAACAGGGGAAACAATTCATCTGCGGCAGGGGAAAATGCAGGCCGGAATAATAAAAATGAAGAAAATACCAGTGACAAAACAGCAGCCGCCAGCGGCACTGGAAACGGCAACATTAGTAACGGGAATGGAAATGGAAACAGTAACAACGGGAACGGGAATGGAAACGGGAATAATAATGGAAACAGCAACAATGGAAACGGGAATGGAAACGGGAATAGTAATGGAAGCAGCAACAACGGCAGCGGAAATAATCAGGCAGGAAACCCTGCCAGCAAAGATAACAGCAGCAGTGATAAACATCAGGAAGAAGATGATTTGGCAGCAGCTGGGGTTTCGGATAAAGAGGACGAAGACTGCAGCGACCAGAAGAAAAAGGGAAACTGCAGCAGTGAAGCAGGAGGAAACAAAAGCAGTCAGGAAGAAGACGTAAAGAAAGACAGCAATAACGGACAAGGCAATGGAAACAATCGCGGCAACGGTCCTTCCAGTAACCAGGATCAGGGCGGAAATTCTAATGGAACCGGCAGTGGCAATGGGAACAGTAATAACAAAGGCACCGGCAATAACGACAGCAACAAAAAAAACAATGGCAATGGAAATAACAATGGCAATGGAAATAATAACGGCAATGGCGGCGACAAAGGAAAGAATAATGGAAACAGCGGAAAAAATGAGTGATAGTCATATAAATATAAAAAGGCTGCACCGGGAAACCACTATCCGATGCAGCCTTTTTTAATTTTCATCGTCATAACGCATTTTATTTACTCGTAACAGGTGATTCATCCGCTCCATACGGTTTTGATCAAGAGATGAAGCAATTTTGAGGGCGAAATGGTTCATTTTATGAAGGGCGGTAATCATATCATCCTTTTTTTCGTGTTTCTGGGCTGCAGTCAGGCTCTGGTAGGTGCTTGTGAGCTGAGGAATTTCCTTTACAATCATCCGCTTAATCTGGTGCCGCTCTTCAATATCCAGAAGATCAAATTCTTCCAGACATCTGTTGAGGGAGCAGCTAACCTGTTCCATAGTACGACTAAGATCATTATTCATGTTGTTAAACTGTGCTGCCTGTTTACGGAGTTCGGATGTGAGCCTGATTTTTTCTTCATCAAATGAAGCAGTGTCTCCTTCTGCAGAAGGATCTTCTGCGGATTGTACCGGTGCTGGAAGGACAGATTGGCCGGAAAGAGAACTGTCCAGCATATGAAGATGTGTGAATACGGGCCGGAATAGTGAATGGTGCTTGATATTCCGAACAATATTTCTTCCGTCGAGCTGAAAGTAAATGGTTGCATCAATACATTTTCCCAACCCGTTTTCAGCTTTTACCGTCTTTCGGTAAGTAGTAATGTAAATCCGCTTTTTTATTTCTGCAGGAGACCTCTTAGTATCAATCAGTTCCAAGTGAAGCTTTTTAGGCTTTATCTTCACTTTCAGGAGAAATCCCTTTATTTTTCTTTTAAACGTCTTGTTTAGACGTGGGAGTTCCGAAAGGGAGGACAGGTCGGACAGGAATTCTTCTGTTTCATGAATCATCAGGCTTGTGGCACCTTCTTCAATTCTCGGTTCCTGAAGTGGTTTCATATAATTGGGGAGAAAGGGCTGCACCCATTCATGATGCAGCAGCTTTTCCTTGAACGTCATCAGTCATCACCCCCGGATCATGAGATACGTAAAAACTGTTAAGGTGTTTGTTCTACTTCAGCAGTTTCTGTTCCATCTTCTGGTTCAGTTCATCCATTTCAGTTATAAACTGTTTGCTCGACTCAATAATTCTTTCATTGGACTGCTCGGTCATTTCAATGGCGGCATACACATCTTCATAGGCCTTTTTAAATGTTTCCATAGCAATGGCAGGCTTTTCAAGAGTTTTTAATGTTTCTTCTGTATTTGACTTCAAAAGAGATGCGTTGGATGCAAGCATCGATTCGGTTGACTCGTTCACATTCTGAACCGCATCAATGACACGTTTCTGGTTTCCGAGTGCAAGCTGAATGGAGGCTGTGACGGTAATGATATTTTTGGTCATGGTGATCGCGTTGAAGATCGCTTCTTCAAGTTTGTCATTGTTTTCGACGATGATGTCAACGGAAGCCAGAGACTGCTGAAGCACCATAGTGGCCTGCTGCATGTTTTTAACCCTGGAGAGAACCTTCTGCTGGCCTTTCTGAATGGGGGCGGGATTTTGCTGCCATTCCTCTTTTTTTGCCTCTTCCTCCAGCATCGTATTCAGCTCTTTACCGATGGCGATTTGTTCTTCCAGCGAGTAAATTCGTTCCCTGGCCACAGTTTTCAGCTGCATAAGCATGACGTTATCTTCTTCAAGTTTATCTTTTCCGTGAAGAAGAGCTTCGATGATTGTTTCCACTTCTGATTCAATGGACTGGTATCTTTTGGCGTATTTGTCGAGCGGACTTTTCCGTACAATTTTACTGAGAAATTTCTCAAAACGTCCCTGCTTCAAATAGTTTGGCTCGAGGTCAGCAACAACATCCTTGAGCTTTGACAGCTGCTCTGGAAGTTCATGATTCGGATCATTCATCATATCGCTTACAGGGCGCTTAAGTGATTCGAGTGACTCGCCGGCTTTTTCCTGTTCGGCTGTTCCAATCCGGCCGATTGTTTCGAGAATATCATCCAGGTTTTTTTCTGACCGGATTTTTTCGATATAGGATGATGCGTTGTTTTTTCGGATTTCCTGCTTTTTACTATCAGTCATGGTTGTTTCCCTCCTGTTTCAGAGTTCCTGCCTGTTATACATACGTACGAATGAAACGTGCAGAAGTTCCGTTATCACTGGCTTGATTATATAATGGGCGTTTTCTTTTAAGCAAGGCAAAAGGAGAAGTCTGTCTTATTCCTGTACCCTGTCGGAAAGTTAATATGCTTAACAATTAGACGGGTCCTGTTTTTCCCGGTAAGATGAGAGGGACTGAGACTTCAATATGAAGCAGAGCACTGGCTTTCGTCAGCTGTCATTTTTCAATAAAAGAAAGCGTGGGGACTGATTTGGGTATTAGGTCAAGATATGAACAACTGGGGCTGGAAGCTGTGCCCGGGCATCTTAAAACAACAAAAGCCTCGGACTACATCCGTATACAGGCTGCAGTTGCGGTCAATGCCGGTAATTTTCTCGTTCCTGCTCTTGCGGTGCTTGAAGGAGGCCTCAGCTTTTATGCAGCCGTTCTCTGTACAATGGCCGGCGCAGCATTTGCCTTTTTCTTCGTCTCCCTTCTGGCTCTGCCTGGTGCTAAATACGGATTGCCGGCGCAGTATGTAATCAGGACTATGATCGGTACAAAGGGATCCAAATATCTGGCATCGCCGGTACGCTCGATTACTTCTTTGTACTGGTTTGGTGTTCAGACCGTGGGGGGAACCTACATATTAAAAGAGCTTCTTGAGAGAGGTTTTGGACTGGAGGTGCCATTCGTTCTCCTGAGTCTTCCCCTCGCGCTGATCATGGCATACCTTGCTGTTGTCGGTTTTGAAGCGATTAAGAAAGTTTCCAGGTTCGCTCTTCCTGTTATGGCAGCGGCTGCAGTCATTATGCTGGGCCTGTTTTTTACAGGAACATATGATGGCTTGTCAGCCAGTGAGGCTGTCGCGGATTCAGGGAACTGGTCTCTGCCGGTGATGGTCTTATTCGCCAGCCTGGCGTTTGTACAGTACGTCTCCGGAGCAGGGACGTCTTCAGATATGGCCAGGTACGCCAAAAGCAGCAGACAGGCAGTTACAGGCATATATGCTGGAAATGTGCTTGGCTTTTTCATTACGGCGGTTCTGGGGGCTTTTACAGCAGCCGTTGCAGGCGAATGGAACCCGTTTGTAGCATCAACCAGGCTTACGGAGTCTCCGCTGCTGATTGGCGCAGTGGCAGCGGCAGCATTTTCATCAATGATTATTATCAATTTAAATAATGCATATACGGGTGGCTTCAGTCTGCTTAATACGTTTCCCGCCCTTGGAAGAATCCGGAGTGCTGTTATGTTTGGAGCAGCCGGCGTGGTGGTCAGTTGTTTTCCCGTAATCGTAAACGATGCAGACAGGTTCATCTCAATGCTTGGCACAGTAGTGATTCCATTAACGGCTGTGTTTATAGCTGATTTTCTGTTTGTAAAAAGAGGCAGACTGACACCAGAGCAGTTAAGTGACAGGGTGCATACTTCTTTTAATAGGACAGGGGGCTGGGCTGCTTTGTCCGGTGTCTTCGTATACCTTGCTGTGCCAGACATCTTTTCCCCAAGTTTTGTCTCTTTTTTCTTCACCATGGCGGTGTATGTCATAATTAATAGAATGAATACAGATAGAAAGAAGGTAAAAGTATGTGCCTGATTGGGGTTTCAATGAAACAGAATTCAGTCTTTCCATTTATACTGGCAGCCAATAGAGATGAATTCTACCAACGGTCCGCAAAGCCTCTGCACCGATGGGACGATGAACAGGCCGTCTATGCCGGCCGTGACGAAATTGCCGGGGGAACGTGGCTCGGTGTTTCAAATGACGGAAAAATTGCAGCTCTTACGAATGTGAGAGAAATGTCATCCGGCGGGAAGCCCGAAAAAAGCAGGGGAAACCTGATCAGGGACTATTTAAAGCAGCCGGATCTCACAGCGGAAATATATATGGATCATGTAGAAAAAGAAAAGCGTAACTACGAAGGATTTAATCTGCTTGCAGGCACACCATCCAGACTGATCTATACGAGTAACCGTTATACCGAAAGAACCCTTCTGACAAAGGGAATTGCGGGACTCAGCAATGGGGCACTCAATTCGGACTGGCCTAAAGTGATAAGACTCAAACAGGGGCTTGCCGGCCTGGGGGATTGTGAGGATCAGGAGATGCTTACAGAAACGCTGTTCAAACTGCTGCAGGAATCAGAGCCCTTTCCTATAAACGATTTGCCGGACACAGGAGTTGGACCGGAATTGGAGCGGATGCTGTCACCGCTCTTTATAAAATCAAGAGAGTATGGAACGCGCTGTTCTACTGTTATTCTCGTCGACGCTACAGGCCGTCTTTATATGACAGAAAGAACATACGAAGAGGGAACGAGACCTGCCGACCGCAGAGTAGAGCTTAATATTTCTGCGAATGGGAAATAGGTCAGCTTGATTCCCGTCTGTGTTTTATGGTATAGATAGGAACAGAAAGAAAAATAGCGGGGTAAAAAGCGGTAAACAGCCGGAGGTTATCTCCAGGTCTGCTGTTTATCCGAGTGTCTGGAAGTGGTTTTGTGTCAGACAGGTGAACTTTTTGCAGGGAATGATTACTATCTGTAGTAATCCTGCCTGGTTCGTTTTATAATGTAGTCAAGACCTTTCTCATGATACACCACGAGCCTTTTAGAAGGAGGGGTACAGTATGTCTCCAGCAAATATAGGAATACCGGGTCTGATCCTTATTCTTGTGATTGCTCTGATCATTTTCGGACCGAAAAAACTGCCGGAAATCGGTAGAGCGATGGGTCAGACATTAAGAGAATTCAAAGCTTCTGCAAAAGACCTTACAAATGATGATGATGATAAATCTGCTGAAAAGCAGAAACAGAACAGGTAAAGAAAGTGAATAAAGGTGTGAGGTGATCGTCACCTTGCACCTTTTGTATGCAGGAAACACTTTCCTCTGTTGCGGACAGTTAGGGGCGTTTGATTATGGTACAGCAGGATATGAATATGTTTGATCACCTGAGTGAACTTCGTAAACGAATAATGATCGTGGTCGGATCATTTATTTTATTTTTTATTCTCAGCTTCGTTTTTGTAAGAGATATTTACCAGTGGCTAATTAAGGATCTCGATATGGAGCTTACCGTTCTGGGGCCACTGGATGTGTTGTGGATTTTCTTCAGCATTGCCGGTGTCATTGCTTTTGCTGTGACAATCCCGATTTTGCTGCTGCAGATCTGGTTGTTTGTCAGACCTGGACTTACCTCATCCGAGCGGAAAGTAACCTTGATGTACATCCCGGCATCGGCGCTTCTTTTTATGGGCGGACTTGCATTTGGCTACTTTATCGTTCTTCCAATTGTCCTGAACTTTCTGCTTACCCTCAGTGAAGGTATGTTTCAGACCATGTTTACGCCGGACCGGTACTTTCAGTTTGTACTGAGGATGACGGTCCCGTTCAGTCTATTGTTTGAATTGCCTCTTGTCGTTATGTTTCTCACAAGTCTGGGCATGATTACGCCATATGGACTGATGAAAAACCGTAAATATGCCTACTTTGCAATCGTGGTCGTGTCGGTTCTCGTTTCTCCGCCCGATCTTATTTCTGATATTCTCGTCATAATTCCGCTTATTTTCCTGTATGAGGTGAGCATCATGCTCTCACATGCTGTCTACAGACGAAAATTAAAACGGGAACTGCAGGAAAAAAACAGAGAGAGTATATAGAAAACGGAGCTTTCCCTAGGTAGAAAACAGAAGAAAATAAGTCTACCTCTGAGTAAGTAAACCTCTATAATGCGCAACTGACGCCAGCAGCGAGACTCCTGCGGCATTGGGGGACAGGCGAGACCCCGTAGAGCGAAGCTCGCGGAGGCTCGCCGGCACCGCCGCGGAAAGCGAGTGGATGGCGTTCAGCGCAGCTTCGCAAAACTGACAGAATGGTATACACATTCAAAAGAATACTGATAATAAAAGGCTCTCACCTGAAAATAAAGGTGAGAGCCTTTTCATTAGTTGATTATTTATCTGTCCCCGGTCTCTTTTTATGCGTTTTTTACTGGCTGTGCAGGTGAGAGCTTTAGATAGTTCAGATCTTTGTTGTTAATCAATTGACTTATGCCGTCTGTAATTCTTTTGATGGAGCGGGGGTCTCTGCAGTCATAAGCTTCTATATCAAGATGCAGCACAGGGCACACATCAAACTGCCGGATCCACTCCCGGTACCGTTCATGGAGGTCAGCCCAGAAAGCGCGCGGTGTTTTCGTTTCCATCTGTCTGCCTCGTCTGCCAACACGTTCCAGGATTTTATCAAGATCGCCATCGATATAGATGAGAACATCCGGTTTTGGGAAGTAGGGTGACATCACCATAGCGTCAAAAAGGGAATGGTATGTATCGAAGTCCCGCTTCTTCATGTTGCCATTATCGTGCTGCATTTTTGCGAAAATCCCAACATCCTCATAAATGCTCCGGTCCTGTACATAGCCTGAACCGGTTTCATGCATCTGTTTCTGCTGTTTAAATCGTTCTGCAAGAAAATAAATCTGCAGGTGAAAAGACCAGGTTTTAAAGTCATCGTAATAATCCTCAAGATAAGGATTTCCGTCCACTTTTTCAAATGAAGCCTGAAAACAAAGGGTTTCAGCAAGTGTTCTCGTTAATGTGGATTTCCCAACACCAACTGTTCCGGCAAGTGTAACCAAGGCGTTTTCCGGAATTCCGGATATGTCATTCGTCATTCTATTCACTCCGTTCTGCTACTTTTCAATCGGGACAGCTCCAAGGGAGTCCATTACCCGCTGCCTGATATAATTATAATCGTTTTCCCGGTGGACAAAATCCAGTTCGTCGCCAGAAAAAGTCAGTACAGGTATATCTGGATGCGTTTCTTTAAATGTTGTCACGAACATCTCGTAATCGCTTGAAAGCTGTTTTAGATACTCGGGATCGATCTGCTGCTCAATCGAACGGCCGCGGGCTGCAATTCTTGAAAGCAGAGTATCAAGGCTTGCCTGAAGATAAATGATAACATTTGGTCTGGGCAGGTCGGAAGCCATAATCTGATAGATCTGATCGTATTTTCTGAAGTGCCGGTCCTTAAGTGTCTGCTTTGCAAAAATACGATTTTTAAAAATATGATAATCACTTACCACCGGCTTCTTCCTGCTCAGTTGGAACTGCTGAATATCCTCAAGCTGTTTAAACCGGTTACAGAGGAAGAACATTTCAGTCTGAAAACTCCATTCCTGAATATCTTCATAAAATTTTCCCAGAAATGGGTTTTCTTCAACAATCTCTTTCAGGAGAAAATAATCAAAATCTGCAGAAAGCCTTTCGGCAAGAGAAGTTTTTCCAACTCCAATCGGGCCTTCCACGGCAATAAATGGTGTAGAAGCCAATGTGATATCCTCCTTTCCGGACATACCTAACGTTCTTATTATAATCATGAAAAAATAAAAACAATGATAGTTTAACATATTTCGGCACAATACTTTACTTTCATTCGACAATATTTTGCCAATTCTCTTTATTTAAATGGTTTTTTATTGGCTCTTTATGGTTTTTATCTTTAACATTTGTGATGAGTATGCAACGCCTGAACCTCTGTTTTCCACTTCTATACAGCAGTTTTGCGGTTATGGTCCCGATGAATCAGGTACATTGAAGTTTGGCATTCATCTTGCATTAATTATTGTGAAACAGTATTGAAAGGGGTTAGGAAATGAACAAATCAAAAAGAAAGTTTCAGACTCCGGACACGTTTGTAATCATCTTTTTTGTGGTACTTGCTGCGGCCTTGCTTACATACGTGCTTCCACAGGGTCAATTTGAAACGGAAGAAGTAACTTTCACAACGTCTGATGGCAACGAAGATACACGTACGGTTCTTGTTCCGGGAAGCTTTGAAACCGTCACTGATGATGACGGCAGTCCTCTTCGAGATGGAACTGCGCTGTTTGAAGGTGGCGGCGGAGCAGGATTTCTGAATTACGTCTTTGAAGGCCTTGTTTCCGGGGATAAATGGGGATCGGCTGTTGGTGTTGTTGCCTTTATCATTATTATTGGCGGGGCATTCGGAATTATAATGAAAACCCGCGCGATTGAAGAAGGTATCTTTTCTGTTATAAAAAGAACCAAGGGGAGAGAGAATCTTATTATTCCAATCATGTTTATTCTTTTCTCTCTTGGAGGCGCAGTGTTCGGCATGGGGGAAGAAGCGATTGCTTTTGCCATGATTCTGATCCCGCTGGTTATTGCGCTCGGTTATGACGCTATAACCGGAATCATGATAACCTACGTGGCAACACAGATTGGATTTGCTACAAGCTGGATGAATCCTTTCGGTGTAGCGATTGCTCAGGGTGTGGCCGATGTTCCTGTACTGTCCGGTGCTGAGTTCAGAATTGCCATGTGGGCATTTTTTACTCTTGTAGGTGTGACGTATACGTGGATATATGCTTCAAGAATAAAAAAGGACCCGACCAGGTCTGTCTCCTACGAATCAGATGAGTATTTCAGGGAGGACTTTAAACAGGAGGATATAAAAAGCCGCTTCGGGTTTGGTCATGCTCTTGTTGTTTTAACGATTCTGGCTGGTGTGGTATGGATTGTGTGGGGTGTGGTCCGTCATGCCTATTATATCCCGGAAATTGCAACTCAGTTCTTCACCATTGGACTTGTGGCAGGCATCATTGGTGTCATCTTTAAACTCAACAATATGAGAATAAACGATATTGCTGACGGGTTTAAAAACGGAGCGAGGGACCTCCTGCCGGCAGCTCTGATTGTAGGGATGGCAAAAGGGATTGTTATCGTTCTCGGAGGAGATGATCCGGGGGAACCATCGGTGCTAAATACCATTATGAATACAGCCGGAGGCTCTCTCGAAGGACTCCCTGTGGCATTATCAGCCTGGTTTATGTTTGTTTTTCAGGCTGTGTTTAATTTCTTCGTAGTCTCAGGTTCAGGACAGGCAGCACTGACGATGCCGCTCCTCGCACCGATGGCGGACATTGCCGGGGTCACCAGGCAGGTTGCAGTACTGGCGTACCAGCTGGGTGACGGATTTACGAATATGATCGTACCAACGTCGGCTGCCCTCATGGGAGTACTCGGCGCAGCTAGACTTGACTGGGGAAAATGGTTTAAATTTATCATTAAATTTCAGCTTCTGCTGTTTGCGCTGGGCTCTGCCTTCGTCATTCTGGCAGCGTTAATTGGACTCAGCTGACAATGATTCATTAAACGCCGTTCTGACCGGTAATAATCAGATCCTGATGAAGCCGGTTCTGCAGCCAGTCCAAAAAAAGACTGAGTCAATTCGAGTAAGAATTTTCTTAACATGGACAGCCCCTTGTAGTATGATTAAAAAAGCAAAAACGAGTGTAAAGGGGTGCTCACGTGAGTAAAAAAATCAAAGTTGTAACAGATTCCACTAACGATCTTCCTAAAGAAGTGACTGATCAGCTCGACGTAACGGTCGTGCCGCTTTCGGTGACAATTGATGGACAGTCCTATACAGATGGGGTGGACATTACACCTGAAGAATTTATAGATAAATTAACGAAAAGTGATACTGTACCACAAAGTTCACAACCACCTGCTGGTGTGTTTGCGGAGGTTTATGACCGCCTGGGCGAAGACGGGAGTGAAATTATCTCCATTCATATGACTTCGGGCATGAGCGGCACTTACAACTCCGCACAGACGGCGTCTACAATGACAGACAGCCGTGTAACCGTCATTGATTCCGGATTCATATCTCTCGCTCTTTCATTTCAGGTGAGAGAAGCAGCCGCAATGGCAAAAGAAGGTTTCCCCACTGAAAAAATTGCGGAGCGTCTTAAAAAAATGAAAGAAAACTCGTCTTTATATATTATGGTCGATACTCTTGAATACCTCGTCAAGGGAGGAAGAATCGGACGGGGGAAAGCACTTGTCGGTTCTCTACTGAAGATCAAACCGGTCGCCTCTCTTGCAGACGGCGTTTATACGCCAGTAACAAAAGTGCGAACGCATATGCAGATGGTCAATTTCTTTAGAAAGAAATTTGAAGAGGAAACGGCAGGTAAAAAGGTGAAAGGGATCGGAATTGCCCATGCCGATGCGATGGAACTTGCAAAGAAGCTGAAAGAATCCATCGGCCAGTTGACGGACTTTACTGACATTGATATTTTTACGACTACACCGATTATCAGCACACACACCGGTCCTGGCGCCCTGGCACTTATGTATTATACCGATTGACCGGAATACAGACTAATTGAATAAGGCAGGGACACCACCTGCTAAATCAAAATGGCTCTCACCGAGGTGAGAGCCATTTTGCCTAAGAGGGTATAAGTTCCGGAAACATTCTACTAAAGGGAAAGTATTTTTGAGACTGCAAGCCTCAGTACGTAGTGTAGAAAAACAATGAACTTAGTGTGGTTAAATAAATGTTAAGATTTGTAGAAATCAAGCAGTTTCGATAAAATGGAGAGAGTATAAGCTGGAATGAGGGGGAAGTCGCGTTGGTACAGGAAGACAATATCGGTTTGGTTTTGGAAGGCGGCGGCATGCGCGGCATGTATACTGCAGGTATTCTGGAATATTTTCTTGAGAATGACTGGCATTTTCCGTACGTGATCGGTGTTTCTGCAGGAGCCTGTAACGCCGCTTCCTATGTTTCCAAACAAACAGGAAGAAATGAAAAAGTAACCATCGGTTACTGCAGACATCCTGACTATATTTCATATAAAAGATGGGTAACAAAAGGTGAATTGTTCGGGATGGATCTGATCTTTGACCGGATCCCCAACAAGGAAGTTTTCTTTGATTTTGATACATTTTATAATTCCAACCAGACTTTTCTGGTAGGGACTACCGATTGTGAGACCGGTGAACCGGTTTATTATGAAAAAAATGAAGTGGGTGAATCGTTTCTGAACATTCTTAGAGCATCCAGTTCACTCCCATTTGTAGCACCAGTAACGAAATTTAAGGACAAAATGCTGATGGATGGCGGTATAAGTGACCCAATTCCACTTGGCAGGTCCATCCGGGATGGTAATGAAAAGCATGTTATCGTCCTCACTCAGCAGGATGGATATCTTAAAAAGCCGCTCAGAAGAGGCAGATGGATGCTCAGGCGGAAGTACCGGAACCAGCCGGGACTAATAAAAGCTGTGGAAGGCAGGTCCGTTATTTACAATCAGGCGCTGTCAGAAGTCAGGAAAGCAGAGAAAGAAGGCAGGGCTTTCGTTTTCCGTCCCGATGGCCTGATGGGTGTTTCCCGTATAGAAAAGCGGGAAGAACGCCTCACGAGTCTCTATAAGCATGGCTATGACCATGCCATGAAAAGAGCAGAGGAACTCGAAGCATTCCTTTCATCATGATCAGAAGACCCGGATCTTTCCGGGTTTTCTTTTATTTTGGATACAAGATCACTCTCACCCAGTGGAAACCTGATCATTGAAGCGAAGCTTATGTGTAATCATTTTCAAGGTACCTTAATTAATTTGGGAAGACGAAAGACATCTTCTCAATAATTAAGGCTTACGGTATACTATTTAGATACGCGAAGTAATTATAGATTAATTAAGAAGGTGTTGATCATCCAGCCAGATAAACGAAATTTGCTTATTATGTGGTTTGCCAACTTTTTTGTTGCTGCAAGTGCCACCATGGTTCTCCCGTTTTTATCTTTGTATATTGAAACTTTTGGTCATTATTCGCCTGATTATGTGCAGCGGTGGTCAGGTTTTGTATTTGGAATCACTTTTCTCGTTGCCTTTCTGGTATCTCCTCTGTGGGGTCGATTCGGGGACCGCTTCGGCCGCAAGAAGATTCTGCTTTTTACAGGGTACGGCATTGCCATATCCATTTTTCTGATGGGGTATGTAGACTCAGTCGCAGAATTATTTGTTCTAAGGATGTTCATGGGGATTGTTACAGGATTTATTCCAACTTCTCTGGCGCTGATCTCTGCCCAGACCGACAAGCATATTGCCGGAAGAGTACTTGGAACGCTGCAGATGGGGACTGTCAGCGGAGGACTGATCGGACCGCTTATGGGCGGAGCTATGGCAGATGCGTTCGGGTTTACGTATACGTTTATCATCACAGCGATTGTGATTTCTATTGCAACAACGATGGTAGCTATCGGCATCCGGGAACAGAGAATGGAATCAGCCATGGGCAGGAAGGACCGCAAAAGCATGGGAGATGTGCTCCGTCTGATTCTCAGAAGCAGAATGCTGTTAATGGTTATGATTATCTCCCTTGTTGTCCAGACTGCAAACTTCAGCATTCAGCCCCAACTGGCGTTGTATGTGAGTTCACTCTTAACAATTGAGAATGTTGCATTTCTTGCAGGGCTGGCATTTTCCGTAACCGGCCTTGGCAATCTGGTCGCGACTCGTTTCTGGGGGAAACTCGGGGATGAAATCGGACATGAAAAAGTTCTGCTGATATGCCTTGTCCTTGGCGCGGTCTTTTTCCTGCCGCAGGCCTTTGTAACAAACATCTGGCAGCTTATCATCCTGCGCTTTCTCTTCGGAATTCAGATCGGAGGCATTATTCCATGCGCAACAGCGTATATTCGGAGAAAAGTACCGCTGGATGTTCAAGGAGAAGTCCTGGGGTATAATCAAAGTTTCCGATTTCTCGGAAACGTAACCGGCCCGGTGCTTGGTGGTGTTATTGCCGGCTATTATGCCATATCCTCGATTTTTTATCTTTCCACCCTGCTGTTTGCAGGAGCCGCCGGAGCAATGTGGTGGGCTTACCGGAAAGAAAGGAAGGAACGGCAGGAAGAAGCGGCTTCTGCTTAACTGTGAGCCTGTCATTAACACAAATAATCCTGCCCATGATAAACTGGTACAGGAGAAACAACATCACAGGGAGTGAGCTGTCACATGCTTCTCACGAAAAAGGAAAAACTGCTTTTGCTCCGGATCCTTAGAAAGGAAAAGAACCGGGTGTTCGGTATAAAGGAGAATAAAGAAGATGTCCACGCACTTATCGACAAATTTGAGCAGAGTACCAGAAACGAAAAGGTGAATAAAGTAAAGCCTTCCAAACTGTAAAGTATAATTTTAAAATGATAATACCTAGTCAGTAAACCTTTATTCAGCGGAGCTTCGAAAGGGTAAACTCATTATTATAAATAATGAGTTTAGCGCAGAACAAAACAGGTTCACTGACTGAAAGAGGTATACTTTTTTCTACATTAAATGCCCCGGGCTCAGCCGGGGCATTTTTCACTTTTCTGTCACATATTAATGCTGAATTCCGCTTCTGCGTCTCGTGTAAAGGCGCACGTCATTCCCAAAGAATCGACTTTCCTGTATACTACAGGATGGTATTTACAAGAGGGGGAGTCTGATTTGAAAAAAAGCAAACAACTCCTCGTAGCCTCAGTGGCTGCAGGTATGATAGCTCTGACCGCCGCTTGCGGTACAGGTGAAGAAAACAGTGCTCAACTGCAGAAAGGTTCAGGCAGTTCTGATGAAGATATAGAAAGCAGTACCAAAGAGGACGAGGAACTCGAAGAAAGCGTTCAGTCCGACACCAGTGAAGCGTCCGAGAGTGATGATACAGAAAATAAAGACGGTTCGGAAGTGGAATCCACCTCTGTACTATCAGGTGAACTGACTGTGTCATTTTTAGATGTGGGTCAGGGGGATGCCACCCTTTTTCAGACTGAGGAAGCGACCATTTTGATTGATGCAGGCCGACATGACCGCTCCGACGTTGTGGAGCACCTTGAAAGTCTTGGCGTAGAGGAAATTGATGTTCTGGCCGGCACACACCCTCACGCAGATCATATCGGGCAGATGGCAGATGTGATAAGCAGCTACCCGGTTCATGAAATCTGGATGTCAGGTGGGGAAGCAGGCTCGCAGACGTTTGAACGGACCCTGGATGCGATTCTGGCTTCGGAAGCAGCCTATGAGGAACCGAGAGCCGGAGACGTTTTTGAAGTTGGTGACCTCCTTATTACTATGGTACATCCTGTGAATTTAACAGGAGATCTTAACGAAGATTCTCTGAGTATGAATATTGAATACGGTGACATTCATTTTCTTTTGACAGGAGATGCGGAGCATGGAGCAGAAGCGGAAATGCTTGAAAGAAATGAACCACTGGAAGCAACGATTCTGAAAGCAGGTCATCACGGATCGTCTACAAGCTCAACCCCGGACTTTGTCAGGGCAGTTATGTCTGAAGCAGCCATCTATTCTGCCGGAGTGGATAATCAGTACGGCCATCCTCACGAAGAAGTAAGAGCACTTTTTTCAGATATGGATATTTCATTCTATGGAACAGCCGAACACGGGACGCTCACCGTTGTGACAGATGGGGCTGGATACGATATTTATACTGAAAAGGAAGTCATCCCTTATGATGGCGCTCATTCCGAACCGGATGATACAAAAAAAGTTGAAAGCCAAGAAGCATCGAACGATTCACCAGCAGACTGCATCGACCTGAATGGGGCATCAGCTGATGAACTTATGGAGATTATTCATATTGGCGAAGAGCGGGCTCTTGCCCTGATTGATCAGCGCCCATTTGATTCAGTGAAGTCGTTAACAGCTATATCAGGTATTGGTGATGCCCGTGTGCAGGATATTAAAGACCAGGGGCTTGTCTGCTCACCATAGGATTGATTGAAAGGAAACGGAGCGATATACAGTGAAAGCATGGAAATGGATTAATAAACACTATATAAGAACAGTCATTATCGTCACAATTATTGTAAATGCTCTCGTCGTCTGTCTGTCATTTCTGCCGGGCTATAACGGGGAGCTTCCTTATGCGGTACGACAGCTTCCGCTGTTAAATGCCATATTGAACAGCTTTACCTTCATTTTCCTTACAGGAGCTCTTATAGCGATTAAAAAAGGGAATATTAAGATTCACCGGCGATTTATCTACGGTGCCTTTACAACTACACTGATCTTTCTGCTTTCGTATGTGACGTACCATTTTCTCGCCCCGTCCACTCCTTATGGCGGCGATGGATGGCTTGCCGGTGTCTATTATTTTATCCTGATCACACACATCATTCTAGCTGCAGCTATCGTACCGCTGGCGCTTATGAGCTTTTTCAGCGGCTACAATGATCATCGCGAAAGGCATAGAAAATGGGTGCGGTTTTCGATGCCAATGTGGCTTTATGTGAGCTTTACCGGCGTGGCCGTCTATATTCTCATTTCCCCGTATTACTAAAAACTGTTTTCGTATAGATTGTTGCTTTTCTAGGGACTAAAATGGAGCGAAAGGCGGCGGCTCCTGCGTGCTGAAGCCCAGCAGGGCGTTTTTTCCGAGGAGGCTGAAGCGATGTCCACGGAAAGCGAGCGGAATGCGTTCAGCGGATCGTCGCGCAACTTTCATTGAAGAGAGTAATACGCCTGGGTATACTCATTCTAAAAGTTTGAATAGAAGATGAAGCAGGGAGGTGCGCAGCGGCACCTCCCTTTATTTATCCCCATTGACTGGGGAGATCCGTCAGAAAATGCTTCTGTTAACCCCATGATAATTATTGCCTTCTTAGTACAACCTAAAAAGGTGAAAAAATCTTGCTGGAGGCAAATAACATGAGACGAATAATTCGATTATCTGCATTTTTCTCCCTCGCTCTTCTTACTGTACTGGCAGTTTGGTTTTTTTCCGAGAATCAGGAAGAGGACCTGGCAGCGGAGCAGTCCGGATTGCAGGCACAGATGGATGAAATTTTTGCAGAGGACGTTACGTACACGGTCAGTATGTTTCTGGATAAAATGGAGGACCAGCTTCTGCAGTGGGCTAACCATAAAGAGAAGGAAAGAGACTTGTCAGATCTGAAGGAAGAAATATTTGACCATCCTCACTATCAGGGATTTGCGCTCGTTTACGAAAATGGGGAAGTGAATAAAGTCGGCAGCGTGACGGACAATCCGCAGGAAAAACTGACAAAAGAAAAGAAGGAAGGCGTCTGGATATCTGAACCGTTTATCGAAAAAGGAATTGAGAAACTCCTGATCGGTACAAAAGCCGGCAGTACATGGTGTATTGGAGAAATGGATCTTTCCTTTGTAAGTTCATTCATTAATGAAATTGCCATGATCACAGATGACAACGGGCAGTTTTTTATTGGTTCGAGTAATCTGGCTGTTGATTTTGACCCTCAGGAGACAGAACTTCCCTATGTTAAAAAGTCTGTTCCGGGGATCGACTGGGATGTTTATGTCCACAGTCAGCCGACAGCGAAGGTAAAAGAACCATACAAAGAAGGGGAAGTGGTTGTTCGTCTGAAAGAGGGCGTGGATGCGAAGAAATGGGCAAAGGAACGTGGTGTCCATATTCTTGATCAGGAAGACCAGGATTGTGTTTTCAGGGATTATGATCGATCAACGGATCAGCTTTTGCGTGACTTTTCCAATGATCCGAACATTTATTTCATCGAACCGAATTTCACCGTGGAAAAACAGACGGCGTATCATGGAAAACGATCTTCTACAGGTCTGAAGGAGAAGCCGAGTATCGTTGAGCCCCAGGAGGAAGGAGGGGCGGAGCCAAACGATGAACTTTACGACCCATATCAGTGGAATCTGAATCAGATTACAATAACAGACGGATGGCAAAGGACATCGGGAAGTGCAGATATCCCTATCGCCATTATTGACAGTGGTGTTGACCCCGAACATGTAGATCTGGCCGACAGAATCACTGATGGCTATAACGCCTTTGAAGATAATGGACACTATCATGATGAAAATGGCCATGGCACCCACGTGGCTGGTGTGGCTGCTGCCGTCACAAACAACGTGGAGGGCATAGCAGGAGTATCATGGGACAATCCGATTCTCGCAGTAAAAGCACTGGATTCGAATGCAGAGGGAAATGCTTTCTCCATCGCAGAGGCGATTCGCTGGTCCGTTAATAATGGAGCCAGGGTTATAAACCTGAGCCTCGGAGACACGCATGATTCGGAAGTCATGAGGGATGCTGTACGTTTTGCCTATGAACAGGACGTGGTTATGATCGCTGCCAGTGGAAATGAAAGCGTGGAAACACCAATGTATCCAGCTGCATATCCGGAGGTATTCACCGTTGCTGCACTAGATCCGGACGGAAACCGTGCCGTGTTTTCCAATTTCGGGGAACATGTGGATGTTTCAGCACCAGGCGAACATATTCCAAGTACGTATGTGAACAATGAATATGTCGCTATGAGCGGAACGTCAATGGCGGCTCCGCACGTTGCGGGACTGGCAGGGCTGATCTTAAGTATCAACCCGGAACTGACAAATGAAGAGGTTTACCAAATTATAAGAAACTCTTGTGATGACATCGGCGATCCAGGTGTGGATGCCTACACGGGGCACGGGGTGATTAATGTAACAACCGCTTTGTCTCTCGCTGCAGGTGAATAGGGTAAAATTATTGTATGAGCGTGAAGTTTTGAACGGATGAACCAATACAGCAAAAAAATGGCTCTCACCAAGTGGGGGCCATTTTTTCTTGCCGGGGTTTGTTCACGCCTCTTTGCTGCTGAAATTTAATAATCATTTCATCAAGCTCTTCTGAGCACAGGAGCGTTTCGGCAGCATTGAAGCCGCAGTTTTGTGCAATGTGAAGCAGCTCCTTTCTTTTTTCCTCTATCGTGTTACTGTGAACTGCTGTAATCAACGAGCTTCACTCCATCCATGTGCCGGGATTTGTACCTATTATCAAGGATGGGCGAACGGTTGCATACCCTTTCGCGAAAAGTTGTCAAACAATCAACATTTTCGACAATAATCAGTACTCCATTTCTTCTTCCTCTTTTGGGTGATGCTGGTAGTCTTCCTGAATATATACCTGATAATGAAGTTTTTTGTCTGCTCCTTTTGTCTTCTGCGGCTTGGTCTGTTTTTTATTCATTTCAGAGCGATTTTTTGTCATTGTTTTTTCTCCCTTCATATGATTATCAGTCTTATCTTTATGTTTAACGTTCCCGTCATAAACTGACTCATGCAAAAAACTTTTTAATCGAAGGAAAAGGTTCTGGGAATAGAAAAAAGGCTCCAGCCAGTAATTTCTCCGGCTGAAGCTCTATTTTCAAAACTGTTAAAGTTATATGCTCTTTTGCAGGAATGCCGCGCAATCGGTTCATTTCAAATGGCTGTGTTCGTACAGATTGTTGCTATTGACCACTTTATTATAGAGTGAAAGGCGGTGACTCCAGCGGTAATAGCATCAGCTGCCCGCTGAAAGCGTCCTCCTGTAGCGGGAAAAACAACAGCTTTTCAAATAAAGCGTGATTATCTAAAAACATGTGTTCGAAAGTGTTAAATGCGAATCTCCGTGATGACTATGAAGATACGCTCAATTCACTAAGTGCATTGTCTGTATAAAGAGGTTTATGTGCTCCGCGGGCCTCCAATTCCTGAAGAAGTTCTTTGTAATTGGAGCCACCCAGTTTCTGCGTCACGTAAAGAGCAGTCATGAAGTCGTAAAGATCATCAGCCTGTATTGGCGGCTGACCTGTCTGGGAACAGTAACGATCAATTAAACCGGCAAGTGTCATATTAAAACGCCTCCTCTGTAAATTCACCTTGAGTGTATCACAGAAGAAAGCGTTTTCCGGCTGTTGTAATTTTCAATCTTCAGACAAAAAATGACATTTTGACAGCAGCAAGGCGGCTAATTTCTCGAAGCATGACAAAACTTGTAGGCCATCACTGCGAGGTGAAGGTTAAGCCGGTCTTCTGCACGTTGAAAGGACATCCCTGTTTTTTTTTCGATCTGGCCAAGGCGGTATTTTAATGTGTGTCGGTGGACATACAGAAGGGAAGCAGTCTGCTGAATATGACAGTTCTGGCCAAGATAGGTTTCCAGCGTAAGGATCAGATCTGTCCGGTGCCGTTCGCCTGCTGTCAGTTCACCGAGATATTGACGGTAATAATCTTCGATGGCCATTCCGGATTCCTGTAAATGAATGAGTAAGTGATAAAATCCCAGATCATCGTAATGGACAATCCTTGTCTTAGTAAATAAAAGCCCCGCATACATAACCGCGTGTTCAGCCTGTTTCCCGCTTGATGACAGGAGACCCATATCTTCATATGCCCTGCCAATGCCAATAGTAAGGGGGCTGCTGTAATGAAACGACCAATGTTCGTTTATTCGTTTACTGATGTCCATGAGGCGTTTTTTCTGCTCTGCCGGCGTCTCGCCATTTACGTCAACGAGTGCTGCCAGGGAATCAGTTTTCGGAAGAAGAATAAACTGAACACCTGCTTTCTGCAGCTGTTTTGAAACAACATAGTACAACTGTTTTCCCCAATCGGACTGCTCTTTTACGACGGGCGAGGATTCGGTTACTTTCACAAACAATACTGCCTGCCTTCCGGAAAGATCAAAACCGAGCCGGAGACCTCTCCTTTTTGCATTCAATATATCCAGGTCTTTTTTCTGAAGAATTTCCTCAAGCAGTTCACCCTGAAGACGAACCTTGGCTTCTTCAATGGCATGCTTTTTTACAAATTCAATCCCGATTAATGTCGAGACATGCTCAAGAATGACTTCGTCCATCTCAGAAGGATAGTTTTTTTCATGAATCATCAGGAGATATCCGTAAGTAAATTCCCCATTCATCACTGTTGTAAGAAAGCTCGGAAATCCGTGCCATGTATACCGTAAAAAAGGATCCTGGTTACTTTCGGATGCCGACATGAATTCCTTCAGGTTAAAGGCTTCATTCCTCAGGTAGACGGTATTTTCCTGAACATTGACATCATCATGGCGGCTGACATGGGCAGAAAGGTGATACATATCGTCGAAGACATACATACTTGAATGGGTCAGTTTACTAAGTTTTTCAAGAACCTGCTGAAGACCGTCATTGCCAAGGGCCAGCTTGGTCATTTCTTTATGAATGGAAAGAGATGCTTCAAGCAGTCGGATCTGCCGATTGGCCAGCTGCTCAAGGATTGCCTTCGTCACAGCTGAGAAATTAATGGATGTGGGAATCTCGATCAGGGGCAGTCCGGTCTGCTCGGCTGCTTCACGTACAGAGTAAGGAACTTCCTCTATATAAAAGCCCGTATAAAGGGCCATTCCGGCCAGCTTTTTCTTCCTGATCAGCGTAAGGAGGCGTTCTCTGTAAACAGTATCCTCGCCGAGACCATAACCGGTTGTTATCAGAAACTCGCCTTCCTGAAACCGGGTTATATCTTCAATAATTTCTACGGTTGTGACCCACTTAATCGGATTATTAAGACCTGATTCACCGGCGATCAGCTTTGTCCGAGCCATTACAGGCAGATTTAAGGCTTCTTTAATTGTAAGCATGAGCAGCCCTCCCAAGCAGCGTTATACACTGTGTATAAAAAATGAAGGAAAGATTCATGTATTAAAACCAATATTTATTTTCGCCTCTGTCGAATACGATAGTAGTAGGAAGCGCTTTCTCTAAGTGTAAAAGTAAAATTCTGATTTTTCAATCATAAAACGGGCTGTCCGGATAAAGGAGGGGAACTGATGAAAGAAAGCTACCTGGTTAAACCCTTTTTAAATGATGATTATCCTCTGGCTGCTTACGGAAAAGGCATTTACCTTTATGATTCTGAAGGAAAAGAATACATTGACGGCTCATCAGGCGCTGTTACCGCAGGGATCGGCCACGGGGTTCTGGAGATGGCACAGGTGATGAAGGAGCAGGCCGAGAAGGTCTCCTTTGTTTACCGTTCCCAGTTTACGAATGAACCTGCTGAAAAGCTGGCAGCAAAACTCAAGGAATGGGCTCCTGGAGATTTAAATTGGTCGTTTTTTGTCAACAGCGGTTCGGAGGCGACGGAGACGGCGTTGAAAGTGGCCATTCAGTATTGGCAGGAAAAAGGAAAAGGAACGAAAACAAAAGTACTATCACGGTGGATGAGCTACCACGGCATTACGCTTGGTGCGCTCTCTATGTCCGGACATATCGGCAGAAGAGAGAGGTTCACACCGCTTCTTGAAGACTTTCCGGCTGTAGAGCCGCCGTACTGTTACAGGTGCCCATTCAACCGGACTTATCCCGATTGCGGACTTCATTGTGCAATGGAACTGGAAACCGCCATCCGCAGAATCGGTGCAGATCAAATTGCAGCTTTTATTGCTGAGCCGGTCATCGGGGCAGCCGGTGGTGCGATTGTTCCCCCGGACGGCTATTATGAAGCGGTCAGTGAGATTTGTAAACGGCATGACATTCTGTTCATTGCAGATGAGGTGATGAGCGGAATCGGCAGATGCGGTTCCCGGTTTGCCATCGACCACTGGAACGTTACCCCTGATATTATCGCTCTTGGAAAAGGACTCGGGGCAGGCTATGCCCCAATTGCAGCCACCATGATCAGTGACAAAGTAATGGAACCCATTTTTAAAGGATCGGGCCTCATTATGAGCGGACATACGTACAGTGCGAACCCGCAGTCGGCTGCTGTTGCCCTGCACGTTCTTGAATATATCGAAACGCATAACCTGGTTGAACAGGCAAAACTGACCGGAGTTTATCTCAAGCAGTCTCTTCGGCAGCTGCAGCAGAAATACCCAATGATCGGCGATGTCAGAGGGAGGGGAATGCTTACAGGGGTCGAATTTGTTTCAAATATCTTTAATAAACTGCCGTTTGCAGGCGAGGTTCATGTTGCAAGAACCATTATTGACAGAGCGATGAAAAAAGGGCTTTTGGTCTATCCGGCATCAGCAGGAACGGATGGTGTTCACGGGGATGCGGTAATCATCGCTCCGCCCCTCATCACCAAAAGAGAAGAAGTGGATAAACTCGTCGCTGTTTTTGATCAGACCGTTAAAGAAGTGCAGGATGAATTACAAATACGCGGCTTTTTCAGTTCAGTAGGGTAGGAGGATAAAACTGATGACAAGCAGGGTGAAACCGGTTGATAAATTGATGACGCTTGAGCATGCTCTGGATCTTATTGAAACATGTGAATCAGTAATGTTTGGAGGGTTTGGAGGGGTAGGGAACCCTCCGACTCTGATTGACGGAATTCTTGAGCGGGGAATAACAGGACTGACACTGATTGGAAACGACGCAGGTTTTCCTGATATTGGAATCGGCAGGCTGATATCAGAGCGGAGAGTGAAAAAAATAATTGCTTCTCATATCGGTTCCAACCCAGTAGCCGGAAAGCAGATGACAGACGGGGATCTGGAAGTGGAGTTTTCCCCGCAGGGAACACTTGCAGAACGGATCCGGGCAGGCGGAGTTGGACTTGGAGGCGTCCTGGTTGACACAGGTCTTAATAACGAAGCCGTTACGAAAGGCAAGAAGCGCATTATGATTAAAGGGTGCCCCTACCTTCTGGAAACTGCACTCACTGCGGATGTTTCCATCGTTTATGCAAAAAAAGCAGATAAATATGGAAATGCTGTGTATGATACCAGTGCAAGAAATACGAATCCCCTTGTTGCCATGGCTGGTAACGTAACAATTATCGAAGCAGCTGAAATTGTGGAAACAGGTGAACTGAATCCGGAAGAAGTCGTTACGCCGGGAGTTTTTGTAGACGGGGTGTTGAAGAGTAAAGGGGTGAATTGGACGTGGGCATGGGAAAAGAAATAAGGCACCAGATGGCCCGGCGGGCGGCAAGGGAAATTCACGCTGGGATGGTGGTGAATCTGGGAATAGGGATTCCTACGCTGGTAGCGGATTATGTGCCGGACACAACGCCGGTGATGTTTCATGCTGAGAACGGGGTTCTCGGAACTGGTCCAAGCCCTGTGCAGGGTCAGGAAAATCCCTTTCTCTGTAATGCAGGCGGCTTCCCGATTACCGCCTCAAAAGGAGCTTCCTACTTTGACAGTGCGGCTGCATTTGCCATTATTCGCAGAGGAAAGCTTGATATGACAATTATGGGTGCTCTTCAGGTAAGTGAAAACGGAGACCTTGCCAACTGGATTGTACCGGGCAAACGAGTACCTGGAATGGGCGGCGCAATCGAGCTTGCCGAAAAGGCAGGAAAAGTAATCATCCTGATGAACCATGTTGACAAGGAGGGCAATCCGAAAATCCTGAAAAAATGCACCCTGCCGCTTACTGCCGCAGGGTGTGTCAATCTGATAATTACTGATATGGCTGTGCTGGAAGTAAAGACGGAAGGTCTTTTTCTTAAAGAAGTTTTTCCTCCTTACACAATCCGGGATGTACAGGAGAGAACAGAGCCGAAGCTGGTATTGGAAGATGCTGTTTCCGGTACCTAGGGGGGAACAAAAGATGGCGCAAGTAAAAGAAAATGTCTGCAAATGGATTGAAGGAGCAGAAAAGGAAGCCGTCCAGTTTCTGCAGGCGTTGATTCGTGAACCTTCCACTCAGATGAATGAAGCCGGTATTCAGACGATCATTGCCGGAAAGCTGGAGGAACTAGGCTTTCATGTTGATGTGTGGGAACCTGGGGGAGAGGCACTGCTCAATCACCCCGACTTTATCAGTCCAAGGGAGTCGTTTCGGGGGAGTCCAAATGTTGCAGGAGTAAAAAAAGGTGAAGGGGGCGGGCGCTCACTTGTCTTAAACGGCCATGTGGACGTGGTCCCGGAAGGAGATCTGAAAGACTGGTCAGTGGACCCATACGGAGGAGAGTTCAGAGACGGACGTGTCTACGGCAGAGGCTCGACTGATATGAAAGGGGGCAATGCCGCCATGCTCCTTGCAGCAGAGGCTCTGAAGTCGTGTGGGGTCTCTCTGAAAGGGGATCTTATTTTTCACAGTGTCATTGAAGAAGAAAGCGGCGGTGCAGGAACCCTTTCGGCTGTGCTGAGAGGCTATACCGGAGATGCGGCTATTATCCCGGAACCGACCAATATGAAAATCTTTCCTAAACAGCAAGGCTCTATGTGGTTCAGGATCTGCGTAAAAGGAAAAGGTGCACACGGAGGTACAAGGTATGAAGGGGTTAGTGCCATCAGTAAAGCAGTTAGCGTTCTTCACGAACTCGAAAAACTTGAGCAGATCCGAAACAGCCGGATTACCGATCCGCTTTTCTCTTCTGTCCCTATTCCGGTTCCCATTAACGTGGGCATAATTGAAGGGGGTGACTGGCCCTCATCTGTACCTGATCTGGTAAAAATCGAAGGCCGTTTCGGTATTGCACCGGACGAAAGAGCAGATGAGGCGAAAAAAGAGCTTGAAGAAACGATTGCGGCTCTTGGCAATACAGACGACTGGTTCCGAACCCATCCGGCCGAAGTGGAATGGTTTGGTGCACGCTGGCTGCCGGGTTCCGTCGACAAAGACCATCCCCTGCTTGCCATTCTGAAAAGCCATTTTACTGACGTTACACATTGTACGCCGGTTGTCGAGGCTTCTCCCTGGGGAACTGACGGGGGGCTCCTCACAGCCGCCGGTAACACACCGTCTGTCGTTTTTGGGCCAGGTGTCACGAGTATGGCGCATTATGCTGACGAATACATTGAAGTCGAAAAAGTTATTACCTGTGCCAAAATCCTTGCTTTGACGATTATGGACTGGTGCGGCCTGTCCGATGAGGAGGAACGGGAATGAAACGAAACATTCACCTGCAGACGAGTATTCCGGGACCAAAATCAAGTGAACTGATTGAAAGGCGTAACAGAAACATTCCGAAAGGCCCATTTAATACGGCCATGACCTTTGCCGAGCATGCTTCAGGAGCTGTAATAACCGATGTAGACGGCAACAGGTTTATTGATTTTGCCGGAGCCATCGGCTCACTCAATGCCGGCCATTGTCCACCGGCTGTAACACAAGCAGTAAAAGAACAGCTCGATCATTATATCCATCCTTGTTTTCATGTGATGATGTACGAACCGTACGTGGCCCTGGCAGAGAAACTTAACGAGATCACACCTGGTGATCATCATAAAAAAACGTTTTTTCTCAACAGCGGCGCCGAAGCCGTTGAAAATGCAGTTAAACTGGCAAGGAAGTACACAGGACGTAAGGCGGTCGTCTCTTTTGAGCGGGGGTTCCACGGCCGAACCTACATGGCCATGAGTTTGACGAGTAAAGTGAAGCCGTATAAATATGAATTTGGCCCTTTTGCGCCAGAAACCTATAAACTGCCGTTTCCCTATTACTACAGAAAACCTGATGGTATGACAGATCAAGACCTCGACGACTGGTGTCTCCAGCGAATTGAAACTTTCTTCCTGTCAGACGTCTCCAGCGATGAAACAGCTGCCCTCATAATGGAACCGGTCCAGGGTGAGGGAGGCTTTATAAATCCCAGCAGGGAATTTGTCAAAGGTGTGAAGGACATTTGTGAAAAATATGGAATAGTGTTTATAGCAGACGAAGTTCAAACCGGTTTCGGCAGAACCGGGGAAATGTTTGCCTGTGACTATTTTGGCGTGGTTCCTGACCTGATAACGATGTCGAAATCAATGGCTGCCGGCTTTCCAATCAGCGCAGTCACAGGCAGGGCAGAAATTATGGATTCAGCTGGGGCGGGAGAGATCGGCGGAACCTACGGTGGAAGTCCTCTCGGCTGCAGGGCTGCCCTTGAAGTGATCCGGATGATGGAAACCGAAAACATTCCGAAGAAGGCGCAGCTTATTGGACAGAAGGTGCAAAGCCGGTTTTATGACTGGCAGGAGCGCTTTGAAGAAGTGGGTGACGTCCGGGGTATCGGTGCAATGACAGCAATCGAACTTGTGAGCGACCGTGCGCTGAAAACACCTGATAAGGTAATTACCCAGCATATTATCCAAGGGTGTATTGAGAATGGGCTTCTCATAATGGGGGCTGGTCTGTTTGGGAATGTTCTGAGAATTCTATCTCCTCTTGTTATTGAAGAGGAAAAGCTTGAAGAAGGGCTGGCCATTATGGAGAACGTCATGCTTCAGCACTGCACATACCGGAAAAAGGAGTGAGGACGAGTGAAAAAGAAGCTATTTATCGGTGGGGAATGGCAGGAGGCTCAGGAATATCAGGATCTGCTATCCCCTTATGACGGAGAAAAGCTTGCTGAAATTCCCGTGGCCTCAGAAACAGAAGCGGACCGTGCCATCGCAGCTGCGTTTCATGCGAGAAAAGACATGCGAAAACTGCCTGCACATCAGCGGGCTGAAATTTTGTACAATGTATCCCGGCTCATTGAAGAAAACCGGGAGGAAGCAGCCAGACTCATTGCAGTCGAAGCAGCAAAACCGCTTCAGACAGCCAGAACCGAAGTGGCAAGAAGTATCATGACCTATAAATTCGCAAGTGAGGAGGCCCGAAGGCTTCCAAACGAAATGATTAATATGGATGCGGCTCCTGGCGGTGAGGGAAGGATTGCCTATGCTGTGAGAGAGCCGGCTGGAGTGGCGGCAGCGATTACGCCATTTAACTTTCCGATGAACCTCGTAGCCCACAAGCTGGGGCCGGCTGTGGCAAGCGGAAATACGATCGTACTTAAACCGGCTTCCCAGACGCCTCTTAGTGCGTATTTCATCGCTGAACAATTCGAAAAAGCCGGGCTTCCCAAAGGTGCCCTGAATGTGATTACAGGAAAGGGGAGCGTGATTGGCGATAAGATAGTAACGGATCCCCGGGTAAGTGTAGTCACTTTTACCGGGAGCCCTGAAGTAGGTATCGGCCTCAGAAACAAAGCAGGTCTGAAAAAAATGACCCTCGAGCTTGGTTCCAACAGTGCTGTCATCATTGATAAAGGGGTGGATGTCCGGTCCATTGCCGACCGGCTTGTACTCGGGGCCTTTGCCTATCAAGGTCAGGTGTGTATTAGTCTGCAGCGAATTTACGCCCACGAGTCTGTTAAAGACGCGGTCATAGAGGCTATGAAAGAAAAAGCAGATAGTCTTGTTTACGGTCACCCTCTTGATGAAGCGGCAGACATCTCATCACTCATAAGCGAAGGGGATTGTGACCGGGTGATGGAATGGATAAGGGAGGCTGAAAACAAAGGCGCAGAAGTATGTCTTGGCGGTGAGAGAAATGGTAATACCGTTCTGCCCACCATTCTTGCTGATGTTCCCCATGACGCTTCCGTATCGTGCAGAGAAGTGTTCGGTCCTGTAGTCCATGTGAACGGGTTCAGTGACTGGCAGGAAGCCGTTGACCTTGTGAATGATTCAGATTACGGTCTGCAGGCAGGTGTATTTACAAATGATATGAACAAGGCTTTCAGAGCTTCTGAGGAACTGGAAGCAGGCGGTGTTCTCATAAATGATATACCTACATTCCGGGTGGATCACATGCCTTACGGTGGTGTTAAAAACAGCGGTTATGGAAGAGAGGGCATTAAGTATGCAATTCAGGAAATGACGGAGATGAAACTCGTATCCTTCCGCAAGAGTGAATAATATTAAGCTGTATTCGGATAGATGACTCCTTTTGGAAAATCATTTTGAAGCGGAAGGTAGCGACCTGCTCAAAAAGCAAAGCTGAAGCTATCCCTTAAGAAAGTGTCCGCCCCACCGAAATAAAACAGCAATCTTCACAAAAAAAGCCTAATATTATGGCGGTCGTTCATTTTGACCGCCATAAAAAATGAATGAATGTTCTGAATTTAAACGTTCGCTTAAATTCGAGGAGGGGTTTTTATTTTTAAGAATCAGTGGGAAGACGATCAGAAGAATGACAGGCTTGTCGCCTGGCTGCCGGATTTTACAGAAGAAGATCTAATTAAACTCCGCCAGGACCTTGATCACCATGAGAGAGGCAAACGGATTGTGTACATAAAAGAGAGCGGACACAGCGGTCTTTTGGGACTCGATTTCAGGGAAGAGGCCGTTTCCTCAGGTTTTTTCTCAGGAGACAAAGCGTATATATACACCCACTACGGCAAGGAAGAACGCAGTAAATCGAAATCAGAAAAAGAAAACAGCGAGGTTCTCGCTAAAGTAAAGGCGGACAGAAAAAAGATTACAGCAGGAGAGCGTGCTCCTTTCCCGGTCAGCCTTGCAGGAGACAGTGATCTTCTTTCACTTGCATCCCTTTACCGCATGGTCTTTCCTGAATATCCAACCAATATTTTTGAGCCTGAGGCGCTGAAGAAATCAATAGAGAGTGATTATACGTTTGCTGTCATGAAGGACGGGGACGAAGTGATCGGCGCCGCATCTGCCATGGATACAGGGTATGGGAGTGCGGAAATTACCGACTGCGCCGTAAACCCGGCATACCGCGGACAGGCAATTCTTAACTTTATTATTCAGAAGCTTGAAGAACAATGCGTCCGATGCGGAATAAATCATGTTTTTTCCATGACAAGGGCGAGAAGCACGGGGATGAATATGACAGTCAAGCGTCTGGAATATATCTATGAAGGCACATTGATTAATAACTGTGTCATTACGAGCGGGTTTGAAGATATGAATATGTGGACTAAAAACTTAAAAAAGTAACCTGGATAATTTGCAGGCAGAGATGAAATTTAAAAAAATCATTCTCCAAGCCTCTTTAAAAAAGCTCTTTTCGTAAAAATTGTTGCTTTAACTAGCTTTAATTTCGTAGCGAAAGGCCGCTACTCCTGCGGGAAAAGCAACAACGAGTAACTACATCACGAATAGGCTGCGAGTTGCTTCGACGCATGTACCTCAGAGCTGGACTGGAAGAGGAAGAAGCAGAAATACTCCCGAGGAGGCTGAGGTGTTGCCCGTGGAAAGCGTCGGCCTGTAGCGCAGAAAACAACAGTTTCCGAAAACAGCCTTAAAAAAAGAACGGGCCTCACCAGCGGTGAGAACCGTTCTTTTTTGAGCCCGAAATTCCCGGATTTTTTACCGGTCGAAGTTAAAATAATTTCTCTTTAAAAAACGAGGCTGATCCATCAGTGTTTTATAGGAAAAAACCATTCCTAGATTATTGGTATTAATCAGCATGAACTGGTCCTCTATCTCTGCAATCTGTTTTTCTTCAATATAAATCATGCCGCAATTGTTACATTTAATGGAAGGGACCTGGGTAATCTCTACAGCTCTGCTTCCATCGGGAAGCTCCCAGTAGGCTGATTCAAGACTGTGTAAGGCTTTTTCCGTTTCGCACCAGTTACATTTCATACACACACCTCCGTCTTAAGCTTCTTCTTGCTTTCCGCTGTTGTCTTCATATTTTTTCTGTTCCTTAAGGTACTTCCGTTCCTTCATCTGATCCCGCTTTTCACGCTGATCCTTCAGGGTGCGGTGATCGCCTTGTTCTTCATAGGATTTACGGCGGTTCAGTCTTTCCAGCCCTTCCGGTACGATTGTGCTCTGTTCATCATTCATCAGGGCAGAAATGCCGATCCGTTTTTCTTCTTTTTTCTCGTATTGCTGATAGAAGTAATCTTCAGCTGTATCAGGCTTATAATTTTTCGGCTCCGGATAGGTTGTAATGACACCTTCAAAGTTACGCAGTACCACTTTATCGTGGCTCTGGGAAATAAGATAGTTAGGCTGGAGCGTAATTTTTCCGCCTCCCCCTGGTGCGTCAACGACAAATGCCGGAACGGCATAACCGGAAGTATGACCACGGAGGCCTTCTATTATTTCGAGCCCTTTAGATACCGGAGCACGGAAATGACCGATACCCTCACTCAGGTCACATTGATAAATGTAGTACGGACGTACACGGATTTTAACGAGATCGTGCATTAGCTTTTTCATTATCCCGACGCTGTCATTAATACCGGCGAGAATCACAGCCTGGTTACCAACGGGTACACCTGAATCTGCAAGCATCTCACAGGCTTTCTTTGATTCTTCCGTAATCTCAAGACTTGTATTAAAGTGCGTATTGAGCCAGACAGGGTGATATTTCTTAAGGATATTACAGAGGTTTTCTGTAATCCGTTGTGGGAAAACAACAGGCGCACGGGTGCCGATCCGGATGATCTCTACGTGATCGATCTCACGAAGGTTTTTAAGAACGTACTCAAGGATCTGGTCGTTGATTAGGAGTCCGTCTCCACCTGAGATCAGAACGTCACGAATGGCAGGATTTGAGGCGATATAGTTAATAGCGCCGTCCAGCTGTTTTTTTGGCACCCCCATGCCAATCTGACCTGAGAAACGGCGGCGTGTACAGTACCGGCAGTACATTGAACACTGATTTGTAACGAGAAAAAGAACGCGGTCGGGGTAACGGTGAGTCAGTCCCGGTACCGGTGAATCATCGTCCTCGGAAAGAGGGTCTTCAAGATCGTATTTTGTTTTTTCGATTTCCTTTGATATCGGGACACTCTGCATACGGATCGGACAGCGCGGATCGTCGGGGTTCATTAGTGAAGCATAATAGGGTGTAATATTTAATGGGATTGTTTTGGTTGAAATCTTTACTCCCGCTTCTTCCTCAGGAGTGAGATTAATGACTTTTTTCAAGTCCTCAAGGGTTCTGATCGTATTTGTCAGCTGCCAGATCCAGTCGTTCCACTTTTCTTCAGGTACATCTTTCCACAGCTCGATATCCTTCCAGTGGCGTGCAGGTTTGTAAAGATCCATTTTCATCAGTTCGTTCCTCCTGTGTAAAAAATTCTCGTGTAATAGTTAATGCAAGGACCGTGCCAAATGATCACGTTAAGTCAAATCCTTTTACTGCGCACGATAGGAGAGATTCTTCTGTGAAAAAAACAAAAATAGTGCCGGATAATCGGCACTATTCAAGGTGGTACTTGCTTATTTTATACTGAAGTGTTTGTCTGGGAACATTCAGAATCCGGGCCGTTTTTTTTACGTTTCCGTCCGTCTGTTTCAGTGCCCGTTCAATAAGAGACCTCTCATGCTTTTCCACTTCATCCTTCAGGGACATACCACAATAATGGTTCTGGGATTTTCGGGCTGAAATATATGAGGGCAGATGGTTCAGTTCAATCGTATCTGTGTCGGATATATTCATAGCTGCTTCGACAGCATGTTTCAGTTCCCGGATATTGCCGGGCCAGTCGTATGAAACGAGAACCGCTTCCGTTTCCTTTGAGATACCGGCGAGCAGTTTGTTGAATTTATAATTAAACATTGAGATAAAGTGTTCGGTCAAAAGCAGGATGTCACTGCGGCGCTCCCGAAGCGGCGGCAATCGAAATGAAACGACATTCAGCCTGTAATAAAGGTCTGCTCTCAGCCTGTTTTCAGAAAGGAGCTTTTCCGGGTTTTCATTCGATGCTGTTATAATTCTCACATCCGTCTGATAGCTTTGATTGGAGCCGACTCTCCGGACAATACCATCTTCCAGTACCCTTAACAGTTTAGCCTGAAGCTCGACAGGAAGCGTGTGCACTTCATCCAGAAACAGAGTACCGCCATGGGCGAGTTCAAAGAAACCTTCCCGCTCCTCGGCACCGGTAAAGCTGCCTTTAGCAGTACCGAACAAAATGCTTTCAAGAAGGGAGGCAGGGATTGCAGCACAGTTCTGCGAAATGAACGGCTGATTCCTTCGTTGAGAGGCATTGTGAATGGACTGTACGAGAAGTTCTTTTCCTGTTCCTGTTTCTCCATAGACAAAGACGGGGGAAGATGTATGGGCGACTTTTTCAGCTTTATGAATCAGTTCTTTCATCTCGTCTGACGAAGAATGAATATGATCAAATGTATAAAGTCGCTCGTTACCTGTCACTTTTTTTGCTTTCGCAGAACGGTCGTCGACTTTCGCCTGTAAATCCAAAAGCTTCAGGGAAAGATCCTTCACACGGCTCAGATCTTTGGCAATTTCAAGTGAACCGATAATTTCTCCTTCAGAATAAAGAGGAAGTGTGGTGTTAACTGTGTCAATCAGCTTTCCTTTCATATTACGGTAGGTCTGAGGCTGATTGTAGATGGGTTCACCCCTTGCCATAACCTGAAGAAGCGTACTGGTTTCTTCTGATAAAGAAGGGAACACGCTGAGAAGCGGTTTGCCAAGCACATCGTGAACATCGAGACCATCGTGCTCTGCTGCAATGCGGTTATAGTAAACGGTCATGCCATTGCGGTCTACAGCATGAATTCCTTCATCAATACTGTGGAGAATGGCGTTAAGCATATCATTTGTGTCAAGATTGGCAGCAAACAATTCGAATCAACTCCCTGTGCCGGAAATTAGTGAAAATGCTGAAAATTCAGCACAATTTAAGCTTACATGAGCTAAAAGCTGTTTGCAATAAAAATTCCATATTATTACTGCTTTACTATGAACCGGCTGTTGAAATCAACCGGGCAGGCACGTTACTATAAACAATGTCCAAGCAGGACAGAATTCAATATTTGCAGGGAGGAAGACGTAATGAAAAAATGGTTAGCAGCAGGAACATTCGTGTTGGCGGCATTTCTAGTGCCTAACAATGCCGATGCGTCTTCTGGATATACGGTCCAGAGCGGAGATACACTCTGGGGAATCAGTCAGAAGTTTGGCATAACAGTAGAAGAACTAAAAGCGAATAATGGTTTAGCAGATACAATGATTTACCCTGGTGACACGCTCGTCACAGGTGAAGCGGTCCGTAATGATGAGAAGGTCGATCTTCTTTCACGTCTCGTTCATTCTGAAGCAAGAGGCGAGCCTTATGAAGGGAAGGTTGCTGTAGCAGCAGTAGTGCTGAACCGCATTGAAAGCGGCGATTTCCCTGATTCCATGAACGAGGTTATTTACGAAACGAATGGGAACAGCTATGCATTCGAACCGGTAATGAACGGAAGCATTTACAATGAGCCGGATTCAGAATCTGTCCGTGCAGCGGAGGAAGCTCTGAACGGCTATGACCCGTCAAACGGGGCACTGTTCTTTTACAACCCTGATACTGCGACTTCAGACTGGGTAAACAGACTGACAATTGACAGCAGAATCGGGAACCACGTATTTGCATCCAACTAAAAGCAAAGAGGCATCCATGGCGGATGCCTCTTTTTTTTATTAAGCAGCTATGCAGTAGCTCTTATATTGAAGGATTAATCCTCCATCGTGGAGAGGTCACCTGCCGGCTCACCGAGCTCCCAGGCCTTCAGTACCCGGCGCATAATTTTTCCGCTTCGGGTTTTAGGGAGTTTATCCTTAAACTCAATTTCCCGCGGCATGGCGTGGGCAGAAAGCTCTTTTTTAATGAACTGCTGAATTTCTTCTTTCAGTTCATCATCCTCAGAGTACCCTTCCCGCAAGGATACAAATGCCTTTATAATGTGACCGCGGACAGGATCAGGTTTGCCGATCACGCCTGCTTCAGCCACAGCCCGGTGTTCCACCAGTTTACTCTCGATTTCAAATGGCCCGACACGCTCACCTGCCGTATTGATAACATCATCGTTACGACCCTGGAACCAGAAATATCCGTCCTCATCCCGGTAGGCGGTATCACCCGACACATACCACCCTTCGATGGCAAAGTATTCGTTATACTTCTCTTCATTCTTCCATACTTTTCTCATCATTGACGGCCACCCGGCTTTAACAGCAAGATTGCCCATTTCATTTGGCGGGAGTTCTTCACCGTGGTCATTTATGATTGCCGCTTCAATTCCTGGAAAAGGCTTACCCATTGAGCCGGGTTTAATCGGCTCGGAAGGATAGTTGCAGATTACCATAGCACCGGTTTCAGTCATCCACCAGGTATCATGGATCCGCAGATCAAATACTTCATTACCCCACCGGACCACTTCAGGATTCAGCGGCTCGCCTACACTTAAAATATGGCGGAGTGAGCTGAGGTCATACTGTTCCTTAATGTTTGGATCCGCAGCCATCAGCATCCGGAATGCTGTTGGAGCGCTGTACCAGACGGTTACACCGTATTTTTCAATCGTTTCATACCAGTCGGAAGGAGAAAAGCGCCCCCCGCGTACAACGTTGGTCACACCGTTTAGCCAGGGCCCGAAAATTCCGTAGGAGGTTCCGGTCACCCAGCCGGGATCGGCTGTACACCAGTACGTGTCATCCTCCTTCAAGTCCAGGACCCATTTTGCTGTCTGGTAATGCTGAAGCATAGCGTTATGGACATGATAGACGCCTTTGGGTTTTCCGGTGGAGCCGGATGTATAATGGAGGATCATCCCGTCTTCAAGATCTACCCATTTGACAGCGGATTCTTTTGAAGCCGCTGTCATTTTTTCGAAGTAGGAAACAAATTTCTCACCCGCGGCCACCTCATCACCAACGATGACGACTTTCTCAAGATGGGGCAGTTCATCAAGCGGGACGCGGGGAAGGAGGTCCGGCGTTGTTACGAGCACTTTTGCTTCACTGTCCTCTAGTCTCGCTTTAACAGCATCTTTCATGAATGCTTCAAACAGAGGACCGACTACAGCACCAACTTTAATGGCACCGAGAAGGGAAACATACAGTTCCGGCGATCGAGGCATAAAAATGAAAACACGATCACCTTTTTCAACGCCAAGTTCACTGAACATGTTGCCTGCCTGGTTTGAAAGGTCACGGAGCTGGCGAAAAGTTAACGTTTCATCGCGCTCAGCATCGGAATACAAAAGAGCAGGTTTGTTACCCAGTCCGTTTTCCACGTGACGGTCAATTGCTTCATGAGCAAGGTTAACTTGCCCTGTTTTGTTCCAGGAAAAAGATTCTTTGACCTGGTTCCAGTCGAAATTCTGCTTTGTTTCTTCGTAATTGTTCATTTGGTGGGAAGTTTTAGCTGGCTGCAATACGTTCAAGATCAAGCACCTCCACTGATTTTTGGTTGACTGTTGTATTACTCTAAAATTCTGAATTTTGAGTATAACTTAACGTTACCGAAAAAAGCCAGTGATTGTCAACAAATCTGTTAAAAGGGGCAGTAAATTGGGAAAATTGTCATCTTCGCCTCATTCCGTCGCACCTCCTTAAATCTTCTGGTATCATATAGGGGAGATTTACATAAAAGGAGAGAGACCAATGGAATGGCTCGGGATTGTAATCCTGATTGTTGCTGGAATTGTAGTATTAAGAGTTGTCGGTACGATCTTTAAAATCGTCATCAGTATCGGCCTGTTTCTTATGTTTATCTATATCATTATTTACCTCGTTAACCGTGCGTCGGAAAGTGCTGTGTTCCTTTAGGGATCCGGCACTTTTTCTTTACACCTAACCGCACTTGCCGCGCTGGTTTTAACCTGAGGGCCGTAAGGGTAGATTAACTGAAGGAATGATAAAGCAATTGAATGCTGCTATTTTAAAGGAGGAACCAGGATGGATTACCGAATTGAGAAGGATACGCTTGGAGAAATGAAAGTCCCGGCCGACAAATGGTGGGGAGCCCAGACACAGAGAAGTCTTCAGAACTTTAAAATCGGTACAGAAAAAATGCCCTCGGAAGTGGTTTCTGCATTTACAGTGTTAAAAGAAGCATGTGCGAAAGCAAATAACCGTCTTGGCAAACTGTCGGATGATAAAACAAAGGCCATTACTTCTGTGTGCCGTATGATCAGGGAGGAAGGGCATCACGAGCATTTTCCCCTGGTAGTCTGGCAGACGGGAAGCGGAACCCAGTCCAACATGAACATGAATGAAGTGGTTGCCTTTAAAGCGAATGAATTTCTGACAGATAAAGGATCAGATGAGCGCGTTCACCCGAACGATGATGTGAATCGTTCCCAGAGTTCCAACGATACGTTTCCCACAGCCATGCATATTGCAGCGCTGCAGGATGTTCATCAGAGGCTGATCCCGGCTGTAGAGCACATGAAAACAACCCTTGAGAAAAAGGTTTCAGATTTTGATGAGGTTATTAAAATCGGGCGTACACACCTTCAGGATGCAACTCCCCTGACCCTGGGACAGGAAATCAGCGGATGGGTGCACATGCTGAAAAAGAGCAGAGAAATGATTACAGAAAGTGCGGTTCATCTTCAGGCGCTCGCAATTGGCGGCACGGCTGTGGGAACCGGTATTAATGCCCATCCAAAATTCGGGGATCTTGTGGCTGAGGAAATCAGTTCCATTACCGGTTCCGCTTTTACATCCTCCGAAAACAAGTTTCACGCCCTCACAAGCCATGATGAGCTTACCTATGCTCATGGGGCGCTGAAAGCACTTGCAGCCGATCTGATGAAAATTGCAAACGATGTCCGCTGGCTTGCGAGCGGGCCGAGATCCGGAATCGGGGAAATTACAATTCCAGCCAATGAACCTGGGAGTTCCATTATGCCTGGTAAGGTCAATCCTACTCAGAGTGAAGCACTCACGATGGTCACCTCACAGGTTTTCGGGAACGATGCTGCAATCGGCTTTGCTGCAAGTCAGGGTAATTTCGAATTGAATGTATACAAACCTGTTATTATTTATAATTTCCTGCAGTCCGTGCGGCTCCTCTCGGATGCAATGAACTCATTTACGAATAAGTGCCTGGAAGGTATTCAGGCAAACGAAGACGTGATCGCCAACCATGTGAAAAACTCACTCATGCTCGTGACGGCTCTCAATCCCCACATCGGGTATGAAAATGCCGCTAAAATTGCCAAAAAAGCATTTGATGATGGAAAAACACTTAAGGAAACAGCAGTCGAACTAGGATATTTAACCGAAGAAGAGTTTGAAGAGGCGGTTAATCCGGAAAAGATGACAGGGCCGTCAGAATAATCAGCTGCAAGATTAAAGCAGCAGTACAGGGGGAGTTTACATTATGAAACTGTTTGATCTGCATTGCGATGCACTGCTCAAATTGTGGGAAAACCCTGAGCGTCAGTTTGATAGAGATGAGTCGGTGGAAACAAACTACAACCGGTTAAAACAGGGCGGGGTTGACGTTCAGTTTTTTGCTGTTTTCGTAGAACCTGAAATACCGGCCGACCTCAAATTTCAGGTTGCTATGGAACAGATTGATCTGTTTTACACGAGAGTGCTTGCTGTTCCGGGGATGGTCCATATAAAGGAATGGGCAGATGTAAAACGCCTGAAACCTGGTGAAACTGGCGCAGTACTTACTCTTGAAGGAGCCGACGCATTTGGTAATGATCTAATGAAACTGCGCACTTTTTACCGTCTAGGTGTTAAATCAGTCGGTCTCACGTGGAACAATGCCAACCTTTGTGCCGACGGCGTTGGTGAACCGAGAGGAGGAGGACTGACAGAACTTGGCTTTGAGGCAGTTAAACTGAACAACGTTCATCAGGTCTGGACTGATGTCTCCCATCTTGCAGAACCCGGATTCTGGGATGTGATGAGGACGGCGGACTGGCCTGTTGCCACTCACTCCAATTCCAAAACTATTTGCGGACATCGAAGAAACCTGACCGATGAACAGGCTCAGGCTCTTTTCAGAAAAAAAGGTCTTCTCGGTGTTGTATTTAACCCGCCTTTTATTGGAGACGGTAAAGAGACAGCCTCAATTGGTGAGCTGATCCGCCATATTGATCATTTCTGTGAACTGGGCGGGAAAAACCACCTGGCCTTTGGCTCGGACTTTGACGGGATTGCCTGGTACGTAAAAGATCTGGAACATGCAGGCCGGTATCAGAACCTGATTAACGAACTGCTCAAAAATTACAGTGAAACGGATGTGCGCGGCTTTGCCTCTGAGAATGTCCTGCGTTTTCTTCAGAAATAGCGTTTATGCACCACATGTGTTTCCTTATAAAAACAGCGCCGGAATCCCTGAACCGATTCCGGCTTTTTTTCGTCCGCCTTTTTACATTCCGTTTTTCTGGAACGTTTCTTTATTGACGATCATAAGGGTATCATTTACAGTCACCCTGTTCCAGTGCTGAACAGGTTTAAAAAAGGATGATTGTTTCAAGTACGAATCGGGGTATATTTCTAAAAGAAGGGAAAGATTTCCCAGTGCCGGTCTGACTTCAGGAGGAAACGAGGTATATTCCCCTGCTGTACATCCCTTTGCTCGTTCCAGACAATGAAGGAAGACATCTTTTCTATCGTCTGCAGCAGTCTTCCTGAAATATCCCCACATATGTTCCAGTGTATTGATCACATCCGGATGGGAGTAAGGCAGTGTGCGCAGAGATGAAATCAGAAGGTACACCTCCCGGCAATCGGAACAGTCTGAAGCCGAACGCAGCTGCTTTTGAACTTCTTTATAATGGCTGTAGCCTCGTGCCATTACGTCATATTTATTTACCGACCAAAGCGCCTCAATTAGTTTTCTGCACTTTTTATCCAACGTCATCACCTGTATCGCACTTCATAAAAGCACGTTTTTCGTTTACCATATCATCAATCCGGACATTTAGGAAAAGGAGGATGCAGGAATGGACCTAGACACATCGAATAAAGAATTCATAAATCTTCTTAAAACAGCCGGACTTCCGCCTGAAAATGCTGCTTTTTTTCCTGTAAGCGGCGGAGATATTAATGACTCCTACAGAGCCGAAACAGGGATTGGAACGTATTTTGTTAAAACAAACAGCGGCATCTCTGACAGATTCTTTTCTTCTGAAGCAGAAGGGCTGGCATTTCTTGCTAAAGAAGGTGGAGCCAATGTCCCAAACGTTATCGGCACTGCTTATGCCGGTGGCCGAGGGGTGCTGGTACTTGAGTGGATTGAAGGGGGAAAAGTCGGTCGTACAGGAGAAAAACTTGGTGAAATGCTTGCGCGTGTGCATTCAAATACAAAACATAAAAAATTCGGTTATCCCCATGCCACCTATATCGGCACGCTTGAGCAGCAGAATGGGCTTTGGTTGTCCTGGACTGATTATTACCGGGAGCAGAGATTAATTCCCCAGCTTAATATTGGCACCCATTCAGGAATAATTACAGCTGAAAGGCAGAAGAAGATAGAACAGTTGACAGCAAGACTTGATCAGTGGCTTCCCCAACGCCCGGAAGTTTCGATATTGCACGGCGATCTCTGGAGCGGCAACTGGATGAACGGATCGGACGGGTCGCCCTGGCTGGTCGATCCTTCTGTCCTTTACGGCCACCGTGAGATGGATCTGGCCTTTACAGAGCTGTTTGGTGGATTTCCGGGAGGGTTTTATGAGGCATACGGGCACCATCTTCCATTGGACGCCGACTACGGTGAGAGAAAGCCTCTCTATCAGCTGTTCTATCTGCTTGTTCACTTAAACTTCTTTGGGGAGCAGTACGGGAAACCGGTTGACCGGATTCTTGATTACTACATAAGTGCTAAAGACTAAGTCCCGTATAAAGGAGCGAAAATATGAGAAAGTTCCAACGGCCAAAAATTGTGGTCAGTAAATGTCTTGAGTTTGAACCGTGCAGGTACGATGGGGCAAAAATAAAAAGCAGTGCCGTTAGTAAATTAAAAGAAAGTGCCGAATTAATCCCGGTCTGCCCCGAGGTGGAAATCGGTCTTCCAACACCACGTGATGCGATCCGTCTAGTTGATCATGAGGGAGAGGACAGGCTTGTACTGCCGGCAGAAAACAAAGACCTGACAGAAAGTATGAATGAATTTTCCACTGCGTTTCTCTCACGTATGAGCGGTGTCGACGGGTTTATATTAAAAGGGCGATCCCCCAGCTGCGGTATTTTTGATACTAAGGTCTATACAGGTAGTGAAAAATCCCCTGTGAAAAGAAAAAGTTCCGGACTGTTTGCAAAGAAAGTAAAAGAATTCTTTCCTGAGGCCGTTATAGAAGATGACGGCAGACTGAGGAATTTTTCAATCAGAGAGCATTTTCTCACCGGAGTGTACACAATGGCTGACTTCAGACATGCCAGGGAGGAGGGGACAAGTGCCTCTCTTGTCCGCTTTCATACTGACCATAAATTTCTGTTTATGTCATTCAGTCCTTCGCTCACTAAAGAAGCTGGAAACATAGTGGCCAATCCTAAAGGGGCGACACCAGAGGAACGCTTCAATGCTTATGCAGGAGTTCTCTCACAGATCTTAAAATACCGACAGCGGGAGACAGGGAATATCAGTGTATGCGAGCACCTTCTGGGATATTTCAAAAACAGCCTCACAGCACCTGAGAAGGAGCACTTTCTCACGCTGCTTTCCTATTACAGGGATCACAAAGTACCGCTCAGCAGCGTATTGAGCATTGTGAGATCGTGGGTGTTCCGGTTTGAACAAAACTACCTGTTTAACCAGTCCTTTTTTGAACCGTACCCTGCCGACTTGTTGGAAATTACCGATTCAGGCAAAGGACGGAACTATTAAAGCAGGAGGCTGGCATTTCATAGGTCCTCCCTGCTATACTACAGAAAATAAAAGGAGGGATCCATATGAAAAAGGCAACGTTTGCCGGAGGGTGTTTCTGGTGCATGGTTTCTCCTTTTGATGAGCAGCCTGGCATTCAGCGCGTTGTATCCGGCTACACAGGAGGGAATACAGAAGATCCCACTTATGAAAGTGTCTGTACAAATTCGACAGGGCATCTGGAAGCTGTCCAGATCACATATGATCCTGAAGTGTACCCATACGAAAAGCTTCTTGAACTTTTCTGGGCTCAAATCGATCCCACCGATCCGGGCGGGCAGTTTCACGACCGTGGAGAGTCTTACCAGACTGCTGTTTTTTATCACGATGAAGAGCAGAAAAAACTGGCAGAACAGTCCCGGGACGCGCTCGAAAAAAGCGGCAGGTTTAAAAAACCGATCGTAACAGAGATCCGGCCGGCCTCTGTATTTTTTGAAGCTGAAGCTTTTCACCAGGACTATTATAAGAAAAACCCGTTTCATTACAAGCTTTACCGTAAAGGAAGCGGCAGGGAAGATTTTCTGAACGCACACTGGGGAGGCGATAAATCATGACGCGAAAAACGACTGGCAAAAAGGAACTGAATCCGATGCAGTACAAAGTCACGCAGGAAAATGGAACGGAACCTCCGTTCAGAAATGAGTTCTGGGACCATTATGATGACGGCATTTACGTGGACATTGTTTCCGGGGAACCTTTGTTCAGTTCAAAAGATAAATATGATGCCGGGTGCGGATGGCCAAGCTTTACTAAGCCGATTGATAAAAAACAGGTTACGGAGCACTTTGATACGTCACATGGGATGAGACGGACAGAAGTGCGCAGTGACGAAGGGGACAGTCATCTCGGTCATGTCTTTAATGACGGTCCTGCTCCGGGAGGACTGCGATACTGCATAAATTCAGCAGCTCTGCGGTTTATTCCTTATTCCGAACTTGAAAAAGAAGGATACGCTGATTACAAAAAGCTATTTGAATAGGAAAAAGAAAGAGGCTGACCGGAAAGCACATAAACTTACCGGAAAGCCTCTTTTTTTTACCAATTCTTTTAAAAAAGGTGTCTTCAGATAGAATGTTGCTTTTCCTAAAGGTAAATTATGAAGCGAAAGGTGGTGACTCCAACGGGAATAGCATCTGATGAAGGGAGCTGGGACGCCGACTCCTGTGGGAGGAAAAGCTCAGGTGAGACCCTTGAGTAGCGAAGCACACGGAGGCTCATCCGCTTCCTGAGGAAAGCGGTGTATATTTCAGCAGCGATAAATTTGCACCGTTTGCTGATTGTTTGGATCTTCGTCTGTAAAAATACTTTTGTCCCAGCATTTTTCCGTGGAGGCTGAAGCGTTGCCCGCGGAAACTGTCCACCTGCAGCTTATAAAGTAGCATTCTTTTTGAAATCAGCCTTAGAAAAAAACATGTTTTCAGCGTCTGAAGCGGTTTAAAGCTGCAGCAGCTTCCTCTTTTCGCGGAAGGGCAAGATCACCGGGGTGCTGCCCTTTAAAAACAGCCAGGGCATCAAGACCTTCCCGCTCAATTTCAGCATAGAGACGATCCAAAGCTTCGATTATTGTCATCGTTTCATTCGTGGTTTTTACAAGAATACTAACGATCCTTGCCAAAGCTCTTGTCTGACTCTCATCTACAAGCTGCTCCACATGGGAAAGGTCAATTCGGTTTTTACTGAAAAGGATGGTATGAAGCCCTTTTGCTTCAACCTTCTGTTTGTGATCCCACTGTCTAAGAAAGTTTTTCCTATCAAAAGGTCTGGCATCTGGAACGAAAAGAGGGACTCCGCTCTGTTCTAAGCGGCCGGTCTGCAATTCTTCTGCAATTTGCGCAGCTTGCTCCGTCCGGTCATAAGGTTTGTATTCTTTCATTAGGAGGACGTTATCGGCCTGTTCAAAGTAGTCACCGGAGCCGCCGACAGCAAGTATGACGGATACCTCCAGGGTTTTTGTAAGATCAGAAACGTGATCCAGAAATGGAGTGATCGGTTCTTCTTCGACGAGGCGCTGCATCCGGGCATCGCGGATCATAAAGTTGGTTGCGGTTGTATCCTCGTCCATAAGTAACAGCGTGCTCCCGATTTCCAGCGCTTCCATAATGGCGGCAGCCTGGGATGTGCTTCCGCTGGCGTCCGGTGTTGAAAAGGATTGCGTATCTTTTTGAAACGGAAGGTTTGAAATGAAAGGGGTAATGTTTACGCTGTGTACAGAACGGCCGTCCTCAGCACGTACTTTAACGGCAGACCTGCGTGTAATGACGAATTCCCTGCCGTCACCGGGTGCGTGATCATAAATGCCTCGCTCGATGGCATGAAGAAGGGTGCTTTTTCCATGATAGCCTCCCCCGGCAATAAGAGTCAGTCCTTCTGGGAGAGCCATTCCTGTAACGGTCTTACCATTGGTCAGTGGAACTGTCTTCTCAAACTCTGATGGTGTATGGAAAGGAACGGCTCCTTTCAGAGGTCTGTTGCTGACGCCGCTTTCACGGGGCAGAACGGCACCGTTTGCGATAAAAGTAACGTAACCGTGTTGTTCAAGATAGTCGCGGATCATCTGCTGATCATCTGCTAACTCAAGGTGAGTACTCAGATCATTGCGAGAGAACAGTTCGATGGCTTTTTTTGCGGTAAATGGAATAATATCACCAACGAGCCGGGCAGCATCATGACCGCGGATCTTCCTGCCGTTCGCCGGAAGCCCTGCGCTGATTCTGATTTCAATGGAGCGTTCGGTCAGTTTTACTGCTGTCCGCTCGAGAATTTCCTGACCAGGGGCGTCAAAAAAAACGAGCCCACCTTTACCGGTGCCCATTTTCCTCGGACTGTGTTTTATGAACTGCCTGTTTACCTGGCGGGCAATAAAATCTTCAAGTGCAATTTTACGATGCTTGGTTTTCAGAATGGCTTTTTCTGTGCCAAGTGAACTGTATGGAAGAATAACCCTGAATTTTGAAGGGGAAGCAAATGGGTCTCCCTGTACATAATCAATGCTGAGAGTAAAGTCAGAGCCGGTATATGTACCCTGAATCTGCTTTAACGCTTTATAGCTTTTACCTTCAAGGTGTCTGAGTGTTTTAACCAGGTTATCCAAAAAAATCATCCTTTCCATTCATCGGTGGTGTGATTAACTGATGTTCCCTGCAACAAAGCCGTTTTAAACCGTGAGACGCTGCTTCGTTTATTAAATCATAATTGTGTGCTGGTGAACAGGAGCCGTGGAAAATGGTAAAGCGCGAATAAATGAGACAGAAAAGGGGACATTAACCTTGTAAAAAACCATCATATGGAAAAGGGGTTTGAAGTTATGAGAAAATTACTTTTGGTATTTATGACCGTTCTCGCGGCAGGGACGTTTCTGTCAGCGGGGCAGGCCTCAGCAGAAGAGAACAGCAGTGAAGTGTTTGTCAGAGCTGTTCATGCTTCACCGGACGCGCCGGCAGTTGACATCTATGTGAATAAGGACCGCATTCTTGATAATGTAAACTTTAAAGACGTGAGCGATTATCTTCCGTTGAAGGAAGGCAGATATGCTGTCAAAATTTATCCTGCAGGCGCAAATCCGAAAAAAGAAAATCCGGTGATCGATAAAACATTTGATCTGGCTGCAGGCCAGGTATACACAATTGCGGCTGTAGGTCCTTTAAATCAGATCGACCTTGTAGCCGTTGGTGACCAGCTTGAACCTGTTGAAGGAAAAGCGAAAATCAGAGCGGCTCATTTCTCCCCTGATGCCCCGGCAGTTGACATTGCCGCAGCCCCGGAGACCGTGCTGTTTGAGAATGTGAGTTTCCCTCAGGTAAGCGATTATTTGGAAGCAGAGCCTGGGACGCTTGACATCGAAATCCGTCCGGCCGGGTCAGAGGATGCTGTTTTCCAGGTGCCAAATGTAGGGCTTGAGAGTGGTGCAGTCTATACCGCTTTTGCTGTTGGCTTACTTGAAGGTGAACCAGGATTTGATTTAATCCTGGTAAAAGATCAGATTCAATAACACTTAAAACGAGAAAAAGCTTCCTGATACTCACAAGGAAGCTTTTTTTTCATTTTTTTTCGACATTATTCTTGTTTTTTCTATTGCAACTCGCTTGGAAATGGGTTTAATATAAAAGTAATGAGGAGTGAACCTTACAGTCAGAGCGGAAGGCGCGCAGCGGAGTCTTAAGACACGGTTACGGGTATACTCACAAAAGTAATAATACTTTTATAAGGTGATTTGATGCAGAAACTGATCCTCTTTGTGATAATGTCGATTCTTATTTTTCCAATATTTCATCACCCGGCAGCAGCAGATACAGGACCACCGGCGTCTTTACACAGTGAGGCGGCTGTTGTGATTGATTCAGCTACCCTGGAGGTGCTCTACGATAAAAATAAACACCAGACGATGTACCCTGCAAGTATAACAAAAATTATTACAACAATTTTGGCACTGGAAGAGGCCGATCAGGCTGAACAGGTGAAGGTAAGTGCTGACGCGGTAAATGTGATCGGATCCAGTGTTTATCTTCTTGAAGATGAAACCCTGCCGATGGGACAGATGCTGAGAGGCATTATGGTAAGTTCAGGAAACGATGCGTCTATTGCAGCAGCGGAACACATTGATGGATCTGTTGATGCCTTTGCTTCACGAATGACCGATTTTGCTGCTGAAGTTGGTGCAGAAAATACAAACTTTACAAATCCCCACGGGCTCTTTCATGAGGATCATGTGACCACAGCTTACGACATGGCATTGTTAAGTGCCTACGCTATGTCCAATAACGATTTTCGGGAAATTGCCGGAACAAAGAGACTGGAATGGAAAGCAGAAGGATGGGAGACCACCCTGTATAACCACCACGATCTTATGAGGCAGAATGACGAAATTACCGGTGTGAAAAATGGATTCGTCCGTCAGTCCGGTTATACACTTGTGACGTCTGCCGAAAAAGAAGATACTGAAATTATCGTTGTTACACTGGGGGCTCCTTCAAGGGATCATGCCTTTGAAGATACGAGGGCACTGGTTGATTATGGGTTGGATAACTACCGGACAGTAACGCTGGATTTTTCAAATGAGGAGCTGCTGACAGGGCACATAATCCCGGAAAGCTACAATTTGACTGTTGCCGGAGAGGATGAGGTTTTCTATAACATCTCTGAAGACGGTATGTTAACCGTCGAAGGAAAAGAGGGAAACTTGATTTATGAGTCATTACTCGAAGAAAGGTATTTTTCTGATCTTCCATCCTATATCGTTCCAAATGATCAAAAAAAGGTGGCTGATCACCCGCAGCCGCCGCCTGGTTTAGATGTACTGATATGGCTCATTTTTACAGGATTTCATGCAATTGGAATTTCATGATTGTACAGATGCAGGGGGGTTACGGTTCACGGCTGAAAGCGGAAAGGGGGCGTGCAGTGGAGTTTCCTAACAGTGTATGGTTTAAAACAGCAGAAAAATGACCCGGGAGACGGTTATGCCTTCTCTGCGGGTCATTTTTACACTTTACTGTTTCTGCTGTTTCAGGCTGGCAATCATCGTATCGAATGTACCTGGTTCTGTGAACATGGCTTCCGTCCAGTTTTTTTCAAGCCAGTCCGTGAGTTCTTCTGCAGAGTTAAAAACTTCTCCCGATGTATCAGCTTTCCTAATCATAAAACGTCCGTTGTCAGGGTCACAGGTAACCTCACATGGGATAGCGCTGTCCGGGGTCTGAAGCTGATAATCCATTTGTCGGCTCCTTTCTAGGCATAATAGCTATAGGGTCACACCGGAGACATGTTTTTATGCCGTACATCAGCTGTGTTTCCCGATTTTAATAACATAAATAACCGTGGAAATGAGAACGGTTTGGATCTATAATTATAAGAAAGAAGTCGTATTCTTCCGAATCATCGAAGGAGCTGTTGAGTAATGAAGTGGGCCAGGCGTATTTTTCAAAATCTCATTCTTCTCGGCTCTCTCACATTTGCTGTTGTGCTGATCTCTGTCGCTGTTGCTCTGTACCTGTGGCAGTCGACGGATGCAGGGAGGCTCCCGGCAAAAACAGCCGTTATCCTCCATGCGATAAATAATAATCTGGTTACACTTGATATTGATATCAGTCCTCCGAGAATTGTGACAGGGGGAGGAGGGGGCGGGGGGAACCCGCTTCTCCGTGAAGATATGCATGTTCCGGTTATGGGAGACGTGCAGGTTCCTGTAAGGATCTACAGACCCCGCGGAGAGGGTCCGTTTCCAATAGTTATGTATTATCACGGGGGTGCATTTATAGAAGGGTACGGTGATATTGATACGCACGACAATATCGTCAGATCGCTCGCGGCAAGCACGAACAGTGTCGTCATTTCTGTCGGCTATCGGACAGCACCCGATTATGTTTTTCCGACGGCTGTTGAGGATAGCTACGCAGCACTTAGATGGGCTGAGGAAAATGCCGCTAATTTTAACGGCGATCACGAAACGATCAGCGTGGCGGGAGACAGTGCCGGCGGCAACATTGCGACTGTGATGACGCTTATGAGCCGGGACAGACAAGGGCCTGAAATTACAAGCCAGGTACTTTTTTATCCACTGACAACGTTTCAGGACATTGACCTCCGCTCACGTGAAATCTATGACAGCGGCTATTATCTTCTTTCAAGGCAGGTCATGTACCGGGCTCGGGATCTTTATACACCTGAAGAGAGAATGTGGTCAAACCCTTATACGTCACCTCTTCATGCTGACGATTTAACAGACCTTCCCCCTGCTCTGATTATTACTGCTGAATTCGATCCTTTACGTGATGAGGGAGAGGCTTATGCAGAAAAATTGTCTGAATCAGGCAACGTGGTGAGAGCGACAAGGTACAGGGGGGTTATGCATGGCTTTGTCTCGTTTTACGAAGTCATGCAGAGCGGAAGGTACGGTATGCAGGAGGCTTCCAGTTTTCTTCGTCAGTCACACGCTGGGGTTCTGCAGGAAAGCCCTTATCAGCTTCAGGTACGACAGCCTCCTCAGGGAATGGACCGGGTGAGGGAGCAGGCAGAAGCTTTTGCGATTGCTGCCTATCTGCTTGGCCGTACAGGTGTGGATCTTCTGAATCCGTAGATTGATTATTTCTGCCAGAGAATGGAGGTACACAGTTGAAACTAACGAAAATTTCAGTCAGGCTCCTGGGTGCTGGCCAGATTATATTTACAGCAGCGTATTTCGGTTACCTCCTGTTCGTAGGATTAAGCTGGGGATTCACCCCGAGGATGGTACAGCTATTTGTTACAGACAGCATTTTTCTTTTCTTCATTCTCAGTGCGATCGGTTTGCTGCTGATAAAAACATGGGGGTGGTGGGTGACTGTCATTCTCTATGGAAAGCTGCTCTTAAGTAAGTTCATTGGGACCGGAACAGAATGGTTCCTGATCAGCACCGGATTGATTGCCGAACCCTTGGACTGGGGAAGGGCCACCGCCGATCTGGGTATTCTTCTTCTTTATGCGGGAGTTATTATTCTGCTGTTTACACATTGTTTTCGAAAACTGTTCGGTCTTACAGAGCGTCGGGGAAGACTGATGATCATGACGGCGATGGGGGTTATTGTTCTATATGCAGTATATTTTACCGTTACCCTGGCTCTTGTCCTTGCAATGGGGTTTTAGGAAAGCCTTTCCGGGCTTTCTTTTTTGCTGTTTAGGAATATATAAATTTCGGTAACTGTGGATATTTTTTTTTATGCGGAGTAGCACGCCGGCAGTGAGACTCCTGCGGCAGTGGGTTGGCAGGGTGAGACCCCGCAGGGAAAAGCCCGAGGAGGCTCAGCGCCACCGCCGTGGAAAGCGAACGGCCGGCGTGAAACGGAGCTTTTATGTTTAGGCGCGTCTGCGCTATTGTTCTTCGTGCGGTTACGCCATCCCTTTGGCTTAAGGATGGTGCAGTGTTAAAATAAAACCGTACATAAAGATTCAGAAAGCATCTATTTATTGAATACCGTCAGCAGACAGAAGAGGAGCAGATTATGGACCACAAACTTAATCCAAGAGTGAAACACATACAGATTTCAGGTATACGCCAGTTCTTTAACAGGGTTAGTGATTACCCGGACGCCGTTCAACTTACGATCGGCCAGCCGGATTTTCACACTCCTGCTCATATTAAGGAGGCTGCAAAAGCTGCCATCGACGAAAACGTCACCCGCTATACAAAAAATCCGGGAGAGGACGGCCTGACAGAGGCAGCTGCTGCATTCGTAAAGCGCAAATACGGACTTCATTACAGTCCTCTGACGGAAGTGATAACCACGACAGGTGCTTCTCAGGCAATCGACATCACCATGAGAACAATTCTCGAGGAAGGGGACGAAGTGATTCTTCCTGGACCGGTTTACCCGGCATATGAACCGATCATCAGGCTGTGCGGAGCTGTCCCGGTCTATGCAGATACGAGGGAAACAGGATTTAAGCTGACAGCTTCTCAGGTAAAAGAAGCTGTTACGGACCGCACGAAAGCAGTCATGATACCTTATCCTTCAAACCCGACCGGGGTGGTGATGAACAGAGAAGAGCTTCAGGGCATCGCTGATATCCTGAAGAACAGGGACATCTTTGCCGTATCCGATGAAATTTATTCAGAGTTGACTTATGGAGGCCCCCATACTTCCATTGCGTCGCTGCCAGGAATGAAGGAGAAAACGATCGTCATTAACGGTGTCTCAAAATCCCATTCCATGACTGGATGGCGGATTGGATTTGTCTTTGCTCCGGCATCTGTCAGACAGCATATTCTGAAGGTTCACCAGTACAATGTGAGCTGCGCTTCCTCGATTTCACAGCGCGCTGCACTAGAGGCCCTCACAGCAGGCGCAGATGATGCTGCTCCAATGAGAGACGAATACGTGAAAAGAAGAGATTATATGTACATACGGCTCACCAAAATGGGACTGCCGGCAGAACAGCCGTCCGGTGCCTTCTATATGTTCCCTTCAATCCAGGCTTCAGGGATGGGGTCATTTGAATTCTGTCTCCAGCTCCTGGAGGAAACAAAACTTGCCGTTGTACCTGGAAATGCTTTTTCATCCTATGGTGAAGGCTACATTCGTCTGTCATTTGCCTATTCAATGGAAATCCTTGAAGAAGCACTGGATAGACTGGAAATATTCTGGAACAAAGTGAGAGGATAATTACGAAAGGGGGAACAGATGATGGAGGAATTGCTGTTTGTTTATGGCACACTCAGAAAAGGGGATGTAAACCATTTTTATTTAAATGGTTTTGATTGTGTCAGGGAACAGGCATGGATGCAAGGTACGCTGTATGATACCGGACTCGGTTACCCCGCAGCAGATACCCAGGGGAAAGCAAAAGTTTACGGGGAATTGTACCGAATTCCGAAAGAGCAGTGGGAAGCTCTACATCAGCTTGAAGGATATGACGGGAGTGGGACCTCTCTTTATGTACCGGAAACAGTGATGGTTTCAACAGATACAGGAAAGATGAAGGCAAGCGTGTACATTGCAGGAAGCGAGCGTTTGAAGAAAGAAGCAATTGAATGCGGAGACTGGCTGAGAAAGCAGTTTGAAGCAGAGAATGAAGACACTTTTCTTTATTTTGCATATGGCTCGTGCATGGATAAGGAACGCATCCGTGAAGCCGGGATGGAAAATCACTTTCAGGAAATCACCGGCTGCAGTCTTGACGGCTACCTTCTCAGATTTACTATTGCCTCCAAGAGAGACGGTAAAGGAAGGGCGGATCTGGTTGAAGAAGGTAAGTCGTGTGAAGGACTCCTTTATCGTGTTAACCGTGATGCTCTTGAATATCTATACAGGAGAGAAGGGGTTCATGCAGGCTCCTACAGACCGGCATTTGTTAATGTTCAATCTCATAACGGTCCGGATTTAACCAAGGTTCTGACTTTCCTGGTCAGAGACAAGTCGCCAGCAGAAATTCCCCCTCCGGATCATTATGCGCTGGAAATTTTGAGAGGGGGGAAAGGCTGGCTGTCCGAGACGTATTTGTCATCCCTTGAGACGCATATTCATAGTCTTCAGTTTCAAAATAAATCTCACGGTGAGGTGTAAAGCCGATGTGCGGACGTTTTGCGATGTATTCAAATGCCTATTTCCTGGAGAATCTACCTGACCTTGAAAATCCTGAAATCACTGAACAGGCAGCCAGCCGCTATAACGCAGCACCAGGTCAGGAAATCCTGACTGCTGTAAGCGGGAAAAAGGGAATAAGGGCAGGGTTTATGAAATGGGGACTCGTTCCCTTCTGGGCAAAGGAGCCTTCGATTGGGTATAAAATGATTAACGCACGGGCTGAAACTGCTGATGAAAAACCGAGCTTCAAAAATCTTTTAGGCAAACGGCGCTGTCTGATTCCGGTTAACGGTTTTTATGAATGGAAAAAGGAAAACAGCTGCAAGCAGCCTTATTATATATTTCCAAAAAAAGGCGGCCTTTTCTTTTTTGCCGGACTGTGGGACCGCTGGGAACAGGATGGAACCACGCTTCATACTTGCACCATTCTTACAACTGAAGCAAACCAGGTAATGTCCCCTGTCCATCACAGAATGCCCGTAATCCTTAATCAAGAAGGACAGGACATTTGGCTTGACCGGGATCAGACAGACAAGTCCTCCTTTAAAAAACTTCTGGTACCGTCTCCTTCCGAATCGATGGATCTGTACCCCGTTTCCCAATATGTGAACAAAGCCGGCAACGAAGGGCCTGAATGTATTGAAAGAATGGAATTTTAAACAGTCTTCCCAATTTTTTTCAGCATCTTTCTGATCGTATTTGTATTGGCTGCAGCCTCTTCATTGCTCACGGGTTTAAATAGTAGCGGATAACGGTCCGTCACATATTGAAATGTCAGCTCAGACGGAGACTGCAGGCGTTCTGCCTCCTTCCAGGTAAGGGGTACAGCACATGCACCTTCAGCAACTGCACGCATGGAAAAAGGTGCGATTATGGTCTTCCCTTTCCCGTGCTGCAGGTAGTCGATATACATTTTTCCTTCTCTTTTCGTAATTCTCCGCTCCAATGTCCGTTTTGCCGGGTCCTTTTGAGCAAGATACTCTGCACAGAATTTCAGGAAAATCCGGCATTCGCTGTAGCTAAACGACCCGGGAGTGAATGGAAGATACACTTGAAGCCCTTTTCTGCCGGATGTTTTCACGAATGAAGCCAGTTCAAAACGATCAAATATTTCTTTCAGGTCAAGAGCAGCTTCCTTGGCCATTGAAAATGCTGAACGATCAGGCGGATCCAGGTCAAGAAACATCTCACAGATTTCTCCGGCTTCGTTTTCAGGTGGAATGTGAAACTCCAGACATGCCTGATTGCCAAGCCAGAGCAATGTATTCAGCGAATCTGCCACTACAGCATTCTGTCCCTCCCACTGTATTGTCCTTACAAATGAAGGGGCCTGATTGGGAGCGTTTTTCTGGTAAAAGGATTTTCCCTCAACGCCGTCAGGAAAGCGGATTACGGTGAGAGGGCGTCCTGATAGCCAGTATAAAAGGTTCGGGGCTGCTTTCTGCAAATACAGCAGGAAGTCCCTTTTTGTAAATGCCAGATCCGGGTACATCGGCTTGTCCAGATTTGTAAAGGGCTGCTCATCCGGCAGGGGATGGAGATCGTATGCCAGATGCCGTTCTGTAAAGGTCTTATCATCAGCTGATGATCCGAGGAGAAAGGAAGCAAACCTGGGTTCTCTCAGTTCATTTTTTTCACACCCGATACATAAAAGAGACACAGGGACCGGATCCGGAAGCCGGATCTCTTTTTGTTCTTTACGCCCGTTTTTCCTGATAATTGCTTTCAGGGCATCTTTTTCACTGCTGCTCATTCCGTGAAGAAAGGAGCCGAGCTGAGCCATCCGGCCATTTTGCAGATTGCCAACGGTAAAGTAACCGTTGGCCTTTTCTCCTGTTATCAATACCATGACATTACGGTAATTTTTTACTTTGATCCACCTGTCTGACCGCTCCGGGACCCACCTGCTTTTCCGGTCTTTAGCAACGATTCCTTCTCCTTGGTTTGCCGTCACGGATGACCACAGACGGTCCGGGTTTTCCGTATGCGGCACATACTGAACGGGAATATCGTGCCGCGGGTCAGGCTCTTTCGGCCAACCCATCCTGAAGAACAATTGCGCCATAATATGCTTTCTGTTTTCGTACGCCCGGCCGGTTATCTCTTTTCCTTTTATTTTCAGCAGGTCAAAAGCTGTAAAGAACGCTCTGAACTCCTGTGCATGACGGGTAGCGGATTGATCGCTCCGCATTCTTCCCCGCTTTTGACACACAGAAAAATCAGACGACCATGGTGTTTTCAAAAAAACAAGTTCCCCGTCCAGTTTTAAAGGCATAAAAGATCGGAGCCTTTCTTTACAGGAGTGAAGAAACTGGATCACTTCAGGAAATTGGCTGCTGAGGTCTTTGCCGTTGCGGCTTGTCAGGGTGATTTTGCTTAGGCTGCAGGTCAGAACAGCTCTGAAACCGTCATATTTCACTTCGTAAACCCATCTTCCATCATTATCAGGCCAGGTATCCCGCCTCGTTGGCAGCATCATGGCATTCACCTCCGTCTCTATACATAATGTGCCTGTTTTAGCCCACAATTAGTAATAGAACGAAAAAGGAGGGCTGTGTCATGCACACAATCTGGAAGGGAACCATCAGCTTTGGTCTGGTAAACATCCCTGTTAAGCTTCACGCTGCAACTGAAAACAAAGATGTTTCACTCAGGCAGCTTCACAAAAAGTGCCATACGCCTATACGCTATGATAAGGTTTGTCCCCACTGCAAAAAATCAGTGGACAAAGACGATATAGTCAAAGGCTTTGAACAGACGAAAGATCAGTACGTGATTATAGAAGATCAGGAACTTAAAGAGATTCAGAAGGTTCAGGCCGACCGGGCAGTGGAAATTCTGGACTTCGTTCAAATGAAAGAAATAGACCCGGTTTATTTTGATAAAAGCTATTACCTTTCTCCTGGAGACGGAAGTGTAAAAGCTTATTCGCTCTTAAGGCAGGCCCTTGATGAATCAGGAAAAATCGCCATAGCAAAGATTATGCTGCGGGCTAAGGAGCACCTGGCTGCACTCCGGGTTTATAAAAACACGCTGCTCATGGAGACGATCCATTTTCCTGATGAAGTGCGCGATGCCGGGCAGGTTCCCAATGTACCTGAGGAGAGTAAACTTTCCAAAAAGGAACTGAATACAGCCAAGATGCTGATCGATAACCTGACTGCGTCTTTTGAACCTGAAAAATATACCGATGAATACAGAGAAGAACTACTTAAGCTGATCGCCAGCAAGCGCGAAGGTAAAGAGACCGTGAAAGTGGAAAAGCCTGAACTGGATACGTCTAATGTGGATAATCTGATGGATGCTCTTCAGGAGTCAATTGAAAAAACGAAGAAGAAGAGGAAACCCGCCGCATCAAAAAAGAAGGCACCTGCAAAAAAGAAGAACGCTTAATCCGGGGCCCAAGGCTGTGACATAAGAAATTGTGCAGGTGAGCATCCGAACAGAGATGGAGCTAAGCTGATGAAAAATCCGCAAAATGACTTCGGTGTGAAAACGAAAGCCGAGCCAGGCAGGGCGAAGCAGGCGGCTTCCCTGTAAAGCAGAGTAAATTTCATCAGCGTTTTCCTTTTCCCCTCAGACTACTGTTCGAATTTTTAATCTTGATTTGCCGCAACTGATTATGGCCTGATTTGCGTTTTAACGGTTAGGTTCTGCTGATGAGGGTATAAAGCAGTAGTTGAAAAAAACGAAAGATTGTGAAATAAACTGCTTAAACTCACTATTTCACAAATAACTCAAAAGACTCGGAACGGGCGTTCCCCCCAGATGAGGAATTAAAAGGCAGATTACCTTGCGAAGAATGATGAAAAAGGGAAATTTATTGAGGAAAATTCTAAAAAATCTCGAATTTCTTTTGAGGATTATTTCCTATAGTGATAAAATAAACGATGTAAGCGTTTCACACGCTTTTTCTATTAATCTTATTTTCCTGCATTTACATATTAAAGTACGAAAGGATTCAGATCGTACAAATTGGAGGTCCTGGAGTCATGAGTACAAGTAACGTTCAATTGGATGAGGGCTGGTCACAGTTTCACGGACCAAACCTTGGTTATGTACTGGAAATGTATGACCTGTACACAGAAGATCCGGAAGCTGTGGACGGTGAGCTAAGACAGTTCTTTGAAAAGTGGGGAGCCCCTTCCGGTAAGGATGAGCAAGAAAAGCCTTCCCAGGGCGGAGGAGATGTATTTGCTGCGGTCCAGGCTGCGAAGCTTGCAGATGATATCCGCCGCAACGGGCATCTGATTGCCGATATTTCCCCTGTCGAAGACCGGCGATCAGAAGAGTTGTTCAAGCTGGAGAACTACCAGCTTTCTGAAGAAGCACTTAAAGCGATCCCGGCCGAGCTCCTTACACCTGATGCGCCGGGGAGTGTAAAAAACGGGCTAGACGCCGTCAATCATCTCAAAAAAGTGTACAGCTCTGCACTTGCTTTTGAGTTTAATCAGGTTCACGATCTGGAGGAGCGTCAGTGGCTGTTTAAAATGGTAGAGTCTGAAGAATACCGTCCTGCTTTTACAGAGGAGATGCGAAAAGATCTGCTCAGCCGTCTCAATCACGTAGAAGGTTTCGAGCACTTTCTTCATAAAACATTCGTAGGGCAGAAGCGTTTTTCCATTGAAGGTCTGGACGCCATGGTTCCGATGCTTGATGACGCAGTTAAGGAATCGGTCCAGGACGGAGCTAAAAACGTGATGATCGGAATGGCGCACCGCGGCCGATTGAATGTCCTCGCCCACGTGCTTGGTAAGCCGTATGATATTATCTTTTCCGAGTTTGTTGACGCACCGAATAAAGATCTTGTTCCATCTGAAGGGTCCGTTGGCATTAACTACGGATGGACAGGAGATGTAAAATACCACCTCGGTGCCGACCGTGAGATTGAAGAGCAGGAAGACACGGCTACTGTAACCCTGGCTAACAACCCGAGTCACCTTGAATTTGTAAATCCGGTGGTGGAAGGTTTTGCGAGGGCCGTACAGGATGACAGAAGCAGTGCAGGCTATCCGGAGCATGATCAATCCAAAGCCATGGCCATTCTCATTCACGGGGATGCAGCATTTCCCGGCCAGGGAATCGTTGCGGAGACTTTAAACCTTTCCCAGCTGACAGGTTATGCCACTGGCGGAACCATTCATGTGATTGCAAATAACAAAATCGGCTTTACTACATCCAGTCACGATTCCAGATCCACAAATTATGCAAGTGATCTGGCTAAAGGATTTGAGGTACCGGTCATTCACGTGAACGCAGACCATCCGGAAGCGTGTGTAGCAGCCATGCACCTTGCTTACGAATACCGGAAACGTTTTTCCAAGGATGTACTGATTGACCTGATTGGCTACCGCCGCTACGGCCATAACGAAATGGACGAGCCGGCAGCTACACAGCCGAAACTTTATAAAAACATCCGGGCGCACAAAACAGCCTATGAGCTTTACAGTGAGCGTCTGCAGGAAAAAGGAATCATCGGGGAGAACGAAGGCAAGGAAATGCGCCAGAAGCTTCTTGATGATCTTCAGAATAAGTACGAGGAAATTAAAACAAATAAACGTGAATCCATCGGTGAAATGAACCCGCCTGAGCAGGTAGTAAAACGTCTGGATAACATTGAAACTGGCGTTGACAGAGAAACGCTTAGTCAGATTAATGATGAGCTTCTCAAATTCCCTGAAGAATTTAACGTTTTTCCAAAGCTGAAGAAAATACTCCAGCGCCGGGAAAGGGCATTTGAAGGTGAGGGTGCCATTGACTGGGCTTTGGGAGAAACTCTGGCTTTTGCGACGATTCTTCATGACGGCAAACCGATCCGGCTTACCGGACAGGACTCGGAACGTGGAACGTTCTCACAACGGCACTTGGTTCTTCATGATCATGAAACAAGTGAGAAGTACTCTCCGCTTCATAGAATGCATCATGCGAATGCATCTTTTGCTATCCATAACAGCCCGCTGTCAGAGGCGGCAGTTGTCGGCTTTGAGTATGGCTATACCGTTCATGCACCGGAAACACTGACAATCTGGGAAGCCCAGTATGGTGACTTTTCAAACGGCGCGCAGGTGATCTTTGACCAGTTTGTCGCTGCCGGCCGGGCTAAATGGGGCCAGAAATCCGGACTCGTCCTGCTTCTTCCGCACGGTTATGAAGGACAGGGTCCGGAACATTCCAGTGGACGCGCAGAGCGCTTCCTTCAGCTGGCTGCGGAGAACAACTGGCACGTAGCAAACGTGACAAGTGCAGCCCAGTATTTCCACCTGCTGCGCAGACAGGCATCCATTCTCGGAAAAGACGAGGTCCGTCCACTTGTGGTGATGACACCGAAAAGTCTTCTCCGGAACAGTAATGTAATTTCCAAAGCGGACGAACTCGCTTCAGGCTCATTCCAGCCGATTCTCGAACAGCAGGGACTGGCTGAAAATCCTGAAAACGTAAAACGGATTGTCTTCACCACCGGAAAACTTGCGATCGACCTTGCTGAAGCCGCGGAGGACCTGGAAGATAAAGATACGGTTCACGTTGTCCGGGTTGAAGAGATTTATCCGTTCCCGAAAGAGCAGGTTAAAACCCTTAAGGAAAAGTATCCGAACGTAACGGAATGGGTCTGGGCACAGGAAGAGCCGAGCAACATGGGCGCCTGGCACTACGTACTTCCTAATCTGAAGGAGCTTGCTGATGACGGTGTGGACGTACTTTACATCGGGCGCAGAAGAAGATCAGCTCCTGCAGAGGGTGATCCAAAAGCACATAAAAAAGACCAGCAGAAAATTATAGAAGATGCATTGTCTGTAAACAGCGAAGGGAGAGAAGAAGAATGATTGAAATCAAAGTTCCTGAACTAGCAGAATCCGTAACAGAAGGTACAGTAGCCCAATGGCTGAAAAAGCCTGGTGACAAGGTAAACAAAGGTGATGACCTTGTCGAGCTGGAAACAGACAAAGTAAACGTGGAAATCTCCGCGGACGAAGCGGGCACGCTTCTTGAAGCCCTGTTTGAAGAAGGGGATACAGTTAAAGTCGGTGATATCATCGCAAAGCTTGATGAATCAGGTACCGGTGAAGCATCTGATACTAAAGATGAAGAAAAGAAAGAAGCGAAAAAAGAAGAGCCCGAAGCGAAAAAAGAGCAGCCTAAAGCATCTCAGGATGATCAGTCTGACGAAGGGTCCGAAGATGCAGGCGGTCCTGACCGTCCGATTGCTACTCCGTCAGCAAGAAAATATGCCCGTGAAAAAGGAATTGACCTGAGTGAAGTAGCAGCGCGGGATCCGCTGGGCAGAGTCCGTAAAGAGGATATCGAAGAACATGAGTCCAAATCAAAAAAACAGGAGTCAAAAGCTTCTGCTCCGGCTAAGAAAGAAGAGCCGAAAGATGACCCATCCAAACCGGTAGAGCGCGTCAAGATGTCCCGCCGCCGCCAGACTATTGCCAAACGTCTGGTTGAAGCACAGCAGACAGCTGCGATGCTGACAACATTCAATGAAATTGATATGACGAACATTATGGAGCTGCGTAAACGCCGCAAGGACAAGTTCCTTGATGACAATGGAGTGAAGCTTGGATTCATGTCGTTCTTCACGAAAGCTGTCATCGGCGCCCTGAAAAAATACCCGCTTCTGAATGCGGAAATCCAGGGTGATGAAATCGTCATGAAGAAATTTTACGATATCGGCATGGCCGTTTCCACAGATGATGGTCTTGTGGTACCAGTAGTTCGTGATGCAGACCGTCTGGACTTTGCGGGAATCGAAAAGGAAATCGGAGACCTGGCTAAAAAAGCCCAGAACAGAAAGCTTACACTCGGCGACCTTCAGGGAGGAAGCTTTACCATCACAAATGGCGGCGTGTTCGGCTCTCTCTGGTCTACGCCGATCCTTAATGCTCCTCAGGTGGGAATCCTGGGTATGCATAAGATCCAGATGCGTCCTGTTGCAGTGGATAACGACACATTTGAGAACCGTCCGATGATGTACGTTGCTCTGTCCTACGACCACAGAATTGTGGATGGCAAAGAGGCTGTCGGTTTCCTTGTTAAAGTGAAGGAACTGATTGAAGATCCGGAATCTCTTCTTCTTGAAGGATAAACAGTAATTTAAAGTAAACTTTACCCGTGAGGCTGCACGCACCTCACGGGTTTTTTGTCTTTTTATTCCGCTGCAGACTTATGGAAAAGCTCTTTTCGAAAAGATTGTTGCTTTAACTAGCTTTAATTTCGTAGCGAAAGGCCGCGACTCCTGCGGGAAAAGCAACCGTCGAAGACCCCGGAGGGTGATTTTCCCGAGGAGGCTGAGGCGTTGCCCGCGGAAAGCATCGGCCTGCAGCGCAGAAAACAACAATCTATCCGAAAACCGCCTATGGAAAAAACCATGAAGGAAAAATTTGAGGCTTGAGAATAGGTGCAGAAACCGTGTCTATGGTACGTTATGTTTAATGAGAAGGGCGGTGGAGACATGGGAGTGCAGGATGTTTGTGTGATCGGCGGAGGCTTTGGCGGGTTGACTGCAGCCGCCATCATGGCTCAGTCCGGACAAGTGAATGTTACTCTCCTCGAAGCATCCAGGGAATGGGGAGGATGTGCAGGAAAGTTTTCAAGAGGTGCCTTCACCTTTCCCGCAGGGGCCACACTTGGACTGGGGTTTCAGGAGGGAGGCATTCACGATGTGATCAACACGAGACTGGGGATCCAGGTGGAGAAAACGCTTCTTGATACAGTAATGGCTATCCATACAGAAGACCGGACAATACGTTACTTTAGAGACAGAGAAAGATTTCTGGAAGAAATGGACAGCCATTTTCCGCAGATCGATGAGAAAATTAGAGCCTTTTTTCAGCATTGCTGGAGAATTGCAGCCCCGATGAACAGGCTGTCAGCGTCCTTTCCGGCTGTTCCGCCGGTATCTGCCTTTGATTTTTTTCACAGTCTTAAACAGATCAAACCCGGGGATGTAAAACTCGGATTCTATATTCGCAGACCGCTTTCCTGGCTTTTACGCAAATACGGGCTTGAGAAAGAAGAAGATTTTATTCATTTCATTGACGGATTGCTGATCGACAGTCTTCAGACATCGTCAGAAAAAGCATCATGCCTTCTTGCAGCCTATGCACTTGATATTTATCACCAGGGAGCATATTACCTTTCGGGCGGCCTTTATAAAAGTGCGGAAGCGCTTGCAGGAATTGTAAAATCTTCATGCGGTAAAACCATGCAGGGACGAAAGGCAGTTAGAGTAGGCAAAAAAGACAGCCGGTGGGTGATTGAGGATCATCGCGGAACCAGCTATACAGCAGATCATGTCGTATTCAATGTGCCTGTTGAAGCGTTGAAAGACCTTCTGGACCGGGAACTCTATGAGTCCCTTCCGAAGAGGTCAAAAAAAGATACGGGCGGCCAGTGGGGGGCGTTTACGTTATATCTTGCTGTTTCAGAAGAGGTGATCCCGGATCACATGCCTCTCTTTCAGCAGGTGGTATCCGGCATCGGAAGTCCATTAGCCGAAGGGGACCATTTGTTTGTCTCGGTGTCAGATAGAAACGACAGATACCGGGCACCTTCGGGATTCAGAACTTTAACCGTCAGCACCCATACAGACGTGGAAAAGTGGAACGACCGCAGGACGTATGATGAGCACCGGGAGAAAATGACAGACTACATGTTGCAGCGCCTGAAAACAGTTCTCCCCCGTTTGGAAGAGGGCATTGTTCACCTGCTGCCAGGTGCACCAAGGGCCTGGGAACGATTTACAGGCAGACCAGGAGGCAGTGTAGGCGGCTATCCGCAGACAACTGGGAATAGTTTCTTTCGCGATCATCCTCACAAACTTAAGCACAAGGGGCTGTGGATCTGCGGCGATACTGTGTTTCCTGGTGCAGGAACAATGGCCGTTTCCAGTTCAGGTTACCATGCAGCCAGATCGGTTCTAAGGTCCGTCAGTACGTAATGTACAGGGCTATGTTTAAAACAATCCCATTCCGGTAAAAGAATATAGCGTAAGTAATTAATCGAGGAGTGGTTATTGTGGCAAAGAAAATGCTTATGATTGTAACAGGAACCGATAAAATTAATTCAGATAATAAAACCGGCATCTGGGTGTCCGAATTTACTGAGCCCTACCTCGCTTTCCGTGAAGCCGGTTATGACGTGACAGTTGCCTCTCCAAAAGGAGGAAAGGCTCCTCTTGATCCTAATAGTATGGAAGAAGATATACCTGAAGAATGGAAAGAAGCCATGAAGAGACTTGAAGAAACCGCTGAGTTAAAACAGGTATCAGCTGAATCCTATGAAGGCGTATTCCTGCCTGGAGGTCACGGTACGATGTTTGATTTTCCTGATGATGAAAACATTAACTCTATTCTCCAGTACTTCGCAGATCACAATTTCCCGATTGGAGCAGTATGCCACGGGCCTGCAGCCTTTGTTAACGCCGTAAAGTCCGATGGCACATCTATTATAGACGGGAAGAAAATCACCGCCTTTACAAACGAAGAAGAAGAGTCGACAGAACTTGATAAATATATGCCATTCATGCTTGAGACGTCTCTGCGTGAGAAAGGTGCATTGTTTGAGTTGGGAGCGCCGTGGAGTGATTATGCCGTAATAGATGGAAATTTCGTTACCGGACAGAACCCGCAGTCAAGTTTAACCACTGCACGGGCCTTTATCGAAGTTGTGGAAGGGCAGCGTAAGAAAAAGTTTGAATAGGATCACCAGGCAAGAAGGTTTTGAATAAAAGAAAAAACGGTTTCAATTCGGTTTGCGAATTGGAACCGTTTTTTAATGTTTTATCCATCCGGACTTTGAGGCAACCTTGTCGCGACTTCATAAAGTTCAGGCTAGTACTTTTCCAGCCTCTTTTTATTTTGCTGTTTTCGGAAAGGTTGTTGATTTATGTCGCTACAGGCGGATGCTTTCCGCGGCCATCACTTCAGCCTCCTCGGGAAAATTCCTGCTTCATCCTCTGCCAGCAACCCTTCGAAGCGGCCTGCGTTGAAGCAACTCGCAGCATATTCGAGAAGCAAGCGCTCGTCGCTGGAGTCATAATAAAGTGGTCAGGCAACAATCTTTACGAGCACAGCATTTCATTTTGCGTTATTTTGCGCCATTTTCAGGAAGCGGATCTCATCTTCCACGAGACCGCAGCTGCCGCACTGAATTCTTTTATCAGGACCGTTGTATGCCATGTGAAAAAGCTCCTGTCTTTCTGTTTCCTCATAATCTCCTTCATCGTTGTTCCACATCACGGGTGTGACGACCTGATCAATTACATTAAAGCGTGTCTTTGCCCGGCAGGAAGGGCACATGTACGTATGGTTCACGCTGAACACTCCTTTATTTTTGATTGCAGATTTAAATCGGCTTCGAAGAGCGAAACCATTAGTTTTGCATAGTTTCACCAGTTTCTGTGAAAATACTCCCGTCCGTTTTCCTGAAGCAGGGATCATGGTATGATGTAAAAAGGAACGTATGATCGTGCGCTGATGAACGGTTGGGTCTGAAAGCACAGCCGTAAAGGGATTCTGACCGTTTCAGTTACTATTACACTGCAGAAACAGCAGACTTTGCAGGAATGTTAAAGGGGGATTGCCGGATGTCACCGGAGTTTTTGAAAGAAATAGCTTCAATCGTAAAGGAGAATCCGTTTAAGCATAAAGTGTTCATCGTGCCGTCTAAACGGGATGGAAGACTGACTGTACAGGCTCTCGCTAAAGAGGGGATTCCTGTAATAAACGTACATAATGCGACAGCAGAAGATCTGATCCGGCAGCACCCTGGCTGGGAGCAGGTCAGGGATGGGAGAAAGGAGTGTTCGCAGGAAGGAGGCCGCCAGTTTATCTTTTCTGCCATGAACAGCATGAAAACCAGCGGCAAGTTTCTGTATTTTTCACAGGTTAAGCTTTCCCCTGCCCTCAGTGAAGGTGTTTACCGGGCGATACTAGATATCAGGCTCGCAGGAAAGTCATCTGAAGACCTTGACGAAACATTCTTCGTGAAAAAAGACAAAGGTGCCGATCTGACAGCGTTGTTTAAAATCTATGAAAACTATTTAAAAGATAATCAGCTGTATGACCGGGCTGACATGTACAGGTATGCTGTTGAACAAGGCCTGAAAGGAATGGAAGAGACCCACTATATTTACTTTCCGCATGATGCCTATCACGCTCTTCCCGCTGCATTTTTAAGACAATTTGTCAGCTCAGGTATGCTTCATATCCCAAAGTGGACACAGATTGAAAATGCCGAGCAGAATAAACAGCTTCTTGAAGACAATAGAGGTGCAGAACACAGCTTTTCGCTGGAGGAAGCCATCCAGGAACGGAAACAGAATATCCACTTGTCTGTAAAATTCAGTCCAGAGGAAGAGTTAATGAACATCCTGGCCTGCCTGAGAGAGAAAGAAATCCCTTTTGACCAGGCGATCATCTGCTATCCGGACTCCGGCACTTACCGGTCTCTTCTTCTTCAGCTTAGAGAAAAGGAAGGGATTCCGATTACGTTTTCAGAAGGTGTTCCCTTATCCTTTATGCCTTCCGGCAGAGCGGTTTTTGCTTACCTTGACTGGTTAAAATCCGGGTTTCATATCAAGGGGCTTGAACGGCTTTTAAATGAAAGGCTAATCAGAACACCAGAGGGGACAGAGGTTTTCAGCGGCATTAAAGCTTTAAAGGAAGCAGGCGGTTTTAGGGGCTACCAGGTGCTTTGGGAGACCCTTGATCTGCTGGAAGCGCGAGGTCAGGAGCCTGCCTTTACACATTGGCTCAAATCGCTTCTCACTGTCTCTCCTTTTAAAACTGCTTTTGAGAAGGTGACTTCAGAACAGTGTCTGAAAGCTGTGTGTACCTTTTTAGAAGAGTGGTCCCGGCCGGTCAGCCCTGAGGATGAATCAGCTAAAATGCACGTGGTTTCCATGATAGAGGCGACAGCAGAACAACTTACTTTTTCTTTAAGAGCTTCGGAAGCTGTCTTTCAGACAGAATACTGGCTTACGTCCATGCAGGTAACCTCATCCATGCCTGAACCAGGTCATATCCATGCAGTTCCTTCAAGATCTGCTCTGTTTTTCGACTTCCGGCACACCTTTCTCGTAGGAATGACAAGTCAGAATGTGCCCGGCTCTGCGAAAGAGGACCCGGTACTTCTTGATGAAGAACGAATTCGTATTCATCCGGACATGATGACCTCCAGGGAACACGCAAAGCGCGGAGTATGGAAAACGGCCTGTCTCGTTGGCAGTGTGCGGGGAATAACAGGTTATTCCTACCCTCTTATGGATCTGGCAGGAAACCGTAAAGCTGCCCCTGCCTACAGCTTTATTCAGCTTTACAGGTACATAAATAATCAGCCTGAAGCTGCCGGTGAAGAGGTGGAGCGGAAGCTGACTGGCGATCTCTCCTTTATCAGCCCTGAGACCTCCAGGATCAGCGGGAATGGCTGGTGGCTGGACAAATTGTGGAGAAAAAGCAAAATTACAGATGCATCACTTTCCCATCCGTTATTTGCTCACCTTTTGGAAGGCTGTAAGTCCGAGCGATCAAGAAAATCAACTCAGTTCACAGCCTATGAAGGACGTGTAGAAGGGCTTACGGAGGAATACGATCCTCTTGCAGGCTCAACGATTATTATGAGTTCAAGTAAACTTGAAACGCTTGCCACGTGTCCGTATAAATATTTTTTAAAGGATATTCTTAAAATCGAACCGGAAGAAGAAGAGGAGGAAGACCGCTATAAATGGCTTGATCCTGCTGCGAGAGGAACGCTGCTTCATACCGTTTTTGAGCGATTCTATCAGGAACTTTATGATCAGGGGAAAACAGCAGAACTCGATGGTACCGAGGACTGGCTGAAACAAATTGCCTCGGAGGAACTCGCCAGACTCAGAAAGGTTCTTCCGCCGCCGAGTGAAGTCATATTTGATCTTGAAAGCAGGGAAATTTATGACGCCTGTTATATCTTCCTTAAGGTTGAAGAGTCTTTTAGTGCCGGGAGAAAACCGGTTCATTTTGAGCTTTCGTTCGGGTTCAGGGATCAGGATCCCGTCACAATCCCGCTCAGTGAAAACCGTAAACTCCAGGTCAGAGGGAAAATTGACCGTGTGGATCTTCTGGAGGACGGCACCTACGGCACGGTGGATTATAAAAGCGGCAAGCCGTATGGGTTTGATGATGAGCTTTATTTCAACGGCGGGAGAAAGCTGCAGCATGCTCTGTATGCACTCGCTTTTGAAATGATGGATGAAGCAGGGAGCAAGCGTGTAACCCAGTCCCATTATCTCTTTCCGACAGAAAAAGGAAGCGGATATCAAGCCGCCAGAGCTTACAGCGACAAAAAGAAAGAAGATCTGCTGCAGATCATTGAGACGCTTGCTTCATTTATTAAAAAAGGACAGTTTCCCTTTACTGAAAACCCTGAAGACTGTACCTTCTGTGAGATGAGAGAAGTCTGCATGCGCCACCGCTGCGCTGAATCTGTCGTACAGGAAAAGCTCTCTGGCGAAGCCGGAAGCAGATTGATAGAGGAGGTGCGGAGCTATGACTGAATTGATTGATCAGAAACAGCGGGATTTAATTGATCAGGATCTGGAGCGGAATTTTCTTGTAGAGGCAGGGGCTGGTTCCGGAAAAACCCGAAGTCTCGTCACCAGGATGTCCAATCTGGTCGTAACCGGTAAATATCAGATCCATGAAATTGTCGCGATTACCTTTACCCGAAAGGCGGCAGATGAACTGAAGGAACGTTTTCAGGCAGCTCTTGAAAAGCTCTCATCCACCGTATCAGAACCGGTTAAACGTGACCGGATCGCAAGGGCACTTGAAAATTTTGACCAGTGCTTTCTCGGTACAGTTCATTCATTCTGCTCAAAGGTACTTAGGGAAAGACCTGTAGAAGCAGGTTTGGACTTTGATTTTCGCGAGCTCGATGATCTTGAGGATGACGCTCTGCTTGATCAGGCATGGGAGATGTACCTTACCGGCATCCGGTCTGAACAGGAAGAAAAACTGAAAAACTTTGAAGAAGCAGGAATCGATGTGGCAGAGCTTCGGAGTGCGCTGAAAACGGTTAAAGAATACGAGGATGTTACCTGGTTTGCGACACCAGTTGAACGGCCGGATCTTGACAGTGCTTTCAAACGTATCCTTGATTTTATCGAATACGCCAAAAGATCCATGCCCGGGACAAAACCTGCGAAAGGATACGATAAACTTCAGGAGAAACTTCTCACAGCGATGCGGAGACTCAGCTATTTTGATCTGGATCAGAACAGAACACGCCTGCAGTTGATTAAGCTTTTCGAAACAAAGCCCGCAGTCACGTTAAACCGCTGGGAATCCAAAGATGAAGCGAAGGACCTGAAAGAAAAAGCGGCCATACTTCATGAGGATACCTGCGCTTTTATGGAAAAATGGTACGAATACGCCCATTCGCTTATCGTGCCTTTTTTAAGGCCTGCACTGCTGACATACAGCGGTCTGAAAAAAGAACTTTCCCAGCTGAACTTTCAGGATATGCTGCTACTTACAGCAAAGATGCTCCGTGAACAGCCGGAAACGAGGAAGTATTTCAGTCAGAAATATAAATGCCTGCTAGTAGACGAATTTCAGGATACCGACCCGGTTCAGGCGGAGATCATGCTCCTGTTAACGGGGTCACTTGAGTACGAAAACGAATGGACCAGGCAGGTTCCAAAACCCGGTTCTCTTTTTGTTGTAGGGGATCCGAAACAATCTATTTACCGATTTCGCCGGGCGGACATTGATATTTATCAGAAAGTAAAACATATGATTGCCATGACAGGCGGGGAGACCCTTAATCTGGTAATGAACTTCAGAACCACAAGCCGGATTACCACGCGACTTAACCCTGTGTTTAAGACGGCAATGCCGGAGATAGAAAATGCCTATCAGGCTGCTTACAGACCGCTGGTTTCGTTTAAAGAGGATGAAGAAGATGATGCAGTAAAGGGCATTTATACCCTGACAATCCCGGATGGGAAAAAAGATGAAGTCATCATTGACGAAGCAGGCCGTGTAGCAGGGATTATTCAGGAGATGATTCGCACAGGAGCGGCTAAACCGGCTGACTTTATGGTTCTCACTCGGTACAACGATGGTGTGCTTGTGTATACGAAAGCCCTGCAGGCCAAAGGAATTCCAGTAATGACTTCCGGTGAGGTGAATCTGGGTGATGACGAAATGCTCAGAAGCCTGGCACATCTGTATATGTATATGGCCAATCCAGCAAGCAGTTTTTATTTTTCAGCTGTGTTAAAAGGTCCCTTTTTTGGTGTAAGTGATGCTTTGCTTGTGAAGTACCGAAAAGCAGGGGGAGAACTTCATGCCTACTCCTCTTTGCCTGATCCTCTGTCCAGTGAAGACCGGTCTGTTCTTGCTGTGTGCTTTGAAAAAATTCGCCTTTATCTGAAGTGGAGCAGGGAACATCTGCCGGTTACCGTAATGGAAATGACTGCTGAGGATCTCGGCCTGTTCGTTTCCGCAATGAAAGCAGAAAAAACAGCAAGAGACGCCGTTCACTATTATCAGATGATCCAGAAGGTAAGAGATGAAGAATCCCGCGGTCTTACGCTGTTTGGAGACTGTGCAAGGTTATTCAGAGACCTCGTCACGGAGCGAGTGCATGAAGAACTGCTGCTGCCGGAGGATCAGCAGGCTGTCAGAGTTATGAACGTGCATAAATCCAAGGGTCTTGAAGCCCCTTATGTCTTCCTTGTTCATCCGAAGAAAAGCACGGATCCCGGTAAGCACGTGGATCGCCACATTGAGCGTAGTGAAAAGGAGTCCACTGGGTATTTTACCTTCCAGAAATCAGCCGGCTTATTCAGACGAGAGATGATTGCCCGACCTGAGAACTGGGACGAAAAAAAAGAAGAAGAAACAACCTATCTTACTGCTGAAGAAACAAGGCTACTGTATGTGGCAGCAACGCGGGCAGAAGAAATGATGGTCGTAAGCCGCACAGACAGCAGCACTGATAAAGGGAACCCATGGCTTCCTCTGGTTAGAGGAATTCCGGGACTTGAAGAAATTCCGGTACCAGAGGAAAGTGAGGAAGAACCTGAAAAGGCAAAAGGCAAGTATTTAGAAGCTTCGTCCTATGAACGCTTCCTGCATGAACGCGACAGCTGGATTAAATCGGCATCCACACCTTCTTATCAGCTGAAGACACCGTCTCAAAAAGACGAGGAGACCGATGTCTTTACTTTGGAGCGAGCTACCGGCGGCGGAGCAGATTGGGGAACTTTTGTTCATGCGTTGTTTGAACGGCAGATCAGACATGGTGATGCGGACGAAGGGGTCATAACTCAAATGCTTGCCGATCATGAGCTGGAAATGGACCGAGGTGCTGAAGCTTTGGACGCTTTAAATGTTTTTATGAAATCAAATCTCTGGCTTCGTCTGACAAAATCAGACAATGTTATGACAGAAGTCCCATTCATGTATCGGCAGCCGGGAGAAGACAAATATGCCTCAGCATGCTTTTTAAATGGGATCATCGATTTAATCTTTATTGAGGATGGAAGCTGGGTCATTGCTGATTTTAAAACGGACCGCCTGAAGGACAGCAGCCAGCTGCCTGAACTTAAAGCGTATTATCAAAAGCAACTGGATCTTTATTCAGAAGCATGGCGTGACATGACCGGACAGCCTGTGAAAGAAACCACGCTTTATTTTGTCTATCACACGGAATAGCTGACACCGGCCTCTGATACGGTTATGAGGCCGGCATTCCGTTCATTTTAATTAATGTGGATTTTTCTGTCAGGATCTGACTTATGGGTCTTATAAAATCTGACCATACTAGTAAGGGTATCCTCAAAAGAAGAAATGTGAATCCCGGAATCAGCGAGGTCTTTTTCCGTTTTTGTCGTATCATAAACCGTTCTGCACGTGAGATAGGCAAGCGCTTCCTGTTCAACACCAAGCCACCTGCGGAGTTTTCGAAACCTCAGGAAGAACGTGGCTGACCCGAGAGGGATTGTACCTCGCGGTTTTTTACCCAGGTACTCTTCCATCAGTAGCCGATACACCTCCCGCATAGGCAGCGGGGAAGGGTCTGTTAAGTGATAGGTTTTTCCTGCCCCGGCACTGGTGCGGCTAAGATAGACCGTTGCCTGAATCACGTAATCAACAGGAACAAAATTCCCATCCGCTTTGCCGGTTCCAAGATACGGGATCAATGGAAGAAAGGACAGCCGGTCGAACATGTTAAGAATGAAATAAGGGCCGTCGAATTTAATGGTTTCCCCATTATCGGACCGGCCTCTTACAATACCAGGCCTGATAATTGTAACAGGGATCCGTTTTTTAGCAGCCTGTACGATCTTTTCGGCTTCAAATTTAGTTTTTTCATAATGATTTTTAAAAGCCTGACCCATGTCAAGTTCATCTTCAGTAATCAGACCCTCCCGTTTGCCAGATACGTAGGCTGTGCTAAAATAAGTGTATCGGTTAAGGTTCTGACATTTTTCCGCCCATTTGGTGACATGTCTTGTTCCATCTACATTAACCTTGTATGCAGCATCCTGCTGAGCGGCCAGATCATATAAGGCAGCGAGATGATATACATAACGAATGGTCGGCATCAGTTCTTCCGACACTGCTGTATTCATCCCTAAATCCGGAAGGGTGATATTACCTTCGATCAAATGAATCCGGTCTTTAAAGGCGGGACAGGCAGATTGAAGTATTTGTATTTCACGTTCAGCATTCTCTCTCTGTGATTGTAGCACCAGCAAGTAAATGTGATCCGGCCGGTGATGAGGACTTTCCATTATTCCTTTCACTAGGCTCCTGGCAATAAACCCGGGAAAACCTGTAAATAAGTAATTTTTCACTGTGTCTGTCACCTCCACGTTATGTCGAGATTATCATATTTTTTCGTCTCGTTGGTGCATCGAAGGCTGAAAATTCTAGTAAAATAGTATTGGAATTTTGTTGAAATGGGTGGTTTGCTGTGACTGGAAAAAAAAAGAATAGGTATATCCTATCTAATTCGTTATATGATACGAAATGCCTGCAGAAAATCGTGTATAATGTTCATAACAATCGAAACATTCAAAATCAGGTGGTACTATGATCGGAGACCGTATTAAAAAACTAAGAAGCGAAAAAGGCCTTTCGGTGGAGGAACTGGCTGACGGCATCCTATCGCCGAAATATATACAGGATATTGAGAACAATACCCGCCATCTTCCTGATGATATTCTGCCTGAAATCGCATCCCGTCTGGGCACGTCAGTAGATTCCCTGCTGGGCATTGAAAAAGAGACGAATATTCGTAAAGCCAAAGAGCTGCTTGATTCTGCCCTAAGGTATACATACAGGGAATTGTTGGACCTTGCTAAAGAAAACGTAATTCAGGCAAAAGGTTTCCAAGAACATTTCTCAGAAGAGCTGGAGATCAAACTAATTTTACTTGAGACACAAATTCTGCTAAAAGAAGAAAAAATTGATGAAGCAGCGAAAAATATGAATAAAATAGACGGACTCAAGGTTCAGGCTTTTAGTGATCTTTATTTTGTTTATTTACGAATCCTTGGGGCCATAAGCTATTTCAGAGAAGATTTTTGGAAAGCTATAACGCATTTTCAGCAGGCGATTAATGTTAAGATAAATTTTGAAAAACATGCCTTTGAAGTAGGGATCTGCTACTTTAACCTGGGAATGGTTTGTGCATATATAGGAAACCTCAGTTGGGGCGAACAGCACTTAAAAAAGGCAGAATCGATATTTCAGGATATCGGTGAAATTAAACAATTAACTGACACTTTTATCAACCTGGGTAATATTTACTACAGACGAAAAGATTATGAAGATGCACTTGATACGTATAAAAAAGCTCAAAATCTTCTTATATATAATAGCGATTTAAAAACATCTTCTTTCATTTTTAATAACATTGGGCTTGTATACTCTGATTTGAAAAATTATACTAAAGCTATAGAGTATGGGAACAGAGCACTTTCATTAAAGAAAAAATTAAACCGCTTTCCAAACGAGGTTATGAACACCCTAATTCTATTAATGGATTCACATATGAAGTTAGGCGAGGCGGAAATGGCAGAGATTTATGTCAAGGAACTTTTGTCTTATTTGCCCAACGTTAATGCTTCTATGACCAGAGGTCATAGTTATTCTACCATTGCTGATTTTTATAAATCACAGGGTAATATATGTAAGTATACAGATTACTCCAAGCAATCCATTAATATTTTTGTGAAAGCGGAACTTTATTTTTATGCGGCTACAGAAGCTTATGAACTGGGTATTGAAATTGAAGACACAGATCTCATATGCGAATCAGCTAAGTTGTTTTATCAATACCACAATAAACTTAAAAATCATTAAGGAGGAAATATTATGAAAAAGCTTTTAGTTGCTATTATTTTTGCTGGTGCAGTAGTACTAGGTAATTTCGGTGGAGATTTGTCAGCTTCCGGAGATCCTGATTGGATCAAGCCTTTTTCTGAAGGCGGTTCAAATTAATTGATCAGGGATGCGCCATTACAGCGCATCCTTTTTCTTTTGGAATGATTTTAGTGGACAGCCTGTATACATACTGTAAAACCTCATTGTATGCAGGTAGGTGAATAGGTTTGCCGGATTTTTTAGTGGGAAGCGCATTGGCAGCAGCGGCGACAGCTATTGGTGCTTTACCGGCACTGATTTTCAGGAGAGGCACACACCGGTTCAGAGATCTGCTTCTCGGTTTATGTGCAGGCGTAATGATGGCTGCAGCTGTATTCGAATTAATCCCCAGGTCCCTTGGTATGTCTGATTTTATCGTCGTTGTACTTGGTGTTTCAGGGGGAATGCTGTTTCTTTCTCTCCTGGAGACAACTATTCCGCACCACCATCTTGACCATGAAGGAAAGAATGTCCGAGTGGATAGAAAGGCTGTTTTAATTGTCAGCGCTATTGCGCTTCACAATCTTCCTGAAGGTTTATCAGTCGGGGTCAGCTACGGAAGCGGAGTTGAAGGTCTGGGCCCGCTAATTGCCCTTTCTATAGGATTCCAGAACATGCCTGAAGGGTTTCTGGTTGCCATCTACCTTATACAGCAGCGGGTTAAACTTTTCATTGCATTTCTTGTTGCTGTTCTGACCGGTTTCGTAGAGTTTTTTGCTGCCATTGCAGGTTATCTACTGACAGGATTTTTTGTAACTGCAGTGCCCTTTGGTCTTGCGTTTGCAGCAGGCTCGATGCTGTATGTGATCTACAAGGAACTTATTCCTGAAAGTCATGGAGACGGAAATGCCCTTCAGGCAACATACTCTTTTATGGCTGGTCTGATCGGGATGTTATGGCTGATCAACTGGTTTTAAGCACCTGGATGCGATGTTTGATTGCACGAGGCTGTTCTTTACTCTAAAATAAATGGAGTGGAGATTTCCTGATCAGGGTATGAGAAGATCAGGAACAGTTGATTGAGGTGTTTGCCAATGTGGATGAAGTTGATGATCAGGATTTCCGTACTGCTTCTCATTATTTATGCAGTTTACACCCTGAACCAGACGATTTTTCAAATTGATCCTGAAAGAATCCGTAACTGGATTCTCTCTTTCGGGCTTCTCGCTCCGTTGTTTTATCTGCTTATATTCGCCCTGCGGCCATTAACTCTTTTTCCTGCTTCGATTCTTGCGGTGGCCGGCGGGTTATCCTTTGGTCCGCTTTTTGGACCGGTTCTGACGTATGCAGGATCATTAATGGGGGCTGTTATTTCTTTTTGGATCGCAAGAAAGCTCGGAAAACATCTGATCAGCAGGAAGTGGCAGGTAAAAGCCGAAGCGCTGCAGGAGAGGGTGGAAAAGCATGGATTTTTCTATGTTCTTGTACTCAGAATCCTTCCTGTCGTTAATTTTGATCTGGTAAGCTACCTTTCTGGAGTGTCCAGGATCCCGTTTAAAACCTACATCGGGGCGACCATGTGCGGAATCATCCCCGGTTCTCTGGCTTTCAGCTTTCTCGGGGCAAGTTTTGTAGGTGGGGACTGGAGAATTATAGCAGCAACGGTAATGCTTTTTGTAGCGGCATTTTTAATACCGGTTTATGTAAGGTACAGGCTTGCAAAAAGAAATATTGATCTTGACAAAGACCTTGAAACCCTGGAATAAACACAACAGAGATGCTACCCGGTTTGAAACCGGAATGCATCTCTGTTTTTTGCTTACTCACCCATTAAGAGTGATTTTCCAGAAGTTCACTTACCGGAACAGTCATTTCGTCTTCCGGTTCGTCAGCCGGGAAAATGCAGGCTGTGCTGCGTTCTGAATTAACTTCCCTAATCCAGATACGCTTCCCCTGAAAAAATACATCGTGCTCCTGTTCAGAGTTAAGAATCTCATTGGCTCGGACAGCATCCATCATTATCACCTCACAATTCGCTTTGTGGTTCCATTATGTGAAAGCCGGCGGCTGCCTATACCAGGCTGAGGTTTTAAGGTATGTTTGAAAGGGAAATTGTTTAAAGTCAGACTGTGGTGTACCAGTAGCTTGGGGTGGTGAACAGATGGACTATGATGTGATCATTATCGGAGGCGGAGTTGGGGGACTTACTCTCGGGCTCACGTTGAGCAGGGAAGGGATCCGTACCCTTGTGGTGGAAAAGGATCCGAAGGGCGGGCTCGTCTATAAGGGAGAGCTTCTTCAGCCCAAAAGCCTGCAGATACTTGATAAATTAAATGTGCTTGATCCACTTCTGCCTAACAGCTATCAGCTTGATAGAATTCATACCTTCGAAGTGGAGCTTAAGGAAGGCGACCGCCCGCAGACGCTTTGCCACAGCAGGCTTAACTATAACCTTCTCCCTACAAAATACAACCATGCACGTATGGCTCCCCACGAGAAGATCCGTGCTCTGCTGATGGAAAGTGCTGAACGGTATCCGCATTTTGAAATGTGGAAGCCTGCTGTTTTTGAGAGAATGGAAGACCGGGGAAATGTGAAAGCAGCTTATATCAAAAAGGGAAAAGAAGTATTTGAAATTACGGCCAGAGTAGTCATTGGGGCAGAAGGGCGCCTTTCCAAGGTGAGAAAAGCAATGGAGGTTTCGCTTCACTCGATGCAGTATAATCATCACTTTCTTACCGTAACCTTTCCAAGGCCACCTTCCCTCACGGAAGCAACGATTTTCGCGGCAAGAAACCATTTTGTCGGATTGTTTCCCCTGCCGGATCAGCAGGTCCGTTCGGTTTACATGATTGAGCCGGGCCGCTATAAGGAAATGAGAAAGGCAGGATTGGAGCCTGTTTTTCAGGCCTATTACGACTTTATGCCGGAGATGAAGGGATACGTAGACCAGATCCAGAAGTGGAAAGAAATTCAGCTTATGATTCCGATCCGCCATAATACGTCTCATTACGTGGATAACGGAAGTGCCATATTGGGGGATGCTGCCCACAGCGTCCATCCTATGGCAGGAGAAGGGATGAATATGGCGATACAGGATGCAGATATTCTCGGAGAGTTGTTAATCTGGATGAAAGAGAGGGACCAGTGGGGCAAAGAGCAGCTTGACTGGTATGAACGTGTCAGAAAGCCCCGTTCCGAATTCATTTCAGGGTTAAGCCATCAGTCGGCACTTGTTTACTCCTTTTCGAGCAGACCATGGCAGAAAGTGCGAATGCGGGCACTGCGCTATCTTGAACAGGATCCCCGTCTTCATTTTAAACATCTTCTAAATATATCCGGCATGGGAATGTGGAAGATGAACCTGCTTGACTGGCCGAGGCATATGGGTTTCCCCCCTGGACAAACAAAAAGATATCGGATGGGAGAAGAGGAGATGGAGCGCCGTTTCTTCACAGAAAAAGATGACTATCCTTGGAGAACCAAATAATGTACCCCCGGTCCAAAGCGGTCAGGGGTTATTTTTTTTGGAAATACATTACGAAAGACAGTGTTTCTTTCGTTGTATATACTTTATAATAGGAACATATGTTCCTATTCGTGTTTGTTGTTCTGTGTGAGTCTGTAGGAAATGTATGTAAATGAAATGATTACCCCATATAATAGGGAGATCCAGAGCCAGCGGGGCTCACCTTCAAAAAAAGGCATAAGAGCAATCGTTAAACCGTTGACTGTCACAAATCTCATATACCATTCTTTTGTTATATCAGATAAAAACAAAAAGAACAGGACAAGTGATGAAGCAAACACCATGGTCGTTGTAAGAAAATAAGGGTAGTTTCTCATCTCGGGAACTAGAATGACCAGCCCGGTAAGTGCAACTGTAAAAACGGATCCTATTACAATTCGGTCAAGTGTTTCCATATAAACTCCTTTCAAAAGAGGGTTTAAAGCTTTCTAATTAGTTTAAGCTGGAAAACAGTATTTGTAAACAAAATGTAACATGTTCAGGAGTTGTGCAGAAATGCAGAAAGTTTTATAGTTGATATAAAGACAGCAACTATTATATTGTTGATGCTTTTTTGTCAACCTTAAAAATGTTGATACATTTTATAAACAGAGGCAGTCTTTGGAGGAGGGATCAGGTTGGAGTTTCGTGAAACAGCAGTTTGTTTTGCAGTGGATATTAAAAATTCTTCAAAATTGAATAAAACGTCTCTATTAAGTGCGCTTGAGGATTGCAAGAAAGCAGCAAACCATTTGGTAAAAGAGTCTCTACTTGTACCATTTGACATCCGGGGCGGAGATGAATTAATCGGTGCTGTAAATCGGGTGGGATTAACCAGGGAAGTGATGGAGTTAATTCGGGAAAATCTGAGCGGGAGCGGACTCCATTATTATCTTGGTGTAGGCATCGGATATGTTGAAAATAACGAGACATCAGTTCATACCGTGAATGGAAGTGCTGTGCTCAACGCCATCAAGGCACGCGATGAAGAATTAAAAGGCGGAAGGTACCAGGGAAAAGAGGGCAGCTTTTTTATATCCTCTGATCACGTCCCATGTGATTCCTTAAACAGTCTATATATGATAATACTTGAAAAAAAAGATCAGTGGACATCAAAGCAGCAGGATGTTATCTCTTTAATTGAAAAACATCCGGAATGGACGTTTGAACAGGCAGGAAAGGCGCTTGGATATAAGTCTCCAAAGTCGGCTGTCAGCTACCTTCTGGCAAGATCACAGTATTTAAAGGTACGGTCCATTGAAGCGGCCTTTGATGAACTGACAGATTTTTACGGTATCTTTTTACGTGAAAGAGAGCAATCTGTATGATTTGGCTCTGGCTGCTTGCAGGCCACCTTGCCGGGGACTTTGTTCTCCAATCTGATAAACTTGTCAGACTGAAAGAAACAAACCTGTTAAGGGGGCTGACTGCCCACGTCTTTATCCATGCTGGTCTTTACATCGTGATTACCGCTTTGTACTGGGGAATGTTTGGCGGGTCTGTATTTCTCCTTTTGTGTACCGTAGCGGTGATTTCCATCTTACACTTGATCATCGATTTTCTGAAAGTCGTTATGAGCAGAAAACTGAAATCGGTAGGGGCTCAAATCTTTCTATTTTTAACGGATCAGTCTGTTCATATCTTTGTCATCGCAGGGACTGTTTTTATACTTTCGCCTGGCGGCGTCCAATGGGAAACGGTTTATCCGGATCTTGCAGCCGTAGCACAGGGAACCTATGACTGGCACTATGCTGACCGTGCGGCAGCTATTGTATGTCTCGTAATTACCGGGACTTATGCTGCGGGGTACTTCCTGGGAATTCTGCTTCAGAATGTGGCTCCGAAAGATGACATTCAGAAAGATCATTACGTTATTGAAAATGAGCGCACAGAGGTACGGACAAAAATGCTTCCGAACGGGGAAAGGGAATCTGAAATAACGACCGTGAAGTCAGAACAGTTGTACCGGGATTCACCACAGAAAACCGGCAGGTATATTGGTATGCTTGAGAGGCTGCTTATCATGATCCTTCTGGTCACACAGCTTTCCCACGGTCTGGCTTTTCTTGCTGCACTAAAGTCACTTACCAGGTTTAAGCAGTTTGATAATAAGCAGTTTGCGGAGTATTATCTGACCGGCACCATCGCGAGTGCAATTATTGGGCTTTTAATTGGAATTCTCGCCGCGGCAGTTATTCAATAGTAGGGGCCGGGGCAAAAGTGGTTTTTTCAGACGGAATTACAATAAATTACCATGCGATGCGAGTAAACCGCTCTTGAAATATACGCGGCTTTCCGCGGGAAGCGGCTGAGCTTCCGTGTGCTTCGCTGCTAAAGTGGTCTCAGCTGCTCATCCCGCAGGAGTCGGCATATATTTCATCCGCTAGTCGGCTGTCTTATCTGAAGATTTTTCTTATGTTCTGACCCCAAGACCGCTGTTATACTTTACATAATCTTATATACGTAAACTGATAATAAGAAAAGCCCCGGACATTTCTGTCCGGGGAGAAGGGCTTACTTAACTGCTGCTTTCATCTCTACATATTCGTCAAATGTAATTTCCTTGTCAAAGACACCTTCGTCTCTAATTTCAATCACGCGGTTAGCGATCGACTGATTAAACTGGTGGTCATGAGAGGCAAAAATCATGGCACCTTTAAAATTAATCAGACCGTTGTTAAGAGCAGTGATGGACTCAAGATCGAGGTGGTTTGTCGGTTCATCAAGAAGGAGAACGTTCGCACTGCTGAGCATCATTTTTGAAAGCATGCAGCGGACTTTTTCGCCTCCTGAAAGCACACTTGCTTTTTTCTTTGCTTCTTCACCAGAGAAGAGCATACGGCCAAGGAAGCCGCGAATAAACGTTTCCGTCTGGTCTTCTGGAGAGTACTGACGCAGCCAGTTAACCAGATCTGTGTCGTTGCCTTCAAAATAAGCAGCGTTATCTTTAGGGAAGTAGGACTGGCTTGTCGTAATACCCCATTTGTAGGTACCGCTGTCCGGTTCCATCTCACCCATAAGAATTTTCATCAGGGTTGTTTTGGCAATTTCATTATCTCCCACAAGAGCAATTTTATCTTCGCGGTTCATAATGAAGCTGACGTTGTTCAGTACCTTTTCACCGTCAATCGTTTTTGTTAGCTCTTTAACCTGAAGAACGTCATTTCCGATTTCTCGTTCCGGCTTAAAGGCAATGTAGGGGTACTTTCTTGATGACGGTCTAATATCGTCCAGTTCAATTTTATCAAGCAGTTTTTTTCTTGATGTGGCCTGTTTCGACTTGGAAGCATTGGCACTGAACCGGGCAATAAAGTTTTGCAGGTCTTTAATTTTTTCTTCCTTCTTTTTGTTCTGGTCCTGCTGCATTTTTAGTGCCAGTTGGCTTGATTCATACCAGAAATCATAGTTACCAACATAAATCTGAAGTTTACCGAAATCAAGATCTGCAATATGCGTACACACTTTATTCAGGAAGTGACGGTCGTGAGAGACCACAATAACCGTATTATCAAAGTTAATCAGAAATTCCTCCAGCCACTGAATCGCTTTAAGATCAAGGTGGTTGGTAGGCTCATCAAGAAGAAGAACGTCAGGATTGCCAAACAGGGCCTGGGCAAGAAGAACTTTCACTTTATCCCCGCCGGAGAGTTCTTCCATTTTCTTCGAATGAAGATCGTCGGTAATTCCGAGACCGCTGAGAAGCATGGCTGCATCTGATTCAGCTTCCCAGCCGTTCAGTTCAGCAAACTCCCCTTCAAGCTCGGCTGCCTTAATGCCGTCCTCATCAGAAAAGTCTTCTTTCATATAAATAGCGTCTTTTTCCTTCATGACTTCGTGAAGGCGTTTATGACCCATAATCACCACGTCAAGGACAGTGAATTCTTCATATTCAAAGTGGTTCTGCTTCAGCACAGCCATACGGGAGTTTGGAGGCATGCTCACGTCGCCTGTCTGTGCTTCAATTTCACCCGACAGTATTTTTATAAACGTGGATTTTCCTGCTCCGTTAGCCCCAATCAGGCCGTAGCAGTTACCTGGAGTGAATTTTATGTTTACATCTTCAAAAAGCTTGCGGTCACCAAAGCGCAAACTTACATCCGTTACATTAATCATTTATCTCATCCTTCGCAAATCAAAGTCTGGAAAGAGTATAACATTTTCAGGGGAGAAATGCGATTTAAACTTTGCGTTCTATGGCTTTTGAACCCCCTTCGGGGACAGAAGGAATGACATTTTTACTGAAGCATGTTTAAATGAAGTGTGATAAGATGGAAAGTGTTGAAAATTAAAACGCTTACAATGCACAGGCAAGGAGTACATCGTCCATGATTTCATATTACTCAGCACATAAACCCTATTCACCATACATAACGCTGAATAAACAGGAGTGGGCAGCGTTAAGCCCCGGATCTGTACAGCCGCTTTCGGAGCAGGAGATCAGCAGGCTTCAAGGTATAAACGAGAACATTTCCATTGACGAAGTATCGAGTGTTTATCTGCCGCTCTCAAGACTCCTAAACCTTTACACAACCGCTTCACAGGACCTTCACTCGGTTACGAATCTGTTTCTTCACAAAAAGACCAGTAAAGTACCTTATATTATTGGAATGGCCGGCAGTGTTGCGGTTGGCAAAAGTACAACAGCCCGTCTCATTCAGGCCCTGCTGTCGCGCTGGCCCAATCATCCCAAGGTGGAATTGTTAACGACCGATGGATTTCTCTATCCAAATCGTGTTCTTGAAGAAAAAGGAATCATGAACCGGAAGGGGTTTCCTGAAAGCTACGACACCTCAAAGCTGATTCGTTTTCTGGCGGATCTGAAGTCCGGGGTCAGTGAAGTGAGTGCCCCTGTATACTCTCATCTTGTATACGATATCGTAGAAGGAGAGCGTCAGGTGATCTCAAACCCTGACATTGTTATTGTAGAGGGAATAAATGTGCTTCAGGTTGCCAATGACGGCAGGGAAATTCCGGAAGTTTTCGTCTCTGATTTTTTCGATTTCTCCATCTACGTGGATGCAAAGGAAGATGACATTTTCAACTGGTATATTGAGAGGTTTAAAACACTCCGTTCGACAGCATTTAAAGATCCGGATTCCTATTTCAGAAAGTATGCCGATCTTTCAGACGAAGAAGCAGAACGGGTTGCCGAAAAAATCTGGAAAGAGATCAACGAGGTAAATCTACACCGTAACATTCTTCCGACCAAACACCGGGCTGACCTGATCCTGCATAAAGGGAAGAATCATGGAGTTGAAAGCCTTCATCTCAGGAAAAAATAAACAGTCATACATCAAACCGGTAAAGCTTCCCTTAAAAAGGAAGCTTTTTTGGGTTGAATTATTTTAAACAGGGTATTAATTAAACTAATCTGAAGTACTTCGGGTCTTAAGGGCAACAAAAGGACTGCAAAAATGACAAAACCCGGAAACGGGTAAATAAATAAAGCCAGGGAGGCTCTTGAAATGGAAAGAGAAAAACTCGAAAGTATTAAAACAACATTGGATGTGGTCTGCGGAAAATGGAAAGGTATTATCCTCCTGGAACTGGTAGGGCAGACACTCAGGTTTAATGAGCTTAAAAAGAAGCTCCCCGACGCCTCACATCAGACGCTCATTAAGCAGCTGAAAGAACTGGAGTCAGACGGCCTGGTTGACCGTAAAGCGTACCCTGTTGTCCCGCCTAAAGTTGAGTATTCTCTGACTCCCTATGGAAAAGAGCTTGAAATTATGCTGGAGGAGATGGCTGTGTGGGGGCGGAATCATCGCCTGAAGAAAGAACATCGTGAAACGTCTTGATCTGAACAAGTAACCTCAGGGCTGTGAGCCCAGAGGTTTTTTTTATGCCTCGTCTGTTATACAACAGAAATAAAAAATGTTTTGCACCTATACTGGAATTACAATATTACTAAAACGTACGTTTTGCATATTTATTTAAAAGGTATTGAAGGCGAGGTCGGACAGGGTGTATAATTATTAATTGTTCTCGTGAGAGAACGATCGTTTTTGTTCTTTATAAAGAATACGGGGGTTAAAGGGGTGCATTTGATTTGCAACTGTGTGTGTACTGGATTTATACAGCAGTTACTTTAGAGGACTGGGAATCAGTTGAAAATACATCCTGTTCACATTATTATTGATCTATATGGAACTGGCTGATGTGTTAGCCGGTTGCTGTTTTTGAGCTGCAGTTGAAATACACTTTGCCGCCGGAGTTTATGAAGTGCGTACAAGCGGCATACATACCCAATATCGGGTTAGGGAGGGAATTCTTTGACATATGCGCCGCAGAGCTTATTATCAAGTGAAATTATTATTCAGGCGATGGATTACACACGTGCAGGGGTGATTATTACGGATCCGGAATTGGATGACCATCCGATTATTTTTGCCAACCGCGCCTTTGAAACGATGACAGGTTATATGAAAGAAGAAATTATCGGCAGGAACTGCCGTTTTCTTCAGGGGCCTGACACAGAAGTGGAAAAGGTGAATGAAATCAGACATTCGATTCGTGAGAAAAAAGCCGTTTCGGTAACAATAAAGAACTACCGGAAAAATGGAGAAGTGTTCTGGAACGAACTCCATATTGACCCTGTAAGAGATGCAGAAAATGATAAATGGTATTTTATCGGGATCCAAAAAGACGTGACAGAATATGAGAAAGCAAAAGAAGAACTCAAAAATTCTCTTGATCAAGTCAACCGCCTTTCCACACCAATTGTACCGATAGAAGAGGGTGTCTCTGTGCTGCCTCTCATTGGAGATGTGACCGAAGAGCGTCTGGAAAATATTCTGTCTGATCTTACTTCGTCCATATCGGCCACTAAGGATCACACGCTGATTCTGGATCTATCGGGTTTAAGTGATATTAATGAACATGTCATTCACGGCATATTTAATTTAAGCGACCTTCTCAGGCTGCTCGGTACCTCTCTGATTATTACGGGGATCTCCACCAGACTGGCAATAAAAACTGTCAAGATGCGAATTGATTTACCGCAGATCAGAACCTTCAGCACTGTAAAAGAGGCTATTCAGATGCGTTAATGTTTGTATCTATGAATTAATATCAAATGGTGAAAGCTGGCTTGAATCCAATTGGATGGATTTGAGTCGGCTTTTTTTGCACATAAGCCCACAAAATTTCATATATTTATGAAGAGATACCCGAGTAAAATGATCAGAATAAACACATGGGCTGATTCGGGGAGGTTGTAAGTGGGGATTATTATTGAGAATGTAAAAAAGACATTCGGCACCGCTGATGGTAAAGGTGGAACGGTGGAAGTGTTTTCGGGCGTTGATCTGAAGGTCAGGCCGGGAGAATTTGTTTCTCTTCTTGGGCCGTCAGGCTGTGGGAAATCCACGCTTTTAAACATCGTAGCGGGTCTGGAGCGGGCGAACTCCGGAAACGTAACTGTGAACGGAAGAGGGGTTGTTGGCCCTGGCGCGGACAGGGGTGTTGTGTTCCAGGAAGCGGCTCTCATGCCCTGGCTGACTGTGAAGGGCAACGTCATTTTTGGGATTAAAAAGAGAATGTCAGCCGTGGAAGCGGAAGGGACTGCCGAAAAGTATTTAAAAATGGTCCACCTGAGCCGGTTTTCGGGAGCTTATCCTCATGAACTTTCAGGCGGTATGAAGCAGAGAGTCGCAATTGCACGTGCGCTTGCGATGGATCCTGAGACGCTTCTGATGGATGAACCCTTTGGAGCGCTTGATGAGCAGACTCGGTCGCTTCTTCACAAGCAGGTGCTGCACATATGGGGGCAGACGGGTAAGACGGTTCTCTTCGTGACCCACAACATCAGGGAGGCGATGCTTCTATCTGATCGTATTGTTCTGATGGGTGTGCAGCCGGGAGGAATAAGGAAAGTTTTCGCTGTGGAACTACCCCGCCCCCGGGATTCGCTCGAACCTGAATTTGCGGAAATGGAACAGCAGATCCGTTCACTTCTCTCTGTAGAAATAGACAAAGTGGCAAGAGAGGAGTTTGGAGATGTCCATTCTGATTAAGCGCATTATTTTCTTTCTTGCCTTGTTTACTGTATGGGAGTCAATATATCACCTGAATCAGTTATTCACTTTCTGGTCCCCTACACTATTTCCGTCTCCCCTCGGTGCAGCGGGGCAGTTATATATTGGTTTTTTTGAAACGGGAATTTTACGGGTGGCTTTCGTTGAGAGCATGCAGCGCATTTTTACGGGGTTCCTCCTTGCAGTGCTGATTGGCGGCTCTCTCGGCATTCTGCTTGCCGTATCAAAAGTGGCTGACGATACCCTGGGTTCTCTTGTCATCGCTCTGCAGCCAGTTCCGAGTATTGTGTGGCTGCCGATTGCGCTGATGATGTTTCAGGGAGGGAGCGGGGCCATTTTGTTCGTGGTTATCCTTGGGGGAACCTGGGCTATGACGATGAATATGAGGATGGGAGTCAAAAATGTGCAGCCGATCTTAATCCGGGCTGCAAGGACAATGGGCGTCCGCGGTGCGTCACTTGTCTGGCGGGTAATGATACCGGCTTCCGTTCCTGCAGCTCTGACAGGTGCAAGACTGGCATGGGCTTTTGGCTGGCGGGCGCTTATGGCGGCTGAACTGATTGGGCGAGGTGGTCTGGGACGGACACTGATGGATGCCAGAGACTTTTATAATATGGATCTCGTGGTGGCAATTATGTTCATCATCTCTGCGGTCGGACTCATTGTGGAATACGGACTTTTCAGCCGTATTGAGAGGCGGGTTTTTGCGCGGTGGGGTTTGCAGGAAAAACAGTCATAAGAAAACAGAGGGGGAGCGCAAAGTGAAGAAAACATTGTCGATTCTGGGGAGTGCGGTTCTGCTTTTAATTGCTGCGTGCGGATCAGGGGGAGCCGGGGGCCAGGCAGAGGAAGTGTCGATCGGGTATTTTCCCAACCTGGATCACGCTGCCGGCATCGTTGGCAAAGAGAAGGGATTTTTTGATGAGGAAATGCATGGGGTGGAAATAGATTTTGTGAATTTTCCAAATGGCAATGATTTCATTGATGCACTCAGTACGGGCAACATTCATATGGGGTATGTAGGTCCCGGGCCGGCAATTAATTACTTCCTTCAGGGTGGCGATGTGGTGGTGTTAGCAGCAGCTGCCAACGGAGCTACCCTCATTGTATCGAGGGAGGATTCAGGCATCTATACGCTGGAAGATCTTGACGGTCATTCCTTCTGTACGCCAGGAAACGGCTGTACACACAATGTTCAGCTGGAAATCATGCTGGAGAGGATTGGTCTGAAATCCAATCGACTGGGGGGGACGGTGGAACATCAGTCCCGGGTTGCACCTGCAAACATGGTTGCTATGTTTGAGCAGGGACAGATTGATGCAGCGGCTGCTCCGGAACCGTGGGGGACTCTCCTTGAGCTTGAGTATGGTGCTAATGTTATTGCAGAGTGGGATGAAGTCTTCCTTGGAGAAGAGCTGGCAAGTGTTGTTTTTGTTACGACAAATGAATTCCTTGAAAATAATGAGGAGCTTGTAGAACAGGCGCTGCTCGCTCACATCCGGAGTGTAGAATACGCCAGTGAAAACAAGGGAGATACACTGGATACCATTAATGAAGCTCTGTACCAGTTAACGCAGACACGTCTGCCGGATGAGGTGCTGCTTCGGGCATGGGACCGGATGGAAGTAACAGCGGAAACCCATGCTGACGCATTACAATATTGGGCAACTGCATCATATGAATTGAAATTCATCTCAGATGAGCCTGATCTTGAAGGATTTACAAATACGGAATTACTCGAAAAGGTCATGGGAGAGTAAGGGGTTGTTTGTGAGTTTTACAAGAATTCCAAGAGTTCACCAATCTACGATAAAAAACCCAATAATAACGGACATAAAAATATAAAGAATATTCCGAAATTAAACGATTGTTTAAAAATAGAGTGATTTTAACGCTTTTCTTCACTGTTCATCATTGTTATGGTAAACTGTCACCGTAATGAAAAGAGACACCCGGGGTGTAGTCATGACAAAACGAACAGAAAAAGCGATTTTTGCAGGAGGTTGCTTCTGGTGTATGGTTAAACCATTTGATGAACTTCCGGGCATTCATAATGTTGTTTCCGGTTACACAGGCGGAAACACGATCAATCCTTCCTATGATGACGTGCAGAAAGGTGACACGGGACATTATGAGGCAGTTGAGATCACGTATGATCCGGATATCTTCTCTTATGGAGAACTTTTGGATCTTTACTGGCCGCAGATCGATCCCACAGACGACGGCGGACAGTTTTTTGATCGCGGGTCACAGTACCGGACTGCTGTGTTTTATTTCAGTGAAGAACAGAGGCAGGAGGCCCTTTCAACCCGCGATGCGATTGACCAGAGCGGGAGATTTCAAAAGCCTGTTGTAACGAAGGTTCTTCCCGCAAAGCCTTTTTACCCTGCTGAAGATCGTCATCAGAAATTTTACAGAAAAAATCCTGAAAAATATAAGCAGGAACGGACCGAATCCGGAAGAGAATCATTTATTCAGAATCACTGGAACGAAGAGTCTCCCTGACAGGGAGGCTTTTTTGATTTAATTTACCCTTCCGTCAGTAGCGCAATAGCTGAAAAGGAGTTTACTTACTGAGTGATATTTACATTGCTTTTTAAGAGGGTGGTTGTTTTAATCACGGCCGTTTGAGGAATAGTAAGCATATCTTTCTCAAGGAGTGGTAGGAGATGAACGAACAGAATTTAAAAGAACGGATTCTTGAAGTACTGGATCAGCACAAAATAGGAACCCTCGCTACGGTAAAGAACAAACGCCCTCACTCAAGATACATGACGTTCTTTAATGACGGCCTTGTCCTTTACACCCCGACGAATAAAGAAACGCATAAGGCAGAGGAAGTAGCCGAAAACCCTTATGTTCACATCCTTCTCGGTTATGAAGGCGAAGGGTATGGAGATGCCTACCTGGAAGTGGAAGGCAAAGTTGAAATTAAACACGATCAGGATATTAAGGAAAAACTGTGGCATGAAAGAATGTCCCGCTGGTTCGATGGACCCAATGATCCTGAGTACATCGTTCTTCAGATCTTTCCGACTGCGATACGTCTAATGAATGATGGAGACAAGACCCCGGAAACGCTCGAACTGTAAGGCGGCAGTATACGTAAATTATGTCATTCTCAGCTCTTTAAAGTAAGCTCTCTTCGTAAAGATTGTTATTTTAACTAGCTTTAATTTCGTAGCGAAAGGCCGCGACTCCTGCGAAAACTGCAACAGTCGAAGACCCCGGAGGGTGATTTTCCCGAGGAGGCTGAGGCGTTGCCCGCGGAAAGCGTCGTCCTGTAGCGCAGAAAACAACAATCTATCCGAAAACAGCTTTAAAGTAAGCATATAAGTTTTACATGCATCGGAGAACTTTGAGAGGTATCCCAGTAACAAACGGGATACCTTTTTTAATTTCAGCTGTTTTAGCATCCGGTCATTCAGGTCCAGAATCTTAAAGTGAATGTCATTCATCAGAACGGGAGGGAAAATATGCTATACTCACTTTCAGGAGGGGTTATATGTCAAAATATACTAAATGCTACATAGAAGAAATCGATCTTTCTGACGTACCGTCTTTTGAGCAGGAGCTGACGAAAGTTGAGCAATTTAAAATACAATCTCGTAAGGATCTTGAAGATTGGCTGAGGCTTTATTCAGAATTGAATGACCAGATCAGGGAATGTCTGGATGGTCACTATATTGATTTTTCCTGTCAAAGTGATAATCCTCAGGCAAAAGAAGCCATTGCTTGGGATCAGGAAAAGATTGAGCCGCTCATAAAACGATATGAAGCAAAGTGTGATGCCAAGTTTCTCTCATCTCCTTATCGTCGTGAGCTTGACCAGGATTATTACAGCCAGTATCTAAAAAGCAAGGAAACAGCACAGGCACTTTTCAGAGAACAAAATATCGACCTTGAGGTGGAAGAAGACCGGCTTGCAACAAAATATTTTGAACTGACCGGAAGCCTTACTGCTGATTGGGATGGTGAAGAATTGACGATCAGCCAGCTGAGAAATCATCTGAAAAACCCGTCGGAAAGCACGAGGAAAAAGGCGATGACTCTGATGATGAAGTCAATTATGACGGTATCGGACGACCTCCAGTCAATCATGGATGACCTTGTCCGCCTCCGCCATAAAAAAGGGGAAAATGCCGGCTTCTCAAACTTCAGGGATTTTACTTTCCATAAGTACGAAAGATTTGATTATACACCTGAAGACTGCAGTACATTGGGCAGGTCAGTACAAAAACATGTTCGCCCGCTTAAGGATGCCTGTTATGAGGAGTTAAGAAAAGATCTTGGGAAAGATACCCTTAAAATTTGGGATATTGAAGCTGTTCCAGAGGGGATAGAGCCATTAAAACCTTATGATACAAGAGATGAGCTTGTTAAAAAGACAGGACAAATACTCGGAAATCTCGACCCGCGCTTTTCAAAACTTCTTGAGAAAATGGATAAACAAGGCATGCTTGATCTGGAAAGCAGAAAAGGGAAAGCACCAGGAGGATTCTGCTGCCCGCTTCCCGTATCTGGGCTGTCATTTATTTTTATGAACGAAGCCGGGAGTCAGGACGATGTCGTCACGCTTCTCCATGAAATGGGGCATTGTATTCACAATGATTTAAAGCGGGATCTCCCATTAAGTTTATACAGGGATACACCAAGTGAATCTTCGGAGCTGGCCAGCATGACAATGGAACTGTTTACTATGGATCAGTGGGATGTTTTTTATCCGGATGAGAAAGATTTAAAGAGAGCAAAAAAAGAACAGTTTACAAGGATACTCGACCTGTTGACCTTCTGCCTTGCAGTCGATCAGTTTCAGCACTGGATGTATGAAAATCCTGATCACACGGCAGAAGAAAGAAATGATAAGTTCGAACAGCTTTCAAAGGAACTTGCCTTAGGAAGTATTGACTGGTCCGGCCAGGAAGAGTGGCACCGGCACAGATGGCTCTTTATCCTTCATATTTTCGAAGTGCCGTTTTATTTTATTGAATACGCAATTGCACAGCTGGGTGCACTTCAGTTGTACCAGCAGTTTAAAAAAGACAGAAACGAGGCTCTCAGCAATTATAAAAAAGCTTTGAAACTCGGGCGCTCCGTATCTTTGCCCCAAGTGTATGAAGCGGCAGGAATCAGGTTTGATTTTTCGGAAGCGACAGTAAGGGAACTGGCGTTATTAGTTAAACAGGAACTGGATTCCCTCTGATCCGCTTTTGAACCAGCTATGAAAAACTTATCTGTTCAGACAGTGAAACAGCTGGCCGCAGCGATCTGCGGTCAGCTGTTTTCATCCTTAAAACGAACAGGAATAGAGACGAGATCCTGTACAGTATTGTCTTTGGCACTTCTCGTGTACACCTGTAAAAAACCTTTCTCTTCAGCGGGTATTCGATCATAATTTACGGTAGTCAGGAACGGGGCATAGGCGGGGGCTCCTGAAGCGGCAGTCGTAAACCACTCTTCTGCAATTACCCGGCCGGCTGAATCGGTAACTTCAAGCAGAACGGTTCCTTCAAAAGCACGGGCTATTCCTGTAATAAGGCTTCCATCACTAATTACTGTGCCGGGAAGAGGATCAAAGACGGCAATGTTTACTGAAACCGGCAGAGGCACGATTAAAAGAGTGCCTGGATAGATAAGATCAGCAGAAATGGCCGGCCTGTTTCTGTTAGCCCTCAGTATCGAATCCAACGGCACCCCCATCTCCTGTGAAATCCCGAAAAGGCTGCTTCCTTCACGTACTTCGTAAACAACAGCGGGAATGATGATCTGCTGATTTGCAATAAGGTAATCAGGGTTCTGAATCGTATCGTTTATTCCCGCAATCAGTTCATAGGAAGCACTAAAAAGGTTTCCTGCCTGAGTTAATGTCTCACCGGGGTTAACGACGTAAAGGGTGACAGATCTGCCGCTGTCACGAACAGGTATGACCAGCTGCTGCCCTGGATAAATGAGAAAATTCTCGGTAAAGGGAGGGTAGAGGCCATTTCCTCTTACAATTTGTTCAACATTGCTGTTGTAACGGATGGCAAGGCTGTAAAGCGTATCACCAGGACGCACCTGATGAAGCACGTAAGTACCATGAAGCTGACTGATAGCAACCGGCTCCTTTCAGTGATTTTCATCAATTATTTTGATAAAACATTCACGGGGTCTGAGGATGACAGGTGCAGAGAAAATTCGCTTACGCATTCATTTAGTGACACTCCTTTTTACATCTTTATGTTCTCTAAGTGGAGATCATCCATAGCCAATGTTTAAAAAGTGCTAAAAAAGTAAACATATACTCTGTATGAACAATTCAGAAGGAGTGATAATGATGGCGGAAGTAATGTTTACATCAAAAGCAACAGCAGAAGGCGGCAGAGAAGGACATGTAAAGTCGGCAAACGGTGTTGTAGATCATAACCTGGTTATGCCTAAAGGCGGCTCACCGACGACAGAGGGGACAAACCCTGAAGAACTTTTTGCTGCAGGGTATGCGGCCTGCTTTGACGGTGCCCTCAATCTAATCGCTTCGAAAGCCGAAAAAGAAATTGACTCCAAAATTACAGCAGAAGTCAGTCTGATCAAAGATCCTTCTGATGACGGATTTAAACTGGGCGTTCTGCTTAATGCTCATGTAAATGGGGTCTCGCAGGAGGAAGCGGAGGATCTGGTGCATAAAGCACACGATTTCTGCCCATATTCAAAGGCTACTAGAAACAATATTGAGGTGGAACTCAACGTTGTAACAGGATAAAAAATGAAACAGCCCTTCTGAACATATGATAAATTATCATACATTCAGGAGGGTTTTTTATGTATACCTACACTGTTCGGCCGGGGGATACGCTGTATTCCATAGCCGAGGATTTTCGGACCCCCTATCAGACAATTCTTGAGGCAAATACCCTTCCCGACCCGAATATCATTACTCCTGGGCAGTCTATAATGATCCCGGGATTTCCCGATCCGGCAACGATCCCCTATTCGATAGAAGTGTCGATTGGACAGCGGCAGCTTACTCTGTTTGAGAACAGGACTGTGAAAAAAACGTATCCCGTTGCTGTTGGGCGTATGCTTTTTGAAACACCGGTCGGGGAATTTATTATCGTAAACCGCGCGCCGAACCCTGGAGGGCCCTATGGCGTATTGTGGCTGAGTCTTTCGCGTAAAGGGTATGGTATCCACGGTACAAATGATCCATCCTCCATAGGCCAGGCCGTTTCAAGAGGGTGTGTACGTATGTTTAACGAAGATGTTCTTGAAGTTGGTGCGATTGTACCAAATGGGACCAGAGTAACGATCACTCCCTGAAAAGAAAAAGGTAATTTCTTTCCGAGTGAGTAGGGTTGCTGATTGCAGGGTATAGAAGAGCAAGACCGATTTTGGGAGTGTGTATTGATGACAGAGTATACTGAAGTAGAACCGATGCTGAAACAAATAAAAACGACGAAGGAGCTTTCAGAACTTGGATTTCACTGTTTAAGTCACTTTCATGATGAAAGTGACGACGAGGAATCGATTGATGAACAGTTTTCGCACTGCTGGATCTGGAGCAACGGTTTTCTCCGTATCATTGTCAAAGACCGTGATGACCAATCATGTGAAATTGTAGGCGAGTTTACGGAAGAAACTGTACAGGAGATTATCCGTACACAGTGGAAACGGGCTGATGAAAAGCGCCTCATCGATGACGGGGATTTTTCCGAACTTGAAGAAGGGGAATTCATGAATGTAATCGTCCGCTTTGAGCTTGGCACTAAGTATTCCGTAGAAACAAAAGTGGAAGTAACCCATTACGATGATAAAACAACTGCTATTGACCTTGCGAAAGTAATGCTGTCTTCAGAACTTGGACTCAATGTAGATTTTATCTGCGAATCCATGAATATAAACTCCTACGATGAACAGTATGTGAAAGTAGAAAGAGAAAAAGAGATGTCTTCATAATAATCAGGCCGGTGACACGTGAAACCGGCTTTTTTTGATGTATGCTTCCCCGGAGAACATGCTTTTTACTCCGATGGACAGCTATTGACCAGATTATGATCAAAGCGAAAGGCGGCGGAACCCTTGGATAGTGCCGGCCTGTATCGTCATAAAAATTTTTACGAGCACAGTTTAGGGAAAAAGAATAAAGAAGGGAACGAGGCGGTGTTTGTCGAAAAGTAGTATAAAGAGCATCCCTTACAATTTCAAAGGAGTGGAACAGCATGCAGATTAAATCCAATTACATACCCAGAAAACAGGTCAAATCAGTAAATGAAACAATGTCTGTAAAAGAAACTCTCGACTATATCCAGAAGTCAGGATTCCGATGTGTGCCTGTACTGTCAGCAGATGAAAAAACCTATCTGGGAAATGTCTACAAGACTCACCTGTATGAACATCTTTACCGTGACGGCAAAGATCCTTCTGCAACAGTAACTGAAATTATGTCAGACAGAGATAAGTATGTGTCCGAAGACGCCTCGTTTTTCAACGTATTTTTTACGATTCGTCAGGTTCCTTACCTGGCTGTAATTGACGAGGATCAGCAATTTAAAGGGATCATGACCCACGGCAAAATTCTTGATATACTCGAGAACGCCTGGGCGGTTGGCCACAGCAGTTACGCCATAACACTGTCCCTTGAAGAGTATAAAGGATCCCTTCAGGATATTGTGACGACTCTTTCGAAAGTAACAGATATCAGAAGCTTCATCACTCTCGACAGTGACCGTACATTTATGCGCCGCTGTGTTGTGACGCTTCCGAGTGAAACAACTGAAGAAGAGCTGGGGAAAATTATTCGTCATCTGGAAAACAATCATTTCCGGATCATTCATATTGAAAACGAGAAATCGTACACAGCCAATTAATTATGAAGCCGCAGCCCATATAATTAATGGGCTGCGGCTTTTGCAGGTATGAATCTACTCAATTTTTCTGCAGTTGAAATTCCCTGCGGACGCGGTCAAGAAGAGAGTGGTCCTCAAGCAGCCTGACTCCGGTCAGAGTCATAGCCTGAGCGCCAGTAAACATGCCTTCAAAGCCTTCACGGCTCATGGCGGCGTCTCTGAACTCCCGGGTATGTCCAATAATAGGAGTAGAACTGATTTTAACATAGGGATGGATCGCTGGTACTTTGTGACTGACGTTCCCCATGTCCAGAGATCCTCCGTTCGTTTTCTCGAGGATCATTGAACGGTCGATTCCCAGCTCTGTCAAACTTTCTGTGAAAACATCGGACAGGGCTGCGTTTGAAATCATGTCGTCGTATGAGAATTCATAATAGGATATGTCCAGCTCTGTCCCGGCAGCAAGGGCAGCGCCGAGGGCACAGTTTTTCACTTTTTCTGAAATTTCATTAACAGCCTCCCTGGAAGCGGCCCTGACGTAAAACTGAGCCTGTGCCAGATCAGGAACGATGTTGGCTGCTTTGCCGCCTTCTGAAATAATACCATGGATACGGACGTCGGAGGTTGTGTGTTCTCTAAGGGCATTTATACTATTAAACGTCTGAATGACACTGTCGAGGGCGTTGATACCTTTTTCCGGTGCAGCCGCTGCATGGGCGGTCTTTCCTTTAAAGGTGAACTGAAGCGCATCCATCGCAAGTGAACTGCCGCTCTCCCGGAAGTTACTGCTTGGATGACACATGATAGCAGCGTCAAGATGATCAAATATACCTTCATCAGCCATCGTGACCTTTACGCCTCTGGTTTCCTCTGCCGGTGTGCCATAAACGTATATCTTTCCGCCCGTTTTTGCAGCAGCTTCTTTTAGTGCAATTCCTGCCGCAGCCCCCATTGTCCCGATCAGGTTGTGACCGCAGGCATGCCCAATTTCGGGAAGGGCGTCATATTCGCACATAAAGCCGATTGACGGCCCAGGCTTGCCGCTGTCAAAAAAAGCTTCAAAGGACGTGGGCTGATTGACAATTCCTTTTGTTACGTTAAAATTATGGTTTTCAAGGGCTGCTGACAAAACCTCACATGCCTTAAATTCCTCATTCCCCAGCTCAGGGTTTTTCCCTATGTACTGGCTGATCTCATACAGGTCTTCCTTAATCTGATTCAGCTTTTCCAGTGCCAATTCCTTTACCATCAAAAAACTCCTCTCCATCTGGACCAAACTTCCTGGATAGCCTTATTCTATATGCTGTCAGGGGAAATTTAAAGGGCGAAAGACAAAAGAGGCTGATTATGAAGGTTTCTTATGCTACCTTCATAATCAGCCTCGCGGGCTTTCATGGTATTTTATGACGGGTTCCATACGATGCTGCCGGACTGCTGATCCGTTTTTACATCTACGTGAAAGTTATGCTTTTTGTAGAAGTGGGTCAGCCTGTCGATGTGATCCCAGTCCCGCTTAACAAGATTGCCCGTTATATACTGTATATTCTTTTCCCATGCAAGTTTCTTAAGAAAGTCCATACAGACTGAACCAAAGCCTCGGTTCTCTACACCTTTGATATCATCTATTTGTATAACGGAAGGATTCTCGTATGTTGCCTGGATGGCGAAATCCCACTGACCTTTAAAAGGTCCGCTGCATTCGTGAAGCATAACCTTGCATGTATGGTCATTTTCGGCCGTATAGACGACTACCCAGGTATCATCTTTCGTCTGGTCTATGCCAAGAATATTCCAGTGTTTTGAGATTTCTTTCATATTTTCCTGCATCCTGAACATCTGAAACTCCAAATCAGATTTCTCCTGGATCAGCTGATCTTTCGTTTTCGACTCTTCGTTTTGCAATAGAAGCATCGAATCCCCCTGTAATTTAGTCTAGGCAAAAGCCTATAAGACGTATTGTAATAATCCGGCTCACAAGTATAGTATTCTATCACGCCTTAAGAGCAGGTACAACCGGGAAAATTCATGCTTGATTATCTGCTTGCCTCTACAACGCCGCACGCCTGGCGTGGGCCGGCATCGCCGGTTTTCAGCGTGTCCTGATCCGGACCTGGAGAGTCATGCTTTTCCGACTGATAACGTTCAGGAATGTTAGCGAAATTATCGGCGTCTTCATGGATAATGACAGCGACCTGATCCTCTACTAACTGTGAAGGCGAGAATCGGTCAAGCTTGGCAACCATGTAGCCTGTCGTGTTACCCGTAATATAAAGGGAAGGCATATCTCCTATATGATGATCGTGATCTTTGCCTCCCGGACTGTAGTGACCTCCCGCAGTTGTAAAGGGACCGTCAGGAGCATCTGCTTCACAAATACCGTTCTCGTGAATATGGAAGCCGCGAAAACCAGAAGGGGAGAGGTTTTTAACTTCTGCTTTAACAAGGACCTGATCATCGATAGAAAAGAAGGAGACTTTGCCGGCATCCTGCCCATCTGCCGTTTTTAAATGTGCTGCGGCCTCAAGTTTACCCACATCGTGACCGCCTGCAAAGGTTTCCACCGCATGATGACTCTCGTGCTTAATCCCATGCTCAAGAGCACCTTGATTGTTTTTGTATCCATCGGACTGACTTTTGTAATCAGGACTGTCAGGTGCACAGGCGGACGCAGCGAGCAGCAGACATACTGATATAAAAGTAAAAGCTAATCGGTTCATTCATTTACACATCCTTTCTGTAATCTCTAGCAGGATGGTCAGAAGGAATCTATTTTAATCAGTCAGGTGAAAATTCCTCATGATTACAGGAAATGAAAATAATTTGCCAAAAAAAATATTTATAATAAACCAGCGTTATTACTGGTTTTTTTGTGTAATTTTTTTAAAAAATTGTATCAAAATATAATATTTTGTTTTTCTAATATTGCTAATTGAAAGATAATTTGATACTATTAATTTTGTTCAGAGAATGTGAAAAACAGAGTAGGATGGCTACCAGTAAATTCAGATCCAGGACAGCTGATGTAAGAACATTACATAGCAGTGGGTTGTATTATTTTTTTGAAAGAATTCCGAATTTTCTTACACAACTGCAGGAGAAGAATTCCGGTAATCATTAATTTCTTTAAGGGGGTGAACGTCAGCCGGGGTTTTACATTCACAACTTTGATGATGAAAAGAGAATAAGGGGGAAATAAAAAATGAAAAAATCTTTACTATTATCTGTACTTCTTTCCGGATCCATTGTGATGGCAGCCTGTGGAGATGATACAGAGCCGGCGGATGCTGACACTCCTGATGATGCTGAGGAGACAGAAGAATCAGCTGATGACGCTGATGATGATGAAGATGCGTCAGACGAAGACGCAGATGAGGAAGACGAAGCAGCTCAGGAAGATGCACCACAGGGCGGCACTGTAACATACGGCTACACACAGCCGTTTGCAGGGATCTTTGACATCGCCCACTACGGCGGTCAGGATGATGCTCTTGCACTGGGTCTCATGACTGAAGGTCTTGTTGGTACGGATGATGAACTTCTTCCAGAACCGAATCTGGCTACTTGGGAAATGTCAGATGACGGAAAAACGATTACTTTCCATATCGAGCCAGGGGTTAAATGGCATAACGGCGAAGAGCTGACTGCTCAGGATATGGCTTATGCATGGCAGGTAATTGCTCACCCTGATTACACGGCGACACGTTTCTCCAACGTTGAAATGATCGTCGGAGCTCAGGAAGTAAAGGATCTTGAAGATTATGATGCTGAAGCAACACATGAGCTTGAAGGTGTGACAATTATTGATGACCACACTATTCAGGTTGAAGTTGTGGAAGCTGCACCTAATACACTTCTTAACCTTTGGACAAACCCAATCCCAAGCGCCCATTATGAGGGACTTGCGGTAGCAGAGATGGAGGAAGCCGATCAGGTTCGCCGTGAGCCTGTTGGTCTTGGACCATTTAAAGTAACAAACATCGTTCCTGGTGAGCAGGTGGAATTCGAAGCATTTGAAGACTACTGGCAGGGACGCCCGAACCTTGATGGTGTTATTTACCGCATCATTGATGGTGAGATGGCCGGAGAACTTGTACAGCAGGGCGAAGTGGACATTATTGACGTGCCACCTTCTCAGGCAGTTGACCTTGAAGGTGTAGACGGAGTTACGCTTGAAGAAATTGAAGCTCTTTCCTACAGCTACATTGGTTTCAAACTCGGTCACTGGGATGGCGAGAAAGTTGTAATGGACAACCCTAAGTTTGAAGATAAGCGTGTTCGTCAGGCATTTGCTCATGCCATTAACCGTCAGGGAATCATCGACGCGTTCAGTGAAGGTTACGGAACGGTAATCAACGCGCCTGAGTCTGTTGTTTCCTGGGCCTATCCGGACGAGTCCACTCTAACTGATTATGACTACAACCCGGAACGTGCTGCCGAGCTTCTTGCAGAAGCAGGATATGAAGATGTAACCGGTGACGGATGGCTTGAGGATCCAAACGGTGAAGAGTTCACTGTAAACTTCATGGCTATGAGTGGTACTGACATTTCAGAACCGCGTGCCACTTATATCGTACAGAACCTTCAGGATGTAGGCGTGAACGCCAGCCTTCAGGATGGTCAGCTGTTTGAATTCAATCTGTTCTATGACCTCGTGGAAGAAGACGATGCTGACATCGACCTCTTCATGGGTGCATGGGGACTTGCAGCAGATCCGGATCCATCCGGTCTGTGGAGAGAGCAGGACTTCTGGAACTTCCCTCGCTGGGTTAACGAGGAGTCAGAAGAACTGATCGTTCGCGGTCTGAGTGAAGAAGCAATGGATATTGATTACCGTACAGAAGTGTATCAGGAATGGCACCAGCTTGTTAACGAAGAGCTGCCAATGATTCCAATGTTCTCCCCTACAACAGTTTACGCAATTGACTCTGAAGTAGGCGGCGTAACAGTAGGTGTTCGTGATGCAACTGAAGACGCTCACCTCTGGTACCGCAATCAGTAAGAATGATGAAACTGCAGAAACCTTTTCCCGGCAATGCCGGGAGAAGGTTTCTTTTTGATTGTCTCTGTTAAAGCTTGATGTTGTTTTTTAGAGAAAGTTGATTGGAGCGAACGCCCGACACTCCTGCGGGAACAGCACCGACGGAAGACCCCGCAGGGACGAGCGGTTACTTCGTGAGACCGCTTCGAGTTGCTTCGACGCAGACGCTTCGAAGCAATTCTTGCAGAGGAAGAAGCAGGGTTACTGCTTTGCCTGCTGCAGTGGTGCCCGCGGAAAGCGAGTGGATGGAATTCAGCGGAGCTTAGGAAAAACTGAGGGAAGGGTATACTAATTTTTTGTTTTTGCAGACCGGATTTATGCCCGTTCGTTCAGGATCATGTATAATACGCTTACATGTCACATTACCTCCGGGGTGTTTAGCGAAATGGAAATTCAAGTGGATGTCATACAGGGTCGCGGATCACCAAATAAGTTCGGAATTGAGCAGGCAAAAAAAATAAGAAATATGCCGCTGTATAAGGTTCATGAGAAACGACGGCCCAAGTCACTCCGCTCATACAACACTGATTTTAAGAAAGCTAAACAGTTCATACTCAAGTTTTCTCCTGAACTCTGGGAAGAAATTGAAGGTGTTGCAGAAGGCCTCGGCTGGACAGTCAGTGACACCCTTCATGAATACGGAGGGTACCAGCAGGACTGGAAAAAAAGCGGATGTTCTTCTGTTATGATAAACGGTATTTACGGCCGGAACTATGATTATCATCCAAAAACCTATGATGGAAGATTCGTACTATGGCAGCCTGAATCAGGAAAAGGGTACAGTACTATTGGCTTTGCCCAGCGTGTAATTGGCCGGATGGACGCAATGAATGAAAAAGGTCTTGCTGCAGGCTATCATTTTGTAAACCGCCTCAGACCGTCGGATGGATTCATCTGCACGACGATTGCTCGTTTTGTCCTAAACCGCTGTGCAACGGTAAAAGAAGCGGTCAGCCTTCTTAAGGAAATTCCGCACAGGCATGCCTTTAATTATTCATTAACAGATGCTTCGGGTGACACAGCGATCGTTGAAGCATCAGGAAAAGGGGTTGAAGTGCATGAGGGAGATGTATCAGGCTGTACGAATCATTTTGAAAAAAAACAGGTGGAAAACCGTCACCGCACAGCCGAATCCATTTCCCGGCTTCACAGACTGAACGAATATACAGAAACAATGATAAAGGATCCGGATATGAACAGTACCATTTTTACGATTCTTAATCACGAAAAATATGGGATCGCCAAGCGTGATTACGGTAACTGGTCAGGTACCATCCATACGGCTGTCTACGATACGAGAAATCTGTCTGTACTGGTTGGTACGGGCATAAACGGGCAGGCGGTTGGTATTTCATTCTCTGATTGGCTTAATGGAAGCAATATGTATATCAGAAAGCTGAAAGGAATTTTACCGGGAGCCCGCCTGGTTACTCACCTGCACAGGGAAGGAGAAAAAACGGATGCTGGAAACACCGATCATACTAAATAAACAAAAAATCAAAAATCGTGTGATGAAAGCAGCTATGAGTGAGGCGCTTGGTTCACGTGAACATGCCCCTACTGAAAAGCTGATTACGCTTTACCGTACGTGGGCTCATGGGGGAGCCGGTCTGCTGATCACGGGAAATGTGATGGTTTCCGCAAAAGCACTCGGGGAGCCCGGAAATGTGGTTGTCGAGGATGAGCGTCACCTCGATTTACTTAAAACATGGGCTTCTGCTTCGAAGGAAAACGGAGCCCGCTGCTGGATGCAGATCAATCATCCCGGCAAGCAGGTTTTTAAAGGGGTTGTCAATGAAGCGGTTGCTCCTTCAGAAGTCCCTTTTTCAAAAGATCTCCAACGCTTTTTTCCAAAAGCAAGGGCCTTGACAGAACAGGAAATCATTACAATTGCAGAGAAGTTCGGTGAAACAGCCCGGATTGCAAGAAAAGCAGGGTTTGACGGTATTCAAATTCATGGTGCCCACGGTTATCTCATCAGCCAGTTTCTCTCCCCTAAACATAATATCCGTCAGGACCAGTGGGGCGGCTCTCTGGAGAACAGATCCCGGTTTCTCTTTACTGTACTTAACTGTGTGAGGGAAGCGGCGGGGACCGATTTTCCAGTGTCGGTGAAGCTGAACGCTGCCGACTTCCTGAAAGGCGGCTTCTCGATGGAAGATTCTCTTACTGTTGTGAAAAAACTCGCTGGTGCCGGCGTTGATTTGGTGGAAGTTTCAGGTGGTACTTACGAAAATCCGGAAATGACGGGACTTTCTCATCAATCAAGTAAACGGGAGGCGTATTTTCTTTCATTTGCGGAATCGGTAAAACGTGAGTTGCCGAATCTGCCTCTTGCCGTTACAGGAGGATTTCGTACACGTGCAGGAATGGAAGAAGCGCTCTCCAGCAGGGCAGCGGACATGATCGGGATGGCCAGACCACTGGCTGTTTATCCGGATCTGCCGCTTAAACTGTTCAAAAGAAATGTTGACGGTGTTACAATGGACCGAAAAAAAACAGGCATCCCATTTATTGACCAAAAAGCGATGCTGGAACTGGCGTGGTACAGCCTTCAGTTGGAACGCATTGGTAAGGGGAAGGCGGCACTTCCTCAGATGTCTGCCAGAAAGGCGCTGGTGAAGGCCGTTATCAAAAATGGAACTGAAGTTTTTAAAAAGCGGAGAAGCTGAAGAAAGAGGTTCTTTATGAAAGCAATTCCTTTAGGTTTCGTTAAAGCCAATCAGACAATGCTCGTTTTTCTTACCCTCAGTTCACTTGTATTTCAGAGTGCTGTTCTGTTAGCAGTCACTGTCATGATCGCCTGGATCTCCCTGCTGTTTGGTCCGAAAGCAAATCCGGCTGTGATGGTTTACAGGCGTTTTGTGAGTCCGGATCCGGAGGGAGAAACGGAAGCTGCTGAACTTGCCAGATTCAATCAGTCGATTGCAGCCGTTCTGATTTCACTGGGTTTTGTTCTTCATGTTGTGTTTCAAACCTGGGCTGCCTGGCTTCCGGTTCTTATGGTTACAGTTGCGGCATCTGCAGCGCTTCTTGGTTACTGCATAGGATGTGTGATTTATTTTCAGTATAAAAAGGTAATGTTTAAGCTTAAGAAGAAAAGATCTTCTGCGTGAGAACAAAGCTGCAGGAACAGGGCCCTTACCATCGGTGAGAGCCCTTTTTTTTGAAAACATAAATCAATTCTTGTCATGACTCTTTCACTGCATTCGGTTCCAGTTGAATTGTCGTGTCCTTCCCGGTTTAGTATAATAGAAAGAAAATTGGAAGAATTACACGAAAGTGGTGCTATTATGGATGCAGCGGATCCTTTTAAGAGGGAAAGTAATCGATTGATGAAGGGCTCAAAAAAAGAGGAGTTTACAGAGTTGCTTGAGAACAGCCCGGTGACTTCCTGTGCCGTTCTGATATCGGATGAACTGGTGTTTGAGTGGACAAAGTGGGATATGAGCCTGGATGTCCCCGTAAAAGTTAACTCAGTAACAAAAAGTGTCCTGTCTACAATCATTGGTATTGCGAGTGAGAAGGAGATCCTGAACCTCTATGACCCGGTTTCTTCATTTTTTCCAGACGTTTCTATGCAGGATCACTTTGGCTCCATTACCGTGGACCATCTGCTCACAATGAGTTCCGGTCTGGAATGGCCTGGCAACCGTCATTTATATGAATCAGAAAACTGGCTTTCGTTTATTCTGGAACGGACCGTCAAAGAAAATCCGGGTCAGGAAATGGCGTACATAGAGGCAAATTCGCATTTATTAAGCGTTATTTTAACGGAAACGGCTGGTAAACCGTGCTCATTCTTTGCGGCGGAAGAACTGTTTAAGGTTATCGGCATCCCTTCACGGCAATGGGATACCGATCCCCAAGGCTATAATACTGGAGGATTTGGACTCAGTCTCTCTCCAATGGACATGCTGAAATTCGGCAGACTTTATTTGCAGAATGGAAGATGGGGAAGTCAGCAGGTCGTCCGTGAGGATTGGATTGAACTGGCAGTCAAACCTCACCTTCATACTGTGAGAGGGCAGCAGCGATATGGAAGGCATTGGTGGGTAAACCCTGAATCAGAGAGGCTCCCTTTTTTTTATTATGCTGCCGGAAGCGGCGGTCAGTATATTTTTGTGGTACCGGAGAAGAAGATGGTGTGCGTGTTTACAGGTGATTACGGCAGAAATGGGGGCACGCAGCCGTTTACCTGGTTTACACGGTATCTTTTAAGAGCTTTTGATTAGAAAGGCGGGATCTGATGAACTGGTTTGAAGGTACACCAGGTGATACCCCCTTCATGATGTTTACTTGGCATCACTGGCTGATGATTATCATTCTGATCATCGGAATTGCAGGAATCATCATTTTCAGAAGGGCATTGAAAGACCATGTCTCGAGGCGCTGGGAAATTGGCATTGCGATAACACTCCTGCTGGCAGAAGCAGGGTATCATACTTGGCTCATCGTTACAGGCAACTGGGGAACACATCACGCCCTGCCGCTAGAATTGTGCAATATCAGTCTTGTGCTGATCATTGTCATTCTGCTTACAAGGCACAGAGCCACTCAGAATATTGTGCTCTTTATTGGTATCGCAGGGGCTCTGCAGGCAATTATCACACCGGTATTATCTTATGGACTCCCCCATTTCAGATTTGTACATTTTTTCTACACTCACATTCTGATCATTTGGACAGCTGTTTATTTTGCGGTTGTCAGAGGGTACCGACCCGCGTTTTCCGATGTACTAAAAGCGATGCTCTTCTTAAATCTTCTGTTACCGGTAATCCTCTTGATTAATGCACAGGTTGAAGGAAACTACTGGTTTTTAGCAGGGAAACCTGAGGAGGGAAGTATGCTTGATTTTCTCGGCCCGCATCCCTGGTACATTATTTCTCTTGAATTCGTTGCTTTTGGTATCTTTACACTGATCTGGTTTATTTTCAAAGAGAGAAAGTAAAATCAGTACACCTGCATGTGCAACAGGAGATCTGAAGTTACGACAGGGGAAAGAGTATCGAGACCGGCTCCTGTCACTGCATAGATGTCCTAGGGTTTGAACGGTCGTATATATATTGGAGGGGTTGCTTTGTTTATTGTTAATGTTGAAGGCGCGGTCACCGACGGCAGCCGCTGGCTTATGATTCGCCGCAGTGAGAAAGAAGAACATGCTCCGGGAATGATTGCACTGCCTGGCGGAAAGACAGAAGTGGAAGGGAATACAACTGACATTCTTGAGAGAACAGTCCGAAGGGAAATTGAAGAAGAGACCGGGGTGATTGTTAGTGACAATATGAGATATATTCATAATACATCCTTTGTGACGGCAGCGGGAATCCATGTGATTAATATCGTATTTTTGTGCCGATATGAGAGCGGTGAAGCTAAAGTGATAGATTCTTATGAAGCTGCAGAAGTGATGTGGATGACAACAGAAGACATTTTGAGTGATTCGGCAATAGAGATCTGGCCCAAAAACAGCATTCATCTTGCGGAACGGACACTTGAGAGTTGTAAGGAGGGCTCCTTTTGAGGAATACAACTCTTTTAACCAGAAATTTTAAAATGACGCCCCTTACTACAGATGATGAGGATAAACTGTACCCTTTGTTCAGTAGCCGGGAAACGATGAAATACATCACGCCCCACCCTGTCCGGAGTAAATCAGAGATGAGAAAAACAGTGGAGCGTTACCTTAAACCCGCTCAGCTCTGCTGGATTATTACAAAACGTGATACAGAAGAGTTTGCAGGTTTTTTCCGTTTCCATAAGATTCACGAATTCCACCGGAAAGCAGAAATGAATGCGGTGATCAGTGATAAATTTCAGCAAACGGGGGTCATGAGTGAACTTATGCCGGAACTTCTGGCTTTTGCCTTTAACCAATTAAAGCTTAACCGGCTGGTTGGTGATATTTTTGAGGAAAACGAAGGATCCCGCAAGCTTCTGGAGAAGTTTGGGTTCCACCTTGATGGTGTGCTGCGTCACACAGACTTTGACGGTGAGCGGTATCACAACACCGCTGTTTATTCCCTTCTCAAAGAGGAGTACTCGGCCAGGAGAACGGAAGAACCTTTTATTTATCTTGTGAGGCACTGTGAAACGACGGGACAGAAACCTGATGCCCCCCTCACCGATCAGGGAGCCCTGGATGCAGTAAAGCTCGGAGAATTCTTCAAAAGCAGAAGTATACAGCGCGTAATTACCAGTCCGTATAAGAGGGCTGTTGACAGTATCCGCCCCGCAGCATCACACATTGGTTTTGCAATAGAAAAGGACGACAGGCTGATGGAGCGTAAGCTTTCCGGAAAAAACCTTGATGACTGGGAAACCTGGATCCGCCGTTCGTTTGATGATCCGGATCTCTGTCTTGAGGGCGGCGAAAGCGGAAATGAGGCTGCCAGGCGGGCAAATGAAGTAATCGATGAACTCTTATCTGAAGGAAGAGGGCCGACAGTCGTGGTGACACATGGGAACCTACTTTCATTTTTATTAAGAAAATGGATGCCTGAGTTCGGTTATAACGATTGGAAGAATCTCAGGAACCCGGATATATTTGCCCTCAGAGTGTCCGCAGGAAAAGTGACTGCAGATCGCCTGAAGTGGTCGTAAGAGCGATGTGTCCGCGGCCTCAAATGTCTGTGCTACAATGGAAGCAGATTGAGATAGAAAAGGAGTTTTCAGGCCATGTCACAAAAGAATCTGTTACTGATTGACGGCTTTAACCTGTTAAGCCGGGGTCATTTTGCCACGAGCTATGGAAGACCTGATGATAAACTGAAAAACAGTGAAGGACTCTACACTAATGCCCTGCGCGTTTTCTTTCAGAAACTCTTTAATCTGATTGAAGAGCACAGCATTACGCATATGGCTGTTGCGTGGGATGTAAAAAGAGATGAGACAACCAGGAGCAGAGAATACGATTTTTATAAATCTCAGCGCGAAGATCTCCCTCCGCCTCTGATTGAGCAGTATGAAACGCTTACCGTGATGCTTAATGACATGGGGATCGAGCAGTTGACGGTTCCTTCTTATGAAGCTGACGATGTGATCGGGACGCTGGCGTCGAGATGGTCAGCAGACGGACTTGGGAAATGCTTTATTTATAGCAACGACCGTGACCTGTTTCAACTGCTCGATGAAAATGTTTCCCAGATTATTAACCGAAAGAAAGAGGAACTTGTTTATTCCCATGCCCTTTTCCAGGAGGAATTCGGTATTAATTCGAGTCAGTGGGTGGATGTAAAAGCTCTGCTTGGAGACAGAAGCGACAATATACCCGGATGTCCCGGTATTGGAGAAAAGTCAGCACTGCCTCTGATCCGGGAGTACGGATCACTGGATGCGGTTTTCAGTCAGATTGATGAACTGGATCAGAAGTACAACAGATACAAGAAGAAACTGGCAGCAGGAAAAGAAACGACCTATATTTCAAAGGATCTCTCCGCAATCATCTGTAACATTGCCGAACTTGAAAATTTTCTTTTTGAGTCATTGGAGCTCAAACTGAATAAAGAAACCGTACTTGAGGAACTGAACTGTAAGGAAGTCAGAATTCGTCTTTCAATGTGATTTTTAATTTTAACCATTGGCTAGGTTAAAGCTTGATGTTGATATTTCTATCGTTGATTGAAGCGAACGCGTGACGCTCGGAACAGCGCCGGCTGAAGATCCCGCAGGGACGAGCGGTTACTTCACGAGTATGCTCCGAGTTGCTTCGACGCAGACGCTTCGAAGCGAAACGAGCAGAGAAAGAAGCATGGTTCCCGAGGAGGCTGAAGCGGTGCCCGCGGAAAAGGAGCGCAGTGAGTCGAAATCAACACCCGACTTTAACAGAGCCTAACCATTAAAGGAGGAAACAATGATGTCAGGAGCATTAAAAGCATGCCATTTCTGGCGTGAGCGGCTGACCCAGTCCCTGGAAGCTGCAGATGAGGAACTTGCCTGCCGTATACCGGACGGGTTCAGTAACAATATTAAGTGGAATGCAGGCCATATTCTTGTGAATTTCTATGAAAAGACAGGAACTCTCGCTGACAGGGCAGTAGACCTTCCTGCGGACTATCAGAAAGCATTTTCGAAAGGAACGAGTCCTGAACACTGGGCAGACCTTGATGTTCCGGAATTAACTCGGATCATTGCTCTTTTGAAAGAGCAGGCAGAATGGCTCGACCAGCAATCTGAACAGATTTTCACGGCAAAGCTTGAGAAATCTTTCAGAGGTATGGACACAGGCGAGGAACTTGTTCAGTTTCTCACTGCACATGACTGTCTGCACCTTGGCGTCATCAATAGTATAAAAAATGCTTCAAACGTAAAAAACGTCTGGGGCTAGATGGTAAACCCTGAACAGGCCGCAGGCTTTTCAGGGTTTTTCTCATGGCATGCGGTACACAATAATTGACAGGACTAAGTCTTTACTCTATTATTATACTTACAAAAAGTAAGTTGATGAATATAATAATGTTTAAAGGGAGGATTTTAAAAATGAACGTAAAAGGCATCCATCACGTTTCAGCGTTAACAGCAAATGCTCAGGAAAATTACCGTTTTTATACGGAAGTAATCGGGATGCGTCTCGTTAAAAAAACAGTCAATCAGGATGATACCTCCGTGTATCACCTGTTTTACGGAGATGAAAAAGGAAATCCGGGTACCGAACTGACGTTCTTTGAAATTCCGATGGCGGCCCAGGCTCACCAAGGGGTAAGCAGTATTTCTTCAATTGGACTGCGGGTAAAGAATGACGCTGCGCTGGAATTCTGGAAAGATCGTTTTGATAAACTGGGTGTCAAACATGAGGGAATTCAAACGAGATCCGGAAAAAAGTATCTTGATTTCGAAGATCCTGAAGGTCAGCGTCTGTCCTTTGTATCTGATGAAAAAAATGCTGGTGTTAAAGCTGGTATCCCTTGGGACCGCTCACCAGTATCACAGGAAAAAGGAGCAACCGGTCTTGGTCCTGTCAGACTGACGGTCAGAAAACCTGAAAGCACAGTAAGGGTGCTTACGGAAATTCTTGGCTTTAAGGAAACAGACCGTAAATACCCTTCGAGTGTTGAAGGACAGCCGGATGTTCGGGTATTTGAAGCTGGAGAAGGCGGTAACGGAGCAGAGGTTCATCTTGAAGAGCGTACAGACCTTCCGCCTGAAAGAATGGGACGCGGAGCTGTCCACCACGTAGCCTTCCGGGTGGATGATGAAGCTGAACTCAAGCAGTGGGTGTCAAGAATTAATGAACTGCAGATTCCAAACTCCGGCTTTGTTGACCGCTTTTATTTCCGTTCTCTCTACTTCAGGGAGCCAAACGGCATCCTATTTGAGCTGGCAACTGACGGACCGGGCTTTGATACAGATGAGAGCCTTGACAGCCTCGGAGAAAGCCTTGCCCTGCCGCCGTTCTTTGAATCAAAACGTAAAGAAATCGAAGCGGGCCTGAAACCTCTCGACACGAAAACAAAATAAACTTTCAGCCGGCTGTCCATTTGAGGATGGCCGGTTTTTGCCTTTGTTTATTAAACAGTTAAAAGGAATCGGCGATCGTTTATCGAAGGAAGTAAGCAACGGATATTAATACTGAGTGAATAAAGGAATGATTGTGATGAGGAAGACCTTTCCATGGCCATTCAGCGACGGACAGAACAGTTACGCATATTCAAATAATACCTTTCCGATCCCCCAAGCCCCATGCGTCACTGTGGATTATTTGTACATTGAAGAGATGAAAGTAAAAAGAGATCTTCTCCAATCATCTGAGGAACGCTGCTTTAAAGCACTTCCACATATGAAAGAGGCTCAGTATGAAGCTGCAATGCTTGTTGCAGACCATCTTTCCTCCAGCTTTAATAAAAAATTCACTACCCGAAAGTCTGCTGAAGCCTTTACGTTGACGAACCATCTGCTCCATGAAACCATTTGTGTGACAAAGGAATGTGAAAGCCCCCTGAAATCCGTTGGAGAACATGTACAGGAAGATTTGATTTTGATGTACGAGCGTGATCAGAACATTCACCTGGATGCCGGTCTGCTCTGTTTTCCAGCCGGCTGGTCGTTAACATTTAACCTGGGAATGCCGTTTATCGACATTCACAGTCCTGTGCCAGGGTTAAACAGCAGCGGGCTGGATTCAAGGATTATTCGGTTTTTGAAGGGACTTGATGCTGATTTGCCATTTGAAAGAATAAACTGGTCACTTGCTGCAGGAAACCGTCTTGACCATTCTCTTGAAACTTCGCCGTATTGGAAAAAGGACAGAAAAAAGGTGACAGCAAAAAACGCAGGTCATCTTGTCCATCTCAGGGTGGAAGTCCAGCGTTTGTTCCGCCTTCCTTCCACACAGGCTATTCTTTTTACAATTCGTACATATCTAAAGAAAATTGAGAATTTGACCGCCGGGGAAATGGAGCAATTGTACACGATCGTTCGCGAACTCCCCGGAGATATAAAAGCCTATAAAGGCATTACCGAATATGAAACACCTCTTTTTCAATACCTGCAGGAAGAAATCCGAAGGACGGGGAGCGCGAAGACATGAACAGCTTTTATTATGTGAATAACAAGCGCTGCTATCTTCTGATCGTGGACAGTACAGGGAAGAAGGTGGCTGCTCCTCTACTCAGAGAGTTTAACGATAGGAACGAACGGGTTAAATCGGTTTTCATAACCAGTGCTCAAGATTGGAACCGTGTAATTGACATCCTTCACAGCCAGACGATGGGAACGTATTTATACTGTTCATGTGAATCGGGGCTCCTCGAACAGGTGGAGAAAGCAGCTGTAAAAGCCGGTTTTCAAGTAAAGAGAGGCAGTTTATGGCTGCCGATTCACTCGCAAACGTTTTCTGCGCTCACTGCCATACTGTTTTTAAAACAGAGGCCGGACGTCCTTTATGCCCGTGTCCTTCATGCGGTCTCAACCTCACAGTCACAAAGCAGCGCTCTGATCACTGGCAGGCATATCTTGGGTTTTTTGAAGGAGGATCGGGAGATGATAAAGGCCTATATTAATGAAGTCATTCCGGAGACGGCATCTGTTAAACGGTTCCGGATCGCTTCCCATGAAGAATTTTTGCCGACTCCCTTAGCCGGTGCTCACTTGCTCACAGCAATCGGCCATAATGGAAAGTGGGTGCGTCCCTACTCTATTGTCAGATATTCAGCAGAAGGATGGTATGAGATTGCAATTTTACATACAAAAAGCTCACGCGGCGGCTCGGCATACTGGCACGAGAAAGTAAAACCTGGGCACAAGGTTTTGATCAGTCTTCCGAAGAATGGGATCATGCCGTCTGTTTCAGCGAGATATCACGTTTTTTATGCTGCAGGAATAGGGATAACGCCAATGATCAGTATGGCTGAGTGGTGCTGCAGGAAGGGAAAACCTTTTACTATTCATTACACGGCCAGAACCAGAGAGGAATGCGCCTTTTATTCCTTCCTGAAACGCCGTTTTGGATCGAAGAACCGGTTTTATTTTACAAAAGAAAAGTCACCGGAACGGCTCTTACCCTGCAGTCTGAAAACCCATCCCATCGGCACCGCGGTTTATATTTGCGGCCCGCCGGCATTCAATCATCAGTTTGAAGAGAGTGCAAAAAAGTATGGCTATCCTGATCATTCCATTTACACCGAACCGTTTGCAGTTCCAGTTAAACAGAAAAATGAAGCATTTACGATACAAACAAAAAGGGAAGTTTTTACTGTTTCAAAAGATGAAAACCTTCTCGACCAGCTTGAAAAAAAAGGGTACCCGGTCGTCTCCTCCTGCCGTGCCGGCCATTGCGGTACATGTGAGATCAAAATTATCAAGGGTGACCCGGTACATCGAGACCGGTTTTTGACTGTTGAGGAAAGAAAGCAAGGCAGCTTCATCCCTTGTGTATCCAGGGGGGAGGGAGGGCCATTGCTGCTTAAGCTGTAAAAAACATTCATAAGCTCTCTTCTTTTGGAAAAAAATAAACTCATTCGAAAAGAATGGAGTGATTTTATGAAAGTAGCTGTGCTGTACGCAAGTATGAATGGTCACACAAAAGTTCTCGCTGAAGCAGTAGCTGAAGGCGCAGGGCAGGTCGAAGGAGTTGAGGCTGTTCTGAATGCAGTTGAGGATACCGAACCTGACTCACTTAAGGAGATGGCAGGGATCATCTGGGGTTCATCCGGTTATTTCGGCGAACCAAATCCGAAAATGAGTGAATTCTTCGGCAAACTCGGCGGACTCTGGTTCACAGGGGCGCTTCAAGGGAAGGCAGGCGGCGTGTTTGCGACCACTTCAACACAGCACGGCGGGGTGGAAAACGTGTGCAGGGCACTTCAGACGCCCATGCAGCACCATGGCATGATTATCGTTTCTCACACAGGTCCGCTGGATGAGGATCGTGCCAAATACGGCAATCCATATGGAGCAACAGCGGTTATTCCAGTGGAAGAATCCAAAGATGCACCAATGAACAAACCGGGCGAAGCCGAAATGAAACTGGCACGAAGTTATGGAAAAAGCGTAGCTGAAGCCGCAAAAAAACTCGGATAAATGAGCTTGGAGACTGTAAAACTGCTGATGCAGGCTTTACAGTCTTTTTAATGATTCCTTTTTCATGGTTTACTGTGATTTTTATGTTTAATTCACAAAATTTTCAAATTTAGTGGTTTGAAATACTCCCGTTAATGGTATTTGTAAAGTGGAAATAAAATTCTGGGAACAGAGGAAGCGGGCTGGAACTGCTCGCATATTTCCAAAATTCAGAGGCACAAAAAATGCTGCCATCCAAAAGGGAGAGAACGATTTGAAAACGATGAAAAAAACTGCTGTTGCCGCCCTGTCCTGTACCGTATTGTTTGCCGGATCCGCCATGACTGCCAGCGCTGATGAAATAAGTGCAGAAGACGTTCTGAATCATGCCAACGAAGCGATGGCCGGTTTGGACAGTTATTCATCCTTAATGGAAGCACACCAGGTGATCTCAGATGAGATGATGGGTGACTTTGAATCTCATACAACAGCGGAACAGGATATCATTATGAATCCGTTTAAACTCCGGGAAGTGATGAATATTTCTGTAGATGGTGAAGAATTTACTATCACAACTTACTGGACTGAAGAAGGGATTTATATTGGTGATGAAGAGGGCTGGATCAAAATGGAGGATGAAGGTCTTCATGAGATCATGTTCGATCCGGAATCGCAGCTTGGTGACCTGTATGGACATCATGAGGAACTGTCTCTTACTGAAGAAGACGGCTATTATGTGCTTACATATGATGGCGACGGCGAAGAATTGATGCACCTTTTTGAAATGGGAGGCAATGGGAACGGTTACAATGGTGAAGATGAGATGCTGGACGATATGATGGGAGATTTCATGGAAGATGTGGAAATCAGCCATTTCTGGTACGAGCTCCACGTTGATGCCGAGACTCATTATGTGACAGGGATTGAAATGGAAATGGATATGGAATTCCATTTTGAAGGGGAAACCCAGACAATCGAGCAGTGGATTGACATCAGCTACCACAACTTCAACTCCGTAGAAGACTTTGATGTGCCGGCCGAAGTAAAAGAACAAGCCCAGCATATTGACGAACTGGCTGAAGAATTAATCGAGGAAGCTGAAGAAGGGGACGAAATGGCGGCTACAGCAACAAGTACACCGCTCATGGCCCTTGCCGGCCTCCTCACTGCTGCTGGAGCTGCTGCAGTATTGGCAACCCGCCGCCGCTTTAGTAAGGTATAAGAATTTTTCCAGAACCCGGGTCTCCGGGTTCTCTTTTTTTCCCCATGGTAAAATAATGATTTTGGCAAAGGGGGAGGCTCTATGAACAGGATTATGGTTACAGGAGTGTCAGCAGGGGCAGGCAAATCTACTTTTGCCAAACAGCTCAGTGAACGAACATCCATACCGATTTATCATCTTAACCGCATTTACCGGAAACCGGGCTGGGTTGAATCTGACGATGGAGAATTTTCGAAGCGTCAGCGTGAAATTATAAAAAAAGAAAGCTGGATCTTTCTCCAAGCATGAATCTTCGTGTAAAGAAATCAGATACGATCATTTTCGTACAGGTTCCCCTCATCTCGTCCTTAAAGGAAAGAACCAGATCCAAGCGTTTATTGAAAGCCTTTAAAATGTGTTTCCGCGTGACACTGTAAGGGAAAAAGACGAATGAGGTGATCCGCGTTTATGACAAAGGAACTTGATTTGTGTCCTTCTAACAAAAGGAATTGTGTTTCTTCCCTGGAAGGGGAATCAGAAAAGCATTTTGTAGAAGCAATACCAGTAAAGGGTTCTGAAGAAGAATTCTGCAACTCAATCCTGCAGGTTCTCAGGAGCCGTGAGGACTGTAAAGTTAAACAGGAGGACGGAGGATATATTCACGCTGTCTTTCAGACGAAGTGGCTGAAATTCAAAGATGATGTAGAGTTTCTTTACAACAGGGAAAAGGACGTTGTAGATGTGAGGTCTGCTTCCAGACTGGGGCATTATGATTTTGATGTAAACAGAAAGCGTGTGGAGGAATTGCGTGAAGCCATTCGCGAGTATGGCAGTTCACTTGAAGAGAAAGGTTCGTAAGGCAAAGAAAAAACGTGCTGCCTGTTAATCAGCACGTTTTTTTGTTCCGGACTGCTCCTCTGTTTCGCCCATCTCATAAACCGGGTGTTCTTCATTTTTATTTATCACTTTTTTACTGGATCGTTTGAGGGTGAAGATTGTGAGCCAGGCAAAGAAAAAGAGACCGATCATGACAAAATAGGCATACGTAAAATCCTGGGTTCCATCGGGGAAAGTGAATATATCCATCGTCATTCACAGCCTTTCAATTAATCTAAATCATGGTTATTATAACAGATAAGGGTGTATATTTCATTCTTCGGATATTTCATCAAGGGTTTTCTCAAAGCTTGGAGCAAAATGTTCCAGAAAATATTCAACTTCCACCATGTTCAGGTTTGTGAGATTTTCCTGGATTTGATTTTTGGCAACGGCAAATTCCCTGTTTCCGGCAAGCAGCTCGCTTGTGCATTTCAAATAAGCGTCCAGCAGGTCAGCTGCTTTAATATAGGCAGCAAGGCTATCATCGGCCTTTTTCCCGATTAGACCGGCATACACGTGTTTCAGTTCAGCAGGAGCCTTATCCGCCAGCTTCTCTGCGGCTAAAGCTTCAATATCGCGGAAATTCTTCAGCATATCGCTGTTGTGATGTTTAACAGGTGTCGGGATGTCACCGGTAATCACCTCCGTGACATCATGGAAAAGCGACAGGGTAACGGCTTTATCGGTATTTACCTGTTTTCCGTAAATGTCATTGGCAATTGTACATAAGGTATGGGTAATCAGTGAAACGTGAAACGAATGTTCTGCGACATTTTCCTTCATGACGTTTCTCATCAGGCTCCATCTTTCTATATAACGGAGCCGGTAAAAATAGGCAAGAAGATGACTTTCCAAACTGTTCACTTCCTTTTAGGGCATTAGAATCCAAAGTTGATCGTACACCAGTTCCCGTTTTGAAGCAACTTCACAGGTTTTTCTGAAAGATTTTAGATAAATTGTCGAAAAAAGCGTGAAACGGTTGCCAATTAACCGTAAATGCATAATACTAAAATAGTAAATTCATGAGGTAAGAGGGATCTTAATGACATCAAACGAAATCTACGAAGCTTTACTTAAAATATGTTCGGAAGAAAACGTATTAAGAGACGAGCCGATGAAAAATCATACGCTTACCAGGCTCGGGGGAAAAGCAGACTTTTTTGTTACACCTGAGACTTATAAGGAAATGAGTGAAATTGTCCGTTTTGTAAACCGAAGCAGCATTCAGTTTATGCTTCTTGGCAACGGATCGAATATGGTTGTCCGCGATGGCGGTATAAGAGGAGTCGTCGTTCAGTTCAGTAAGCTGAATGGTCTGAGCACAGAAGGGACCCTCCTTACAGCTCAGGGAGGGGCGAACATTATTGACGCCTCCCGTCTGGCACTGAAAGAGGAACTTACCGGTTTGGAGTTTGCTTGCGGAATACCAGGATCCATTGGTGGCGCAATGGTGATGAATGCCGGTGCATACGGCGGTGAAGTAAAGGATGTGATTGACCATGTTAAGGTTGTTACGCCTGAAGGGGAACTGCGTACCCTTTCCAAAGATGAAATGAAACTTCAGTACCGCTCAAGTATCATCGGAAAAAAAGGATACATGGTGCTTGAGGCCGTATTTAAACTGAAGCACGGTAACAGAAATGAAATTAAGGAAAAAATGGATGATCTCACCTATCAGCGTGAATCGAAGCAGCCTCTCGAATATCCATCAGCCGGAAGTGTATTTAAGCGTCCGCCGGGATACTTTGCAGGTAAGCTTATTCAGGACAGCGGTCTTCAGGGCAAGGGTGTCGGAGGTGCCGAAGTATCCACCAAACATGCCGGCTTTATTGTAAATAAAGATAATGCCACTGCCACCGATTATATTTCCACAATTGAGATGGTAAAGAAAACTGTGATGGATACGTTTGGCGTCGAGCTTGAACTTGAAGTAAAAATTGTTGGAGAAGAACCAGTTGAAAAATAGGCACTGCACAACAGGAGGACACATCATCGGGATGACGTGTCCTCCTGTTTTTTTATCAGTTTTTTAATATCCGGCCTCGGGTCCCAGCAGTCGAATCTATAGTGGGGACGGGTTTCGAAACCGAGACGGCGGCACCGATAGCGCGTACTGCCGAGGCGTTTAACAACTTCAAAGTGAATGCAGGTTGCACAGCAGTGAAAATTTTTCATCCATGTCTCCCTCTCCATGCTCTTTTATGCCAGTGTACAGGTGAAGTCCCATAATAATCAAACAGTTACTTTCAGGAGGCGTTTATGAAATACATATCTTTATGTCCTAGCAATACAGAATTTTTAGCCTATCTCGAATTAACAGAATGCCTGATAGCCGTTGACGATTTTTCCGACTGGCCCACTGATGTAAACCGACTTCCCAGGCTGGGACCGGATCTTAATATCGATATGGATAAGGTGGAATCTTTAAAGCCTGACCTGGTGTTTGCTTCTCTTTCCGTTCCAGGCATGGAAAAAAACGTGCAGGAGCTTCAAAAGCGTGGGGTGCCCCATGTTGTAGTGCCAGACCCCGCAACACTTGGCGGCATTGAAAACGTGATCCGTTTTGTCGCTGAACAGACTGGAACTATGGAGAAGGGGGTAAAGCTGGCAGAGAAGTTTAATGGGATTGTCTCTGAATACAAAGAAATCAGCGGTAATGTGCACAGGCGTCCGGAAATTTACTGGGAATGGTGGCCCAAACCTGTCTTTACACCAGGCAGGGACAATTGGCTGACAGAAATGAGCCAAATTGCAGGAGGAAGAAACCTCTTTGAAGAAGAAAAGAAAGCAAGTGTCCAGACAGACTGGGAAACTGTTCGAAAGATGGAACCAGACATCATCTGCCTAGTCTGGACAGGCGTCCGGCAGGAACGGATCAATCCTGAGCTCCTGAACCGGCGGCCACAGTGGAACGAACTTCACGCTATGAAGGAGGAACGTGTTTATGTCCTGGAAGAGCCTTTGTACTGCAGGCCTTCACCAAGACTTCTCCACGGACTCGTAAAACTGGCTGCCATTCTTCACCCAGGGATGTATCCGGAATATAACGGAACAGATCCTCTCTTTGTCTGACTGCGAGAAAAGCACTGGAGGGATGCGGATGTCAAACAAAAGAATTGTCATAGCAGGAACGGAAAGCGGAGCGGGTAAAACAACGATTACGATGGGACTGATGGCTGCGCTTAAAGAAAAAGGCTATTCTGTACAGGGATTTAAATGCGGTCCTGATTTCATTGATCCCGCTTTTCATACGTCTGTTACCGGGCGAGTATCAAGAAACCTGGATTCCTGGATGCTTAATGAACATGCCGTGAAGGAAGTCCTTCACTTTGGCAGTGAGGGAGCTGATATTTCCATAATCGAAGGGGTAATGGGGATGTATGACGGTGCAGATCCCTTGTCTGATGAAGGCAGCACGGCTCATATCGCCTCACTCACTGGAACTCCTGTCATCCTCGTCGTTAACTGCGAAGCTCAGGCAAGGAGCGCAGCAGCGGTTGTTAAAGGCTTTCAGGAGTTTTCCGAAAAACCGCTCATTGCAGGCGTCATAGTCAACCGTGCCGGCAGCAGGGGGCATTACGAACTTGTTAAAGCTGCAGTTGAAAAGGAGTGCGGCATACCGGTTCTTGGGTATTTAAAAACAAACACCAGACTGCACCTGCCTGAACGGCATCTAGGCCTTGTACCATCCCAGGAGAAAAAGGATCTGCCTGCCTACTTGAAGGGTCTGAGCCGAAAAGTCAGTGACACAATTGATCTGAATCAGCTTGTTGAGCTTGCTGACGCTGACAGTGAGCCCTTTGAACCGGTTCTCTTTCCTTCAGGAGACAGAATGAAGACGGGCAAAGAGGCTCGCATTGCTGTCGCCCGGGATGAAGCCTTTCATTTTTACTACGAAGAAAACCTGGATCTTTTTAAATCCTTTGGTGCTGAATGCGTGTCATTCTCACCGCTTCATGACAGGAAACTTCCAGAGGGGATTACAGGTCTTTATTTTGGCGGAGGATTTCCCGAAGCTTTTGCAGCCCAACTGTCTGAAAACACAGAAATGGTCAGGTCAGTACGAGAAGAGATTTTGAATCGAACGCCTGTCATTGCAGAATGCGGTGGCTTTATGTATCTGTGCAGGGAACTTATCGATCTTAAAGGACGAGCTTATCCTATGGCCGGGGTTATTAATGGGGTGACTCAGATTCATAACAATCTGCAGGCAATCCGTTACCGTCATTTATCAAAAGAGGACATTCCAATACCCCTGCTGGATGATGGTGAAAGCCTAGCAGCCCATGAATTTCATTACTCAAGCTTTTCAGGCCGCATGCCTGCAAAAGAGGAGCTGCCTTACCTGTTCGCCTCTTACAGCCACCTGCACTTCGGTTCCTGCCCGGAAGCAGCCGGCAGGTTCACAGCCCTTTGTTCAAAAAAACATTAAAAAAGGCTGATCCGGAATAGCGCCGGGTCAGCCTGTCTGTGTTCAAGTTATTAGTAAAACCTTCCGCATGTGCCGCGGTAGTTTATTCTGTGATACCGTTCATGCAAGTTGTAATTCTTTAGTAATGAAAACCCTGCCTCTTTTTCATCCTTGCGGCTCCTGGGCCGCGCCAGTGTAAAAAAGAAAATACAATGTTTTCACAGATGCCATGTCTGTCATCCTTTACTGGATCAGATTTTTTAATCTTTTGTTGCGAAGATTTGTTCATAACCTGCCTTCCTTAACGAAGGCTAAATCTAATTGTACACGAATAAACGTTCTATTGCAAATGATGCCCATAAACAAAGCCGGGGGAGAGGTTTTGAAGTGTTTGACTGTATGACCCTGCGCCAGCGTGTGACGGCCTTATGATTGCTGTGTGGATTAATTAGAGGAAGATGCATGGTTCCCTAGGAGGCTGAAGCGGTGCTTCCGGAAAGGAAGTGCAGTGAGCGGAAATTAACAACAGATTTTAACAGAGCCAAAGATAAAGCAAATGATATTTATTGAGCAAAAAAAACGATATCCCTGTTTGCATTTTACATAAGGGCATGATATGATGAACTTAATTATTTTTAGTTCGGAAGGATTCATGGAACAAACATCTTTACGTGTTTACACCTTGAATGAATTTGAAGAGCAAAAATAGTAATACATTTGCGGAAGAGATTTTCCGCGCAGGAGGAACATACCATGGTTGAAGGTACAGTAAAATGGTTTAACGCAGAAAAAGGTTTCGGATTTATCGAAGTTGAAGGTCAGGACGATGTATTCGTACATTTCTCCGCCATTCAAGGCGAAGGTTTCAAAACTCTTGACGAAGGTCAAGCTGTAACATTTGAAATCGAACAAGGTCAACGTGGCCCGCAAGCGGCTAACGTTCAAAAATAAGGAACCTCAAAACCCCTCCTCAGTGAGGGGTTTTTTTATGTCTCAAAAAATCTGTTATAATGTAGTTGTTATTTTATCAGGGTAGCGGCTGTTGTCAGCAGCCGGGATATCAAAAAAAGCAGGTGTGAAAATGAACAGTGACGATCAGTTTTACCGGAAATGGTATCTTACCCGCTACAGAGGTAAGAAAAAATACATTCTTAAGACAGGGACTCTTCACGGTGCGGTCTTTTTTGCCGTATTGACGCTTTTTGCCAGTTTTATTGATTACGGCAGTATCACAGCTGAGTATTTTACTTCAGGTGCAGTGATTAACTATGCCATCTTTTTTGCTGTGATTGCTCCGGTCTACGGTTGGAGTGCTGCAAGATCTTCATGGTTCAGAAACGAGCAGCGCTTTGATGATCTTGAGAAAATTCGTGATGTGAAGGATCATTGAACAAAAGATACCCAATGGCTGTTCTTTGGAGGGCAGGGGAAGATCGTAAGGCGGCTGAGGCGTTGCCCGCGGAAAGCGTCCGCCTGCAGCGCAATAAAACAACAAACTTTACGAAAAAGCTTAATAAAAAGAAGGCGCCTGCTCTGGGCGCCTTCTTTTTTTATATTATGCTTTAGCAAGTTTTTTGCGTTTTTCCTCACGCTCACGCATAGCTTTGTTCAGCACTTTTTTGCGGAGACGGATGGATTCAGGGGTCACTTCGCAGTACTCATCGTCGTTAAGAAATTCAAGAGCTTCCTCAAGGGTGAGAAGCTTTGGCCGTTTCATCGTTACAGTACTTTCTTTTGTAGCGGAACGAATGTTGTTCTGCTGTTTCACTTTCGTGATGTTAACGCTCAGATCGTTATCACGGCTGTGCTCGCCTACGATCATACCTTCGTAGATTTCAGTTCCTGGTTCTAAAAACAAGGTGCCGCGATCTTCAATGGCAAGCATGCCGTAGGAAGTGGCTTTACCTGTTTCCATGGAAACAAGCACACCCTGGCGGCGTCCGCCGACCTGGCCGTCAGCTACAGGACGATAGCCGTCAAATGTATGGTTTAGGATGCCGTAGCCTTTAGTCTGAGCCATAAATTCGGTTGTATAACCGATCAGACCGCGGGAAGGTACAACAAAGTCCATGCGCACCTGGCCGTCACCTTTGTTGACCATATCAATCATTTCACCTTTTCGCTCGCCGAGGGATTCCATAACTGCACCGGTATAATCCTCGGGAACATCAACCTGGGCCCGTTCGACAGGTTCACTGCGGACACCATCAATTTCCCTGATAATGACTTCGGGTTTTGAAACCTGAAGTTCATAACCCTCACGGCGCATGTTTTCAATCAGGATGGAAAGGTGAAGTTCACCACGTCCTGAAACCTTCCACACATCAGGTGAGCTGGTGTTTTCAACACGTAGACTCACGTCTGTTTCGAGCTGAGTTTTTAACCGCTCTTCAAGTTTACGGCTTGTAACTTTGTCGCCTTCACGCCCGGCAAAAGGACTGTTGTTCACAAGAAACGTCATTTGAAGTGTTGGTTCATCGATCCGGACGGCCTCAAGGGCTTCAGGATGATCAACCGGGCAAATGGTATCGCCAACCATAATATTTTCAATTCCTGCGATTGCAATAAGGTCACCAGCTTTAGCTTCTTCAATTTCCAGACGCTTAAGCCCCATAAAGCCGAATAGTTTTGAGATGCGGAATTTTTTTACGGACCCGTCTGCGGCGATAAGGGAAGCCTGATCACCTGTACGAATTGTGCCGCGGAATACCCGGCCTACACCAATACGTCCGAGATAGTCATTGTAATCAAGCATGGTGACCTGGAACTGGAAAGGCTCTTCGCTGTTATCCAGTGGGGCAGGTACGTTTTCCACTATTGATTCAAAAAGACAGGTCATATCGTCATCCTGTTTCTCAGGATTTTCACTTGCAGTCCCCATAATGGCTGAAGCGTATACGACTGGAAAGTCAAGCTGGTCTTCATCGGCACCAAGTTCGATAAATAGATCAAGCACTTCATCGACCACTTCAGAAGGACGCGCTGCATCACGGTCAATTTTATTAAGCACCACAACAGGCGTTAACTTCTGTTCGAGGGCTTTTTTCAAAACAAACCGTGTCTGCGGCATACAGCCTTCATATGCGTCAACTACAAGAAGGACACCGTCAACCATTTTGAGAATCCGTTCTACCTCACCGCCGAAATCGGCGTGGCCAGGTGTATCCATAATGTTGATACGCGTATCTTTATACTTTACTGCTGTATTTTTGGCGAGAATCGTAATTCCTCGCTCCCGCTCGATATCATTATTGTCCATAGCACGTTCGTCAACGTTCTCGTTTTCACGGAACGTTCCGGATTGTTTTAGAAGTTCATCCACAAGCGTGGTTTTTCCATGGTCAACGTGGGCGATAATGGCAATGTTACGCAAATCGTTTCTGGTATTCATTTTCCTAATCACTCGCTCTCTCGTACAAATTCACTAACTGTCCTATTGTACCACATTTATACTTCAGTTTACACAAAGGGATTATGAAGCCTTTGTAAAGGAGCAGGCAAATTTACTGAGCGTCGGTCGCAACTCCGATATACTAGAAGGAACACAGGAGGAAGGTGAATAAAGTGAAGCAAAAGAAACGGACCACAGCAGCAGTTGTCCTGACTGCTTTCGTGCTGATCGCCGCTCTCTTTATCGTTCCCGCTGCTTATGATTACTTTGCCAACCGATCCTACGGAAGTGAACCGGTAACAGGGGAGACGGGTCCTTACGAGGAGACCGCTGTATTTGCAGGTGGCTGCTTTTGGTGTATGGAACCGCCCTTTGATCGGCTTCCCGGCGTAACCAGGGTAATCTCGGGTTACACAGGTGGTGAAGAAGTAAATCCTTCCTATGAGGATGTCGCAGGCGGCAGCACATCACACGTTGAAGCCGTTCAGGTTACGTACGATACGAGAATTCTGGATTATGAAACGCTGCTAGACGTTTTCTGGCGTCAGATTGATCCGACTGATGATGAAGGTCAGTTTGTTGACAGAGGTGATCAGTACCGGTCTGCTATCTTTTATAATACAGAGGAAGAAAAGGGACTTGCGACTTCGTCAAAAATGCAATTGGAGCAGGAAGGGCGTTTTGACGGACCCATAGTGACTGAAATTCGTGAGGCAGATACGTTTTATATGGCAGAAAGCTACCATCAGGGCTTCTATAAAAACAACCCTGTCAGGTATGGCTTCTATCGCGAACAGTCAGGAAGAGATGAATTTCTTGATCAATTCTGGGGGACTGACCGCGAACTTGATGTTTCAGATCTGGAAAAAGAAGAGGCCGGACTCTCCATGTCGGGTGATGGTTTCTGGAGATTTTATACACTGGAGTCTGAGGAAGAACTAAGGGAGATGCTGACAGACATACAGTATGAGGTAACCAGAGAGGATGGAACGGAACCGGCATTTGCCAACGAATACTGGGACCACTATGAAGACGGGATCTATACGGATATTATTTCCGGTGAACCTCTTTTCAGTTCAACACATCAGTATGATTCCAAAACCGGATGGCCAAGCTTTTACCGTCCGATTGAAGATGAGTTTGTTCGGGAGGAAGATGATTGGAGTCTGTTTATGAAGCGGACAGAAATCCGCAGTGTGTACGCTGATTCACACCTCGGACATGTATTCACAGACGGTCCTGAACCTACAGGGCTGAGATACTGCATGAATTCCGCAGCTCTGGCTTTCATTCCTGCTGATAATATGGAAGAAGAAGGGTACGGTGATTTTTTGTATCTGTTTGAAGAAGATGCTGGGACATAAGTGAAATGTAACATTGAGAACCCGAACAAATCGTATTAAAGCGGATGAAATATTCGCTGACTCTTGCGGGAAGAAAAGCGCAGGTGAGACCCCGCAGTGCGGAGCACGCGGAGGCTCAGCCGCTTCCCGCGGAAAGCAGCGAATATTTCAGGAGCGTTTATTGACGCCGGCTAGCGATTGTTCGGGTTTTCGTCTGTAGAAAACACTTCTGTCCCGGCCTCTTTTTTGTTTTCCCTAAGAGCCATTAGGGTATTTACATGTAAGGCTTTTAATAAAGGAGGTGCTTTTATGGAAGAGTATGGGCTCTCTGGGCCAACAATGTTCTGGCTGTTTGTTCCCATGGTTCTGCTGATTGTACTATCTGTCGTAACTTACTTTACCGAGAGGAGGGAATAATGGAATGGAAATTAACACAGCAACTTTAGTCACGTTTATCGTTTACCTTATCGGTCTGCTGGCGGTTGGACTCGTTGCATACAGAATGACGAATAACCTTTCGGATTATGTGCTGGGGGGAAGGCGGCTCGGCGGCGGTGTGGCGGCTCTCAGTGCCGGTGCATCGGATTTAAGCGGCTGGCTCCTGCTGGGACTTCCCGGGGCGCTGTACGCCGGTGGGATGGGTGAAATGTGGATCGGAGTCGGGCTGGCCGTTGGAGCATACATAAACTGGCAGTTCATCGCCAAGCGGCTGCGGATTTATACTGAAATTGCCGGAGATTCGATCACGCTTCCCGACTATTTTGAAAACCGATTCCACGACCATTCAAAAATCCTGAGAGTCATTTCGGCTGTATTCATCCTGCTTTTCTTTGCCTTTTATACATCGGCAGGTCTTGTAGGCGGGGCTGTCCTTTTTGAGAATTCCTTTGATCTTGATTATACAGCAGCGCTCTGGATTGGTGCGATTGTTATTATTTCATACACATTCCTTGGCGGCTTTCTGGCTGTAAGCTGGACGGACTTCTTCCAGGGTATTCTCATGTTCCTTGCCATAATAATCGTACCTATTGTGGCTATCACAGAAATGGGCGGATGGAATGACACGATGGGTCACGTTGGGAATATAGATCCCTCCAATCTGGACGCCTTTTCCGGCATGACCGTTGTTGGATTGATTTCCCTGCTCGCATGGGGTCTGGGGTACTTCGGTCAGCCGCATATCATTACCAGATTCATGGCCGTCAAATCATCTAGAGAAATTCCGAAAGCAAGGCTGGTCGGGATGACCTGGCTCGTGATTTCACTGACAGGAGCTATGTTCGTTGGTCTTGTCGGGCTTGCATATTTTGAGAGCTTTACTTCACAGCCGCTGGATGACCCGGAAACCGTATTTATAGCCTTTACCCAGGTTCTTTTTCATCCAATCGTTGCAGGATTTCTGCTTGCAGCCATACTATCAGCAATTATGAGTACGATTGACTCCCAGCTTCTCGTCTCCTCAAGTGCACTTACGGAGGATTTTTATAAGGCAATATTCCGAAAGAATGCATCCCAGAAAGAACTCGTTCTGGTCGGACGCCTGGGCGTTGTGGTCATTGCACTGATTGCCATTGCACTTGCCTACAATCCGGACAGCACCGTTCTCGACCTCGTTGCTTATGCATGGGGCGGTTTCGGGGCAGCATTCGGTCCGGTAATCATTTTGTCGCTTTTCTGGAAACGAATGACAAGAAACGGAGCGGCAGCAGGTATCATTACCGGAGGTCTTATGGTTATTGTCTGGACAAATCTTGATCTGATCGGACTGTCCGGCGGTGTCTGGGACATGTATGAAATCGTTCCCGGATTTATTGCCGGAATGCTGGCGATCGTGATTTTCAGTCTGACAGGACCTCCCCCGTCCGAAAAAATCAAGGCGGAATTTGACTCTGTTAAGACATCGGACATTTGATTTTATGGTGAACGGAAAGCTGGTCCAATAGTGTTTTTACAGACAGAAATTCTTACAAATAGAACGAGATAAAGGCAAAATGCTGAGCCCCGTTGTGCCTGTCACTGCGGGGTCTCATCTTCACTTTGCAGGAGTCTAAGATTGTTGCTATTGAGCAAGTGAAACGGAGGCCGGTGACTCAAAAAAAGAATGACTTAACCTGGGCTTCACAGTTGCTGGTTGTTTATGCTCGCTAATACGTAACTTGAGATGCAGACGGTGTCCGGTTTGCTATCTTTGTTGTCAGAACGTACAATGATACGTAAAATCGGTGTTGAACAGGCTGAAGGTGAAAGAAATGCTGAGAAGGGTATTGAAAATGACATTATTATTTGGAGTGATCATCTTTATACCTCTATTTATTTATCTGAATGTAACCGGCACCACTATTTTTCAGTCGCCTACAACCTGGGAGGAATATGAATCTCCTGAGGAAGCAGGGTGGGATGAAGAAAAGCTTCAGGAAGCGAGAGCTTACTATAATTCCCTTAATTCGACAGCTGGTATGGTCATATACAAAGGAAAGGTGCTCTTCCAGTGGGGAGATACAGCAGGCACCACGAATGCCCACTCGATCCGGAAAAGCATACTCAGCGGGATGTATGGAGAATATGTTGAAAACGGGACAGTGGATCTTGACGAAACCCTTGCTGATCTGGGAATCATTGATTTCCCGCCTCTCACATCCAGTGAGGGACAGGCACAGATCAGGCATCTTCTCACCTCGAAATCAGGTGTTTATTTAAGAGCCGGTGAAGAATCCTGGAACATGCGCAGGCAGCGCCCCAACAGGGAAAGTCATCAGCCGGGCACGTATTTTTATTACAATAACTGGGATTTTAATGTTCTTGGTACGATCTATAACAATGAATCCGGCAGTGACTTGTTCGAAGATTTTAATACAAAACTTGCCGAACCTCTTGAGATGGAAGATTTCTCACTTGCTCATACGGAATATAAAGAGGAGCCGAGCCGTTCGGTGCATCCCTCATATCTGTTCAAACTGTCTGCCAGGGACATGGCGAGAATTGGCCAGCTTTACCTGCAGAAAGGAGAATGGAACGGGGAGCAGATTATCTCTTCGGACTGGATTGAGCGGAGCACGAGCGTGCAGGCACCAGTACCAGGGAACAGTATTTACGACTATGGATACATGTGGTGGGTGGCGGTTGAAGAGCCGTGGAAAAGTCTGGGTCTCTATTCTGCTGTCGGCCGCTACGGCCAGTCGATCGACATTGTACCGGAGAAAGATCTTGTATTTGTTCATCGGGTGAATTCAAACCGGCTCACGTTTCGATTCCTTCCCAGGGGAGTCACCCAGTCGCAGCGCCTGCACCTGCTCGAGTTGATTCTGGAAGCAAAAAAAGATTGAGGAATGCTGTTGCAAATACTAAAAAAGGCTGTAACCGGAATTCATTCCGATACAGCCTTTTTCATTCAGGTTTTTGGTCTGAGCCCGTTTTCTGAGGATGAACTGTTTTGACCGGGGCCGGACTCATCTGAATCCTTCCCTTTTGCCCCTACACCTAGTTTACCAACAATGAATTGACCGAATTTCCATCTGTTCGCCAGTTTGATGGTATAGATGGAAGCAAAAACACTGATGAGAAATAATATGAAAATGTAGCTTGTTCCAAAGGACAGACCGGAAAGCCTGACAAGTGTATCAACTGCATGCAGATAAAACACATGAATCAGATAGATTCCGAATGAATACTGGCTGATCGATACAAGAAAGGGCGGCACAACTTTTAATTTCTGTCCGAGATACATAATGATAAAAATAATGGCAACCGTATGGAGCAGAATGTCCACCCGCTTGGAGCTGTGTACAAGAAGCATATCGTTGTGATAGAAGAAAAGCAGTAAAAATGTAGATACCACAGGTGCTATGATAATCGGCACCCGGTTTTTAACAACCCACTGTTTAAATTCCTCGTAATAGTAGCCGCAGTAATAACCAAGTGTAAAATAAAAAATCCACCCGAAAAAAGGAATCCAGTAAAACCGGTCCCAGAGATACATCATTACAGGATTTGAAAAAGGTGAGGCTGTGAGATTAAACAAAGCCAGGTAGGCAATATTAATCCCGAAACTGAGCAGGATCATCGTCCTTGGATTTGCCTGCTGCAGATACTTGTGCAAAAACAAATGGAGCAGGTAAAACTGAAAAATGATCAGAACGAAATAACCGTGATAATCTCCTATGAAAACGTTGAGTAGAAACTTTGTTCCCCAGTCTGTAAAGGACACAGCGTAGGGAAGGGAGTAGAAAAAGGCCATAAAGATAAATGGGATGAAGATGAATTTAAAGCGCTTATTTAAAAAGTTTTCCGGTATAGCCCGGTTCCTGTAGGAATAGGCAATAATCAATTCCGAGATAAAGATAAAAACAGGCGTCCCAAAATACAGGAAAACCTGAATTGAATCAAAAATCATCACCATCACTGTTCCCATTCCCTGAAGGTAGGAGGACCGCAGGGCAATTTCAATGGAATGAAGGAACACGATACACAGGCAGGCGATGCTTCTTAGGGCGAAGATCTCGTTAATCATTCTTTTTTTCTCCATAGCAGGGCACCCCATCTGAAGGTAAAGTGGAAAGAAACTAGACTTTAAAGAATATCGGTCATTATCGTATTTTTTCCCTATAATAGCAATGGATTCACCTGAATTTCGATAAAATTACAAACTTAATTAATATAGTAATATTCAAAGGCACAGCCCAGGGAGGGTTTCCGTAGTGGCAGGGAATAATTAATTTTGTAACTTTCCTGATGATTGTGTAAGATGGGAAAGGTAAAAAACATCTTTAACAGAGCAGAGAGAAAAAGGAGGACAAGCTAATGACAAAGGGCTCAACCTATTTGCTTTTGATTGCGGTTATGGTCATATGGGGTTTTAATGTTGTAGCCGTAAAATTTCTGGTTGAGCATTTTCCGCCTGTTGCCATGCAGGGGGGCCGGATTCTGACTGCATCCCTGTCTGCCCTGATCATTCTTTGGTTTTTAAAGGATCTAAGAAAACTGAGTATAAAGGAATGGTGGTGGATTGCCTGTGCAGCCGCTTTCGGCCAACTGGGACACCACTCCCTTCTTGCTGTCGGACTCACAGAAACTTCCGCATCAAACGCCTCTCTGATTCTTGGACTGATTCCGGTCACGACGGCGCTGCTTGCTATCATTTTTCTTAATGACAGGCTTACGTTTTTACGAGGGTGCGGGATCCTCACCGGTTTTGCCGGCGTGGCGGTCGTCGTTACTCAAAACGGGGACACAGGACTTATTTCAAGGGGCGATCTGCTTGTTTTTATCTCAATGGTTTCACAGGCAGTCAGCTTTATCTTCATTAAAAAGATATCAGATACGATTTCTCCAAGACAACTGACGGCAGTGATGCTTCTGATCGGTGCGGTTATGCTTCTAGGTGTGAGCTTTATTCTGGAGTCACCGGGAATCGAGAGTGCGGTGGGGCATTCAGCCCTTGTCTGGTTTGTGTTTCTATCATCAGCCATTATCGCCACGGGGCTTGGTCATATACTCTATAATGCGGCAATTCATAAAATAGGAGCAGGACAGACCGCGATTTTCAACAATCTGGTTCCCTTCTTTGCTCTTGTTGGTTCGTTTTTTCTGCTTGGAGAACGGATTCTTCCAGCACAGATTGCCGGTTTCTTTCTCATTGCAACCGGGGTAGTGCTCGGAACCGGGTACGTGGATATGAAACTTCATGCACGTAAAGCGTCTCACAAAAGAAGAAAAGCAGGTTAGACAAGAATAGTTTGTAAGAGCGGATCCTGATTGACAAAGGCTTCAGCTTTAAGCCGGAAATGGTTTTCGTGCAGGAATGTCCGTCTTTCCGGTTTCATTTCAGGAGCCAGATGGATCGCTTCAATCAGAGTTAACTTAGGGATCCTCTGCTTTTTTACATGATCAAAAAAGCCGGTACGTGTAAAGACTTTTTTCATCCGTTCACCACGGTGATCCTGCACGTGTGCCATGATATATGCCCCCAGTCCGGTCTGAATGCCGTGCATCCAGGGCTGTGGGGATATTTTGTCCAGGGCATGGCTGATCAGGTGTTCGGATCCACTTACGGGGGCAGTGCTGCCGCTGATGACAGTTGAAATGCCGCTCATTGTCAGGGAACTTGTAAGTTCTTTTATAAGAACCGGACTGGCTGTGTCTGTCATTGGCGTTCTGACAAAGCTGTTAACCGCTTTTTTACTGAGCATCAGGGCGAATGGATGAATTGCTGTATTCTTATGGAGCATTTCAAATTCACAATCCTGCAGGGCGGTAATATTTGACATCAGGTCACCAATGCCTGCAAGAATAAAAGGCTCTGGCGCTTTCTTAATTTCAGTTAAATCAGCAATCACACCGTACGGTACCTGAGCAGGTACCGTTGTTTTTTTGCCGTTTACCAGCAGAGAACAGGTGGCGCTTGCAAAACCGTCATTGGCAGGTGATGTGGGAACACTGATAAACGGTTTTTTTATAAGGTGTGAAATGTATTTTCCATAATCAAGAATGGTTCCGCCTCCGGCAGCAGCAATGGCATCGGGGTTACCTGTGTTAAAGGCTTCATTTGTAAGATCGTAAATTGAGCTTCCAGGGGCCATAGTGCGAAGCTCAGCGTGTATTTCCCCATTTTTACTCAGCGATCGATTAAGCAGTGATGTGCTGTAGCTGTCCCCATAGACGATAACGTTATTAAAACCGGCATGCTTTAGAATAGATGGCAGTCTTTCAGTGAGATTATCACCGATTTCGAGGATGGACGGAATCGGCATGTTAACGGTCTGCATCAAATACTTCCTTCATTTATTAAATAATTCCGTATTTGCGCAAACGAGTTTACAGGAACATAGTCCAGCCCTTTGTCTGACAGGATCGTTTGAAGCGCATCTTTCGCGAAAGTAACGTCAGCATAAGCTGCAGGATGGGAGTCGGGCTCGCTGTCACCTGCAAAGTAGACGCGGTCATACTCCTGCTTTAAATGCTTAACGACTCTGGATTTATCAATCCCGTACCGTTCATGATAATGCCAGTCCGATTCATCGGTTATCATATGGACATTCCTGTTTTTGTAATAACCGCGGTTTGCATAAACTTTGACGTTCCTGACGCCGTGTTTCTCGAGAATGTGCTGAATATAATAGTCTGATCCTGCGCTCAGTATATAGAAATCACCACCGTTATTCTGAATTTCCTTAATAAATTCAGGCACATCCTGATCGATGGCCATGCGGTGGATCGAATTAATGATTGTCTCTTCGTCCTGATTTATGGAAGAGAAAACATCAGACAGAAATTCGATATCCTTGATCTCGCCGCTTTTCCATTCTCTGAAGCGTTTTTCTCCCTCAGGATAGTAATTCTCAATAACCATCCAGTAAAAATCCTGTAATGAAATTGTACCGTCAAAGTCGGATACAAAAGCCCATTTAACCATTCGCTTCACCCTTTCATGTACTTCATTTTATTCATTGTATCACGCCTATTTACGTCTGGCTGAAGACCAGTGCCGTTTCGTGTGAAAACCTTCTCATATCACGGAAGATCCGTTATAGTAAAGAAAGAAGGCAGGAGGGACAATCAATGAGTTCAGCAGTGAACATTCATACAGAAAAACAATCAGCACTTCCGCTTACCCGGGAAGAAATAAATCGCCGGAAAAAGCTAGACGTTAAGAAACAAATCCATTTATTTGAAGCCGCAATCTGCGGACATTTTTCCGCAGGAAAATCTTCGCTGTTAAACCGGATTACCGGGGCCGAAGTACTACCAACCAGTCCGATTCCAACCAGCGCAAACATTATTACAATCAAAAACGGAGAACCTGGACTCACGGTTTACAGTGAAGGAAGTGAACCTCAAAAGTCATGGACAGGTGAGATTCCCTGGCCCAAGGTGCGGGAATGGGGGATGAATGGGACCCGGATTTCCGGTCTGACCCTTACAGTACCACTCCCTTTTCTTGGACGTCACAGTGTGATCCTGGATACACCTGGTGTAGATTCTACTGATGATAATCATAAAAAAGTAACAATGGAGCAGCTGTACACAACGGACTTGATTGTCTATGTAATGGATTATAATCACGTCCAGTCTGAAACCAATCTTCAATTTTTAAAACAGTGTTCACTTGAAAAGAAGCCGATTCTGCTGGTAGTCAATCAGATTGACAAGCATAACGAAAACGAGGTTAGTATCTCTGAGTTTACTTCCGGACTAAAAGAAGTGCTCGCAAAGTGGGACATAGCCATACTTGATTTGTTTTTTACGAGTATGAAGCAGGAGTCCCATCCGCTGAATGAATACAGCCGTTTTGAAAAAGCACTTAAAGGAATGCTTTATCATTCCGGTGATCTTCTGGCACCGTCCCTGCAGCGTTTAGATAAAGGCTTTTATAGTGCTCTTATTTATCGTCTCGAAGAAGACAGACTTGCAGACCTTGCGGACATCAGTGAGGAAATGGAAAACAGAGGGTTCTCCTTTGGCATGCTTGAAGAAAAACAGGAGCTGGAGGTAGAAGCCCGGCGGCTTCGTTCCCCTGAACAGGAAATACTGGATCATTTTCACAATGCCTTTAAGAGAACATTTGAAAACGTCACACTTTTTCCGTATACAACCACGGAACTGGCTTCCCGATATATTGAATCCGTTAAGCCCGGATTTAAAACAGGTTTTTTTCCAAACCGCCGGAAAAAAGAAGCCGAGCAGGCAAACAGGCTTTCTGCACTGGCAGAGGAACTGAGTGATAAAGGAAAAACGCTTGTTTTATACAAAGTTAAAGATTATCTGAAAAATCTTGATAAATCAACACTCACAAATAAAGAAGAAGCAGAGAAAAAACTGGCGGATCTCGATCTGCCTGACCTCGAAACCCTGCTTCAGGACCATGTCAAAACCGGACATACAGATGACCAGTACGTGAGGGAGTTTACTTCCCAGGTGAACAAAGCAATTATGAAATCTGTCCGTAAACAGGCGGAGGATTTCTTGAAACTTTATGCAGAAGGCCTGAAGGAAGTCACCGCCCGCAGACAGGAAGAAGTTCAGAAAAAGCTGCAGATGCTTAAGGATCTTACCTATTACGAAGAGAAACGCCGTTCTCTTGAAAATGAAACGGACCGGTACCTTCATGTTATTAATGACCGCCTGGACAAGATGCCAAAAGACCGGGATCTGGACAGAGTGTATATGGATGCAATGAAAAAGACTTTTCCTGCAGGCGCAGGAGGAACTTGGACCGTTGATCTGCCTCAAAATAGCGTCATTGATACAGAGGAGGAGGAGGAGACAGAATTTGTTTCTGACTTCGATGAGAAAAAAGCGGATTCCAGACTCACGCAAATCCGGGAGGTACTGGAACTCCGTAAAGACTCTCCTGTACTGAAACGAGAGCGTGACCAGCTTTTAAACCGGATGAAAAGATATAAAAACCAGACATTTATGATCTCACTTTTCGGGGCCTTCAGTGCAGGAAAATCGAGTTTTGCCAACGCTCTTCTTGGACACGATGTCCTGCCCGTGTCTCCCAATCCGACAACGGCCACCATTAATTTTGTGCGGAAAAGTAACAACGAATTCAGCCACGAAGATGTTCTTGTTACCTTTAAATCTGAAAAAGCACTTGATGCAGAAATCAAGGCTGCTGCTAAGGAACTCGGTGAGAAAATCGACTATGCTTCACTTACGTCCTGGAAACCGGCAAAAAAAGGCTCTCTTACAAACCGGATGCGCACCTATGAAGCGTATTTGAGCATCTTGAAACAGAGCCTAATGTCGTCGGACATTAAGCCGGGGGATCAGAAGAAGATCCGGCTGGATGAGCTTGGCGTCTATGTTGCCGAAGAACAGACCGCCTGTCTCGTTGAAAAGGCAGAGATCTATTTCGACTGCCCAATTACAGAAAAAGGCATTGTCCTGGTAGATACACCGGGTGTAAACTCCATTCACGGAAGACATACAAATGTCGCTTTCAGACAGATGAGAGAATCAGATGCTATTTTTTACCTTACCTATTATAACCATGCTTTCTCAAAAGCCGATGAGTACTTTCTTCAGCAGATGGGGAAGGTAAACGAAAGCTTTTCCCGGGATAAACTGTATTTTGTTATTAATGCTTCCGACCTGGCGTCAGGAAGAGGAGAATTAAACGGTGTAAGAAAGCATGTACGAAATCAGCTTGAGCGGAATGGAATTGAAAAACCAAGAATTCATGCCCTTTCAAGCCGGGAAGGTCTACGATGGAAACAGGGAGAAATCCAGAACGAGCCCTCGTTCAGCGATTTTGAACAGACCTTCTATTCGAAAACCATTCTTGAACTCAAGGAATTGAGTTACAGACTGATTGAAGATGAACTTGCCAGATTTTACAAGCAGGCAGAAGAAAGTCTGCAATTTATGAATGCTGAAAAAGATGAGCAGGAACAAAAGCTCCTCCAGGTAAAAGAGCTGTGCCGGAACTTCAGTGACAATATCAGGACCGCTTCTTTTGACACACTGTACACGGACGTTGAAGATCAGTTCGACCAGTTGATGATTTATCTGAAGGAACGTATGAGATATGTATTTAATGATTATTTCTCCACTTCCTTTAATGTGACAACTTTGACAGGACCTTCTAAAAGACAGATGTACGCCCAGTTTAAAGAGGGTCTCAGAGAGTGGAGTTCTTCAGGAGAACAGTTTCTGCGGCAGGAACTTGAATCCACATCCATCCGGCTTGAACAGCGGATCAGGAAACGTGCCGAGAAATGGATTAACGAAGAAAGTGATCGAATTAAATTGCAGCTCCCCCATTTCTATGCTGTGGCAGAGATCGAAACGCCTTCTGTGGAGACCCTCATTCATGCAGATCTTCAGGTAGAGCCGGAGCCGTATAAAGATGACCTCAAGTCCCAGAAAGATTTCTTTGAAAATGGAAGGGTAAAACAAGTGAAGGAGCGGCTGACCGCAGAAGCGGCATCTGCTGCTGCCGGATTAATTGAGGAGAATGATCTTCGTTTTAAGGAAGCCGTCAGAAATGCTGTTCACGAAATGGAATCTTTGGTTAAAGATGTTCTGTTAACAGCCCTTACCGAAGAACAGGAACGCTTTGAAACTCTATTTGATCCAGAACGCAAAAAGGTCCTCGAAGAAGAAATTCGTTCACTGAAAACGTTATAACTGCATCGACAGGGCTGAAATGATTGTGCCGTCAGAAAGCATCTATCTGAAGAGCATATATAATATGCTATCGTTAAAATGTTTAAACAGAAGCTCCGCTTCACGCCGTCCGTTCGTTTTCCGCGGCGATGCCGGCAAGCCTCCTCGGCTGCGCCTGTAGGGTCTCGCCTGGCCTTCATTGCCTCAGGTAGTCTCACTGCCGGCGTGAAGCTCCGCACGAAACCATTGGGATTATTACAGGTGGCTGTTAACGGCTCTCACAAAGTGGGGGCCATTTCTGTTTTACCCATCGTTTATCTCGGCTGTTTCAATTGAATCATGGTAAAGGCATTCGTCCGGCTCATGTCGAAGTAAGATACAATAACGTACATATACCAGGAGGGATAGATGTGAAGGGAAAGACAGTAATCGTAACTGGCGGAGCAAGAGGAATCGGCAGAGAAGTCACAAAAAAACTCGCTGCAGAAGGCGCTCAAGTTATCGCAGTGGCAAAGCATGAATCATCACTGGAAAAGCTGGCGGATGATGTGCCGGAATGCACAACCTATTTATGTGATGTTACTAGGTCTGCAGAGACTGCTTCTATGATTGAGAATATTGTAAACACCCATGGCAGTGTGGACGTTCTGATTAATAACGCCGGAACCGGTGTATGGAATACAATCGAAGACATGACCGAAGAAGAATGGGATCTGCAGCTGGACACAAACCTAAAAGGTGTGTTCCTTCTCTGTAAAGCGGTATTTCCTGTAATGAAAGAACAGGGAGGCGGACATATTCTAAACGTGGCCTCAGACCTGGCTTATACAACCAGGGAAAAGACCGGAGCCTACTGTGCCAGTAAATGGGGGCTTTTAGGGCTCAGCGGTTCGCTATTAAAGGAAGGGGCTCCTTTTAACATTCGGGTTTCAACTGTTTCACCAGGACTGGTCCAGACCGATTTCGGCGGTGTATCAGCTGATCGTAAACGTGAAAAAGGGCTTACGCCGGAAACTGTTGCAGAGCATATTCTCCAGGTGCTGCATACGGGAACGGAAACGGGATCCGTAGATGTCATTGTCAAGCCTGCTGTAAGGTGAAAATCCCCATGCCGCTATTAGCGGCATGGGGATTTCTGTTTGCTCATACGGTAATGTAAAGGAGAGATTGCCGTGTGAGAATACCTCTTACTTCCCTGAAAAAAATTGCCGGCGCATTTTTTAATAAAGATGCGAGCGGGTTGCCGGCATACGAAATGGCAGTGCCAAAAGATGAATCCGTCAGGCTGCTTCATGCCCATCTGAGCAAGATCAAGTCAAAAGCCCCTGCTGTTCTTTTCGGGCCGGAAAAAGCTATGGTGGAACAGATCCGTGAAGAAACCCAGGTGCTTAACCGGAACAACGTGACGAGAACGGCTGCGTATTACCACTTTTATAATAGAAACAGAGATATCCATTGGGCGCTCCTGGCTCACCTTGTTTCACGCAACGGAGGATGGAATATGACTGATCTCCACGGCACTCTGCTTAAGGGGATCCTAACGGCCGCAGACCGCCGGAGCTTCTTTTCCTTTCTTGAAGCCGCTAACCATTTAATCTTTCTTGATGCCTATCCCCAACTGCGCCTTTATGAAGAAAGCATTCGTTCAGGTAAGGTGCTTTTTCATCTCCTACCCGCATTTTCTGTGTCATCATTTATGCAGGCAGTATGGAGCGTGTATTTTAAGACAGGAGACCGGGTCTTTCTGACCGTTTGTCTGATCATTAACGAGCAGCATTACATTCAGAAACCTGTAGTGGAACGGCCGGTTTTTCAAAACGGTGTTTTTTCCAGCTGGAAGTTTCACGTTCAGGAGCTGTTTCAACTCACATCTGTCCTTTTTCCTTACCGGAGTAAGACCGGTACAGCACTTTCAGGGATTAAAGTGGCAAACTTTCTTCTCCCGGAGGAACGTGTGCGAACAGGCCTTACATTGTATCATCTATTATATGGTAACGAAAAAAGAATGAAAGATATTCTGCAGTTTGCCGCTGACAACCCCCATAGCGGCTCCCGCGAGGATTACTGGCCCCATGTTTTTTCGGCTTCTATTGAAAGGATCAACGGGACGGAATGGCACAGCTGTAAGGAAAAAGATAAGCCTCCGTATCTTTTCAGCCCGAAACTGACCTCAGTCTGGGAAGATCAGCACCATGTGGTTTACTCAAAGCCTGACTGGTATAAAGATACATCCATCCTTCGTTTTTTAATGCAAAGCGGTGACGCCCAGCTTAACCCGGAGTTGACAAACGAGTACTGCATGGATCTGCATTCAATGTGGCTGCTTCAAAAAGCGAAAAATATACGGCTAAATACCTCTCTCACGAAGGATCGGCATTGAGCAGCATCTGAATGATCCTCCCGATTTAATGATTTCAGAAATGTCGATCTCCACTACGTTGAATCCCCTGTCTCGCATCTGGCGATTTACATCTTTGTTTACCGACAGGCTGAAGACGGTATTATCTCCGATCGACAACACGTTGGTTCCGAGTGTAAACTGTTCTTCTTCCGAAACAAAAATACAGTCATAGCGTGACGTGAGTAATTCTTCGTCGAATTCGTTCATTGCGCCCTTAAACAAAATGGCGTGAGCGGGGCTCAGGATGTTGAAAATACAGTCCAGATGAAGGTATTTATGCGGGAATGAAATAGGTAAGATAGAGTAAGCGGGGAGCAGGCTTTCCAAGTGGTCAATTGCAGCCTGATTCGTCCGGTCACTGATGCCGGCATAAATATTGGATCCGTCAATAATAATATCCCCGCCTTCAATTTTATCTCCTAAAATATTGTAGTAACTGATCTTTTCATCTTTCAGCCAGGTTTTCAGATGCTCCTCTTCTCCAAACCGGATCTTCTGAGCCATTTCCGCAACAAAGACCGTTTTACCGAGCGTGAACGCAATGTCCCTCGTAAATACCTGCTCGGGGTGCTCGGGTAACGGGGAGAGTTGAATGACGTCGACTCCGAATTCATTCAGAGCTTTGGAGAACTGTTTGTGCTGATGCATGGCCAGTTCGGTGTCAATCCCTTCCCCGGCATATTTTTTCTGCGTTTCATTAATTGTGTCGCGTATCTCGATATGACGGGGTTCACATAGTGCTACACGGACAAGCTTTCCGTACTCTGTGTCACAAAATGATTTTATACTCTGATCGTTTTTGTTCATAAAGAACTCCCTTTCCTGAACGGTTTGTTTTTATTTTTTCCAATATCCTCGGCTTTACACGAAGAAGAAAAGGGAATTATTCCTGAGAGCATAAAATAAAGGGGTGAAAGGAACAGTGGCACAAAAAATAACGGCAATCGGATGGGATGTGGGCGGATGGATGGGAGCAAGACACGGTGCTGCTGTCTGTACAATAGATCATGAAGGGATTACATGGGCAAAAGAGCCGGCAGTCTGTTCGCTTCCTGAAGACGGCTTCTGGAATCCTGAGGATCTGGCACGGCAAGGTGGTTTTGAAGCAGAGTTTCCGGAAGATTCCACGGTCGTCGTCGGAATTGATGCCCCATTGTCTTTTCCAGAAGCCTTCACCCGTTTTCTTGCAGGTGATACAGTACCGGCTGGGAAACCCGGCAGGGAAATTGATAATCCCCTTGCTTACAGAGAGACAGATCGGTATATTCATAAGAAGTACCGTAAAAAACCTTTATCGGCCTCTTTTGACCGGATCGGCAATAATGCCACCGTGGCTATGAGTCATGTGAAGAAATGGGAAACGGACTACGGTTTTCACACTCGGCCTTTCAGCTGCGTAAAAAGCAGCCGGGAGATTATTGAGGTTTATCCTGCTCTCGTAAAACAGACGAGTAAATCGCCTGCTGCCCCGTTTCTCCACAAATGGATCCCGGAAACGGCAGCTCCGGGAACGGATGCTTATGACGCCTGTATCTGCGCGTTGTACGCAGCAGCGTTTGCATTAAACGGAAGTCTTCTACCGGCCCTTGAAGGACCTCCAGTAGAAGGTCCATGGCAAAAAGAAGGCTGGATTTACCATTTTGACAGGGATCTATAATTACATTTCGAGAAAGAAGGAACAAGATATGCATACATTTGAACCGGGAACGATAGAAAAATTAACGGTAAGCCAGGAAGTTGGCGGTGATTACGTGTTAAGTGACGGCAACAGGATTGTGGTCCTTCCCCAGCAGGAGGTATCCGCAGCACCTGAACCGGGTGATCGCATCAGCGTGTTTATTTATTTGAATAAAAAAGGTGAAACCATTGCCACTATGAGCCTGCCTGCAGTTACAGCAGATACATACGAATGGGTGAAGGTGGTTGAATCCGTAAAGGGGCTCGGTGTATTTGCCGACATAGGGCTCAAGGAAGACGTACTCGTGTCCTCGGATGATCTTCCTCTCCTAGAGAGTGTCTGGCCAAAAGAAGGAGACGAACTTTTTGTCACATTAACGACAGATAAAAAAGGACGGCTCCTAGCCAAACCCGCGACCGAAACTGTCGTTGAGGATTCGTTTAAAGAGGCTCCGCAGACACTTAAGCACACGACAGCAGAAGGGCGTGTATACCGCTCAACCAAGGTGGGATCATTCGTCATTACAACCGAAGGATACCGGGGATTTGTTCATTACAGTGAACGCAAGGAAGAGCCCCGCCTCGGTGAGTGGGTAAGCGGCAGGGTGATCGGTGTGAAAGAGGACGGCACCGTCAATATGTCTCTGCGTCCATTAAAGCAGGAGGTACTTGATGAGGATGCCGAGTCTGTATTCGCCTATCTGATTCGGACAGGGGGAGAAATGCCGTTTACAGATAAAAGTGATCCTGATGAGATTCGTGACACGTTTAAAATCAGTAAAGCAGCGTTTAAACGGGCTCTCGGCAGACTGATGAAAGAAGGAAGAGTCAGACAGGAAGACGGTAAAACTTTTGCTGTGTCCAATGAAGAATAGCAGAAAAATATGATTACTGAATACGCAGTCCTGTTTGCGCTCGTCCTTTTACTGTCATTTGTTCCGGTTATTGGTCCTTACGTGAAACTGTTTAATACTCTCGTCCATGAAGTGATCGGTCATGCTCTTATAGCAAGACTTACTGGAGGGCGGGTTTCCTCTGTTCACTTGTTTCACAATACCGGAGGCATGGCCAGATTTCACCATCATAAAGCAGGACGTATTCTGACGATTTTTTCGGGCTATCCGGCAGCCTCTCTCGTCAGTGCAGCGTATATTTATTTATACAGAAGCGGTTATGTGCTGGAACTTGCTGTTTTCCTTGTGATTCTGCTTGTCATCAGTCTTCTTTTCTGGATTCGGAACTTGACAGGATTTTTTTGGGTGGTCAGTGTCCTGGGGGGATTTTTTCTGCTGTACCGCTATGAGGGGGAAATTTACCTATCGCTTATTATCATGATTATAGGCGTAATGATGCTGATTCAGGCCTTTGCCAGTGCCATTGTGGTCTGTCTGCTCAGTTTTTCCCTAACCCAGCACAGCGGTGATGCTCAGTTTCTGGCAGAGGAAACCCGGATTCCAGCACCGGTCTGGGGTGTGATTTTTGCTCTTTTTGCCACCTTGTGTTTTGCAGCAGGAATTTTCTTCTGGTTTTCAGAAGATCTGACAATTGTTTTCAATATGTAAGTAAATGCTTTGTTAATTCTTAATGTTGATTTAATAAATTTGATTGGAGCGAATGAGCGATACTCCTGCGGTGACAGCACCGACGGGATTTTTCCGAGGAGTCTCCAGAGGTGTCCGCGGAAAGGGAGCACAGTGAGCGAAAATCAACAACTGACAATAACAAGCCAGGTAAACAAAAAGAAAGCCTCTCAGCTGCACCGGAATCCGGTGGGGTTGAGAGGCTTTCTGCGGCTGATCAGGAAGCATGCTCGGCAGGAGCAGGCTCTGGTGCAGTGCGGTCTTCGTTTTTTGCTGCTATACGGTTTTTAAGCAGGCTGATGATAAGAGAAATCACCATCACAGAAAGAATGGAGTAAAGCCCGCGGACAAGTCCGACACTGATCAGTCCTGTCAAAATGACAAGTGTATCAAACGTAAACAGTGTTTTACCCGGATCCAGTCCGAAGCGCTTCTGCAGAACAAGGGACAGGATGTTTGCACCACCAAGAGATGAACCATTAAGAAACAAAATACAAAGACCCGATCCGATCACGAGACCCCCAAGGAGAGCACCGGCAAGAGGAGCTATAGTAAATGACGGAAGATACTGCATGACTTCAGTCATAAGAGAAAGGGTCGTGACAGCGAAAAGGGTAGAGAGAGTAAAGTTCCATCCCATTTTCGCTACAGAAAGGATGTAGAAAGGCAGATTAATCAGAAAGAAGGCAATCGCAAACGACCAGGACATCAGATAGGACACGCTCAGTGCGAGACCTGCCGTGCCCCCGGTAATAACCTGGGAACTCTGCAGGATGACCACGCCAAAACTGACAATGGCGCAGCCTGCCATCATGTATAAAATTCTAAGCAAGTATGTTCACACTCCTAATGCAGTTCATGAGGTATTTGTGTAAAAACGCACAAGGAAGATTATACCTTGCTTTTCGAAAACGGACAAACACACGCATGACCGCGTTGGCGCTTTTAATCGATAAAGCGAGCCTTTGAACAGTTTAAGATGGATAAGTATGGTAGAATTGTTTTTACTAAAAAACTTCAGATTAAAAGAGGCCGCCTTATCCAGTAGGGCAGCCTCTGAAAACTTACTATGACGTCTGTAAACTTCTTCTGAAATACCATTTCAGTGCAGGAGGGACTAGAACGATAATAACAAGAAGCCGGGTAAGTTGAAGGGCGCTTACAACTGCAGGATCCCCGCCTACAACAGAGGCGGTTAGCACCATTTCAACCAGTCCACCAGGAGCGACACTGAGAAGTGCTGTTGCCAGATTCAGAGTTGTCATCTGGGCAAGCCCTGCGCCAAGTGCAAAGGAAATTCCGATCAGGCTTACAGCAATGCCAAAGTAAACGAGACAGTATTTTCCGCCAAGTTTCAGATCTTCAAACGAGATCCGCTTGCCAAGACCAATGCCTACTGCAATCTGAGCAGCGATCAGCACTAATACTGGAAGTGAGGGGAGTGAAGTGACGGTAATATTGATTAAGGCCGTTAACATAAGCGGCAGAATGACGATTCCTGCAGGGATACGGTCTTTAAAAAGAATGCCTGCTGCTGCCGGAATGACAAGCCAGAGTGCTTCCGGCCCCCATGGGACAGCGCCATCGTGAAGAGGCATCCCGGCACCCTGTCTGGAAGATCCGTCCGAAAAAGCATAAATGATAATAAAAGGTACTGTAAATAACACAGCGATCAGACGAACGGTTTGAAAAATGACCACGAGGGACGTGTTGGCTTTCATCGCCTCACTGGCAATGGCCATTTCAGAAAGGCCGCCTGGTATCGAGCCGAAAACACTTGTAATTTTATCAACGTTAATCCAGCGGGTGACGGCTGTCGCTAAAACAATGCTGCTTAAAATAAGCAGGAGTGTTGCCGATATATAGGGAATGAGGTATGGGACGACCGTTGCAAAAGTGGAAGCGGTGAAATAAAGACCGAAATACAGACCGAGTGTCAGAAATCCGCCGTTTTTAACTGGTTCAGGCCAAAAGGCGTTTCGTTTTGTGAATCCCTGCCAGATCATTACGAAGGCGAGAGGCCCGAGAACCCAAGGGAGTGGAAGTGCCAAGTAGGCAAAAAGGGCACCGCCTGCTATCCCGATCAGTACTGTTTCTATGAATCTCAGAATGTTTCTGTTCACGATCAGGACTCCAATCTATTTAGTGTTACGAATGATATAATAAAAGCATTGTACCACAAATCTGATTCAGTCACTCTGAAGAAATAAGAAGAAAGGGGCTTTTTCATGAATGATCCATTAACAGAACAAGTGAGCCGGATCAGCAGACTGCCGCTGATAAAGGAAGCATTGGTTTACATAGAGGAGAAGGCGGACCAGACGCTAGAAGAGCAGATCGCCCTCACAACGATCCCTGCCCCGACCTTTCAGGAAAGCGAGCGGGGGCAGGAATTTGCCCGTCGCCTGAAAGCTTACGGCGTGGGTAACATCACAACAGATGAAGCAGGAAACGTGTTCGGCGTTAAAAAGGGAAGTGACCCAAATGGACCGCGGCTTGTTGTCTGTGCCCATCTTGATACCGTTTTCCCGGAAGGAACGTCAATTTCTCCAGAGTGGAAAGAGGGCAGGCTTTATGCGCCAGGGATTGCCGACGACGGCAGAGGGCTTGCCTGTGTACTGACACTTGCCAAAGTTCTTGATGACTGCAGTATTTCCACCAAAGGCGATCTGATTATCGGTGCTACTGTAGGAGAGGAAGGACTCGGGGATCTATTTGGCGTCAAACATCTTTTTAACAGCCGAAATGATATCGATGGATTTATCTCTGTTGAGCCAGGATCGCCTGAACGGATCATTTTCCAGGGAACGGGGAGCAGACGGTATCGTATTGTTTTCCGCGGTCAGGGAGGGCACAGTTTCGGCGATTTCGGTATAGCAAGTGCAAACCACGCACTCGGCAGGGCAGCGGCTAAGATCGCAGACCTGAAAGTACCTCCAGAGCCGAAAACCACCTTTACAATAGGGGAAATGAAAGGCGGCACATCTGTTAACACGATTGCCGCGGAAGCTTCCATGGTGATCGATCTGCGCTCAATAGATCAAATGGAACTGATCAAACTTGAAAACCGTGTCCTTGCTTTAATTGACGAGGCCGTAACTGAAGAAAACAGCCGCTGGGGCCGTGATGATATTACGGTAACAAGTGAAAAAGTCGGAGACAGACCGGCCGGGAGCCAGCCCCCGGACAGTCCTGTTGTCAAGGCAGCAGCGGCTGCAGCCCTCTCCCTGAACCTTCATCCGGCACTCAGCGGACCCATCAGTACAGACTCCAATGTTCCGATCAGTTTAGGAATCCCTTCGTTAACGCTTGGAGGCGGCGGTGATTTTGGCGGGGCCCATACGCTTCAGGAAAATTTTGATCCTGAAAATGCTCATTTAGGTCCCCAGCATCTGCTTTTAACCATAGCCGCTCTGGCAGGTTTATCCGAAATGGAGGAAGCACCGCTCCTCGAAAGAAAAACCGGTAACTAAGACTCAGGTCTTACTGTTTTTAGCCGTTTCCTCTGATGACGATGCCGCTCGCTGAACGTAAAATAAACCTATCTTCGTTAAAGGAGTGGTTCAGGTGAATGAAGTCTATGCAGGAACACTGGAAGAACTGAAGAAAGTGAGTCCGAAAGTTGTAAAAGGAGGAAGTCACGGGATTGCCATCATCTGTCACGAAGGCAGTGTTTACGCTGTTGACAACAGATGTCCGCATCTCGGGTTTCCCCTCCATATGGGAAGTGTGTGCGACGGCCTGTTAACCTGCCATTGGCACCATGCTCGGTTTGACCTGAAAAGCGGTGGTACGCTCGATCCATGGGCTGATGATGTGCCGGTTCATCAGGTTTCAATCAGGGACGGGGAAGTCTGGGTCAATTCCGAATCAAAAAACCGTCCTACCGTAACAAAATACAGAAAGCGCTTAAAAGAGGGGCTCGAACAGAACCTCAGCCTGGTAATTGCAAAAGCAGTGACCGGACTGGTAAATGCCGGGGAGCCTCTTGCAGACATTGCAAAGATTGGTGTGGCGTACGGGACAAAGCACCGATGGAATGGCTGGAGGTCAGGTCTGACGATCCTGACTGCAATGACGAACATGCTTCCATACCTTGACCGGAATGGACAAATTCTTGCTCTTTATCAGGGACTGGTTCACGTCGCACGAGAAAGTGCAGGTATGGGTACAAGATTTCTGCTCGGCCCCCTTCCCTTACAAGGAGAAGAGACGCCTTCTCCTGAGCGGCTGGCGGAGTGGTACCGCCACAGCCTTGAAGTCCGTGATGTGCAGGGAGCAGAAAGAGTGCTGCTTACCGCAGTGGAAACCGGTGCGGAGAATCAGGAAATTGCTGAAATGATGATGACCGCTGTGACAGACCATTACTATATGAATACCGGTCACACGCTCGATTTTCATAATAAAGCCTTTGAAATGCTTGAGAAGACAGGGGATGATCTTCAGGGGCAGGTATTGACGTCACTCCTTCCTGAGTTTACAAATGCGAGCCGAAGCGAAGAGCTTCACAGCTGGCAGGCACCTGTTGATCTGAGAATTCCGCTCGAACACGCATTTGAGCAGATGGAGAATATGGAATTCGGGGACGAAACTGTGGCAGATCCTGATCATTTATTTGACATGCTTCTCCGGGATGATCCAGCAGAAACGGTTCAGTTGATCACCGGTCTTCTTGAAAACGGAGCAAATCCCGTTCTGATTGCCCGAATTGCAACAGGCGCTGCGGCCGAGCGGATTGCCCGCTTTCATGTTCAAAACGAGTTCCGTGACTGGATTACTGTGCTTCATACGTTTTCTCATGCTCATGCTGTCCATGAGTCACTTAAACGTTCCCTTTCAAAAGACCTTGTAAGGGGGATCTATCACAGCGCGATGAGCATTTATCTGGACCGCTTTTTGAATACCCCTGCTGCAAGAAGACCTGACCGGACTCCTTTAAGTGAAGAAGCATCCCATCCCGAAGAACTGCTCAGCCTCCTCGACCGCCAGCAGCAGACAGACCAGGCGGCAAAATGGCTTTCCGCCTACCTGAACCGTAATGGAAACCGGCGTTCCCTGTTTAATGTTCTTGCCCACGCCGTATTGAGGGAGGACGCTGAGTTTCATACGTTTCAGGTGCTTGAAGCTGCGGTTTCGGAACACGAAGGGTGGGCAAAGGAAAACACTGAATTTGCCGAGCGTATGCAGGACACTCTTCTATTTGGCGCGATCCGCTATATTGCGGCTCACGCCCCAACTTCGAGAGAGGTGCCGCACACAGCAGGAATTGCCATGCGTCTGTCAAAAGGTGATAGGCTGTTCGAAGACGAGTAAACAAAAAGGTGTCCATTATTTTTGGACACCTTTTTTTGCGGTTATTTGCCTTTCTGCTTTCTCATTTCCTCTGTCACAACGAATGCCAGATCATCGTTTCCAAACATGCTCAATACACCGAGCAGTGTCTCATTCGGGATTTCTCCTGCTTCAGATTTTGGTACGGTAAGAGCAGCAGCCTGATCGAGTGCCGGGTTTTTTCCTTGATCAGGATACGCCTTTTTGTATACTTCAACTGGATCCAGATCGTGGTTTACACACCACTGGGCAAATACGAGAATCATCATATTTTCATCCTGCCGGTAATTCTCAATGATTTGATCTTCGAATTCTTTTTTATTCATAACTTCGCTCCTCATCCATAACCTGTACGGCTATTATAGCTTACATCAGCCAGATGTCCAGCAGTGTTCTGGAGACCTTTTCAATGCTATAATCAGGTAGGAATTCAGAGCGAAAGAAAAGGTGATTAAGGTGGATTTTACAATAGATTATGCTTCGTTCTTTCTCGTACAGGTAACCGGAAGCGGAGAGAGTGCGGAAAAAACGTACCGGCATTTTCAGACACTGGATAGTGAACAGTATTTTACGAGCCCGCTTAAGGAATTTCTTGACGGTGAACTGATGAAAATTGCCAAACGGAAAGTGGAGAGAAATCCGAAATCTGATCAGGTGCCCACTAAGATCGGCCACTTTGTTGTCGAGCCCGGGCACGAGCTGGATACAAATCCAAACTATAACCTATTTAACCGGATCCGGACTGCTGAAACTGCAGAAGACTTCCGGTCCAACAGTGAGCAGCTCGTGACTGCCTATACAAAAACAAGTGCTATCAGGGGCGGAGCCCTCCTCGTGATCCGGGCTAAATTGAGCAAATACATGGATGATAAATTTGTGTTTGTACTGAAATGTGATTTTGAGCCTAAGGTGGCTTCCATTACGGACGAAACCACGCTGATCCGACATGTAGAGATGGCGATTACTACGAGAAACATGAAGTCGATTCAATATCCCTTTATGCCGGAAGAAGGGATGACGGAAGAATGGGAACTTAAAATTCACCAGTCCTCCCATGCCAGGTATTTTGAAGACTTTCTAAAGTATGTAGAGTACAGCCAGTCACTTCCGCAAATTGTAAAAGGCCAGATGATTGAAGCTGCCCAGCAGCACATCGCGGAAAAATATGAGCCGGAGAGTGAAGAATGGATTGCCGAAGAGGAAAGCATTGAAGCCTGGGCGAATACAGATAGTCGTCAGCTTCAGGAAAAGTGGACCGAAGATCAGGTGGTGGAAGCCTCTGCACCAATTATTGAGCATCAGCCTGAAATAGAAATGAAACTTAAGCTCGATCATATCGATGTAAAGGGGCTTCTTTCAGATTTCAGCGAAAATATCCATATTGCAAAAGTGAATGGAAAGTATGTAATTCTGATTGAAGGAGAGTCCTTCTCGTTTGAAAAAGGTGCCTCACCGGTTGAGTTTCTGCAGCCGGACACACTTGAGAATGTTTTGAAGCGGATCGGAAGATGAAAATGACATCCTGGAGTGCCCTGAAACAGCTGGGCACTTTTTTTAATTTTTTTGGGATGAACATATCTTATTTCAAATGGACATATATTGTATTGCAATCATCACTTCCTCTTTCAGTGCAACGTTGGACTCTCACAGCTCAGAGATGAAAGGAGGACCAGAATCATGCCGGGACTACTGCTTTTAATTGCCTGGATTGTTGTCGGAGCCAACAGTGCCTACAGCGCCATTAAACAGCTTAACAGCCTGAAACAGAACTGGATGCAGGTACTGCTGCACGTGTCAGTCGTTATCATTGCTTTATCATTTATACTGGATCTGATTTAAGTAAACAGACGGCCCCTCTTTCGGGTCGTCTTTTATTTTGGTATTCAATTATTAAGTAGTGGAAGAAGTCAATCATGTCTTGAAATTTTCTTACATAAAAGATCAGTGACTATTGATATACCACCGGCCTTCTTGCGGAAAGAATTCACAAAAGTCATTAGGACTATACGATTAAAAAAGAAGAGGAAAAGTCATGAATTTATATTAATAAATATATTTTGTTTCGCATTTCACAAATTTCGTAAAACTAAATAATCATATTTGTTCGGTTAGGAAGCTGAATCGACAAATTTATTTCAACTTTTTGTAAATAAATCATAATAAATGATATTCTGGTATGATTTCTATGGATACTAGAAAATATTCTGTCGAAAACCTCCTCTGGAATGAAAACCATCCGTTTACTATACTGAATGGGAAAACAAACCTGGGGAGGGTATTTTATGAAGAAGCGAACAAAACAGTTAATCAGTTCGGTACTTGCCGGCACACTCGTTTTATCAGCAGGAACATCCATTTACGCACATGATGCATTTGAGGGTGGGAGTAAAGGGGAAGGTCTGGTTTTTGATCACGATGCCATCGAGCAGCTTGATGCACCGGTTGAAGATGGGGACAAAAACGTCAAACACCTGCATGAAGCGGCTTCGATTCAGCTTGCAGAAAAAGACGGGGTTCAAAATAACACGGCCGATGTGTATGCTCACCAGGGCTTCGCCTATGTAGGCACACATACAGCCAATGGTGCAAATGGCGGAGTCAGAATTTTTGATTTGCAGGATCCGCAGAATCCAGAAGAAATCGGTGTGATTGCTGACGATATACCATATACTTGGCAGGAAAAAGTCATTGTAAAAAGAGTGAATACGCCTCACTTTAACGGTGACCTGGCAGTGGTGAGTCTTCAGCAGACATCAAGGAATAACGCCAACCGTCCTGACAGCCGCGGCGGCATGCTGCTCTATGATGTGTCAGATCCATATAACCCTGAACGCCTCGGCTTTTATGAGCTGGACCGCGAAATTACCGGGACACACGAGCTCTACCTGACCCGTCAGGGAAACAAGGCGATTGCTCTTTTGTCCAATCCGTATGCGGATTACTACACTGACGGTGAGCAAGGAGATTTTCAGATCATCGATGTAACAGACCCGGCTAATCCGGAAAAGATGTGGGAATGGGATCCCCGTGAACTTGAAGAAGTAACCGAAGATTTTAATGGCTATCACTGGGATGCACCAGACGGTCATACTCGTCCGGTATTTAATCACAGTGTAATCACCGACAATAACGGGCATTACGCCTATGTTTCCATGTGGGATCTTGGCACCGTCATCTTTGACATCCGCAATCCGGAGAACCCGGAATTTCTCGGCCGTACTGAATATGCCGATGACCAGAAAGGTGCAGCTCACTCCGCAGCCCTCGCACGTGGCGGCAATATCCTGATTGAGACCCGGGAAGTGGCAAACCCTCACGGAGAAGGTTATGAAGATGCATACGGATACACAAGAATCTTTGATATTTCCGATAAAACAGATCCTCAGCTCCTGAGTGAATTTACAACAGAACTGACTTTCGATTTTATTGGTTCCACTTTCGCAAACACCGTTCACGATCCTAAGGTCCATGGCAACACGCTTTATCTGTCCTATTATTCCGGAGGTGTGCTGGCAGTGGATATTACTGACCCGGCAGACCCGAAGGAAATTGGGCGATATACACCGGACCAGGGTAACGTATGGGGCGTATTCGTGGACAGGAACTACGTGCTTGCTTCTGATATGGGACAGGGACTGAAAGTGCTTCAGAAAAACAATGGGAACAATAACAGAGGTAACGGTAACAGGAAGACAGAATTTTAAAGATCTCTTTTTAACAGGGCTGCCGGCACCCGGCAGTCCTTTTTCATTACCATTGCTATCATTAATTACCACCTATAATCCCCTGTGGCTTTACGGAGACTATACCCGATAAACTATTGCCCAGGGAGGAAAATGAAATTGAATAAGAAATTAATTTTACTTGTACTGGCCGCTTTAATGATCCTTGTAATTGCAGCCTGCGGTGGAAACATGGATGAGCAGGATGACGATTTTGAAGGACAGAGAACATACAGAGAAGGCCCGCTAACCAGCTTCGATCAGGACAACCGCATCAATCCTAACCAGCGTAATATGAATCCGTTTCAGATGTTTGAGATTTCCAGTGAAAAAACCGAATTAAACAGTGAAGAATTTCCTCACACAAAGGCGATTCAGGTGCAGGAGGCGAAATTCCTTGCTGATCTTGAGCCGGATCAGATGCATCCTGAAGAGCTTTACAACATCGTAAGAGATGAGTTTAACATTGACCTGCCAGATCTACAGCCAGGCCAGATGCCTGAATTTGACGGACCTCAGGAACCGGCCAATCCGCCGGTAGCCGATCCAAACCAGGAGCAGCCTGCAGCTGAACCTCAGCCGGCACCTGAGCAGCCCCAGCAGCCTGAACAGGAGCAGCCCCAGCAGGAGGAAACCACTCAGGATGAACCTGAAGGAGAAGGGGATCTCAAGGATTTCGAACTCCAGGTTATCGAGCTTACGAACCAGGAAAGAGCCAATAATGGTATGCCGGCCCTTGATACAAACGTGGATCTCTGCTACGTAGCCCGCAGAAAATCTCAGGATATGAACGAGAACAATTATTTCTCACATACAAGTCCAACATACGGTTCACCGTTTGACATGATGCGCGATTACGGTATTCAGTACACTGCTGCAGGTGAAAATATTGCCCAGGGCCAGCCGACCCCGGAGCAGGTTGTCCAACAGTGGATGGAGAGTCCGAGCCACCGGGAAAATATCCTTTCAGGCAATTACAGCCAGATTGGTGTAGGCTATGAAACAAATGGCAACCATTGGACACAGATGTTTATCAATCAATAGAAAATATTAATTTTCAGACAAAAGCATGTGCGCACACAGCGGCACATGTTTTTGTTATAGTATGTGAGGGGTAACGCCGCCCAAAACAGGGTATGGTATACAAACATCAATTTCCCAGGCTGAAGGAGGCTTATACAATGGCAAATGAAGAAGCAAAGCAGGAAAATCCGATTACAGTTGAAGCAGGCGATCAGGTAAGTGTAACAAAAGGGGAATTTAAAGGCTCCAAAGCTGAAGTTATTGCGGTTTACAACAATTCAATTGCAGTGGAACTGGATAAAAAGCTTGAGGACGGAAGCTACGCCAGAACAGTACTTCACCATACAGAATTCAAATAAGCACGAGAAGGCACCTAGGCAGCTCAGAAAGCTGTCAGGTGCCTTTTTAATTTGGTTATAATGTGGCCGTCCGTCTGAAACGTAATAATAAATCTATACAAAACAGCGGTCTTCAGAAAAATTGTTGCTTTCTATAATAAATATAATGAGTGAGCCAAATAAACGCAGCGAATTTTCAGAAAACAGTTGGATTTTCTGCACAATTTTTGTATCATGGTCACCTGTACAAATTTTTGTAAGAGCTTGAACAATGAGAAGGGCAGGTGCACATATATGAATATTGAACAAACAGCCAGACATCTGATTGAAGCAGAACAAACAGGGAAACCTGCTCGATTTTTAAGCGAAAACGAACACTTTAGTGAAAAAGACGCATACAAGATCCAGCACACGCTGATTGAGGAGAAATACCGTCAGCAGGGGGCATCACCGTATGGGTATAAAATCAGTATGACCAGTCCACAGACTCAGGCACTAGCCGATACGGACGAGCCTGCATACGGCACACTCATGGATAAAAATATAAGCCTTGGATCAGCAGCAATTTCCCTTTCGGACATGAATGAACCGCTGCTTGAACCGGAACTGGTCTTTTCGTTTGATTCAGACCTATCAGCCAGTCCCACAACAGAGGAGGTCGTAAGCAAAGGGACTCTTCACGCTGCAATCGAAATTCCTGATTCAAGATTTAAACGATGGTTTCCCCATTTTGAACTCCGGGACCTGATCAGTGATAATGCCTTTACCGGACGTGTAATTACAGGCAAGGAAGGGATTCCAGCCGACCGGTGTGCGATCGATGATATAACAATGACACTTGAACATAACGGAATGTGTATAGGCGAGGGGCATTCCACCGTTGTGATGGGAAACCCGGTTCTTTCAGTAAAGTGGCTTGCAGAAAAACTGTCTCAGCATGGAAAAACAATCAGAAAGGGAATGCTGGTTTCGTCAGGAACGTTAATTCCCCCGGTTAAACTCGAAGAAGGCCTATTTACTGCCGCATTTTCAACGGGACAGAAAGTCTCTGTTCACGTGACTGCATAGGAAAATGCCCGCATATTTCTTCCATGGCCGATTTTAAAAGTATAAAATAGGAGAAAAGCCAAGGGAGAGTGAGTGTGTGAATACAGGTGCATCGCTGTCATCTTTTGAAAAAATCATCGGTGAACCGGGAAAACCAGGATCAATCCTAATCGGTCTTTCTCCAAAGGAAGTAAAAAAGTCAAAACCGGTGATTGTATTTGTTCCCGGTCTTACTAACCTTTCATCCATGTTTTACACAGAGAGTGACTGGTACCGTACTGCCCGTGAAGACGGGTTTCAGACAGCTATTGTGGAGCTTTATGACACAGGAGGACCTGCCAAAAGCTACTGGGATAACGGGGCTGTGCTCGCCTGGCAGCTAAGTCAGGTCAGTGAATATTTAGGGGGAAAAAAGCTTGCGGTCGTGGGGTTCAGCAAAGGTGCACTGGATGCTCAGACTGCGCTTGTGCATTACGGCCGTCATGAGCTTGTGGATGAACTTTACGCCATCGGTTCTCCTCACCACGGCAGTGAACTCGCAGATCTTGCTCACAGCACGAAAGCGTCGTGGCTTGCTAATCTGATCGGGATGAAAAATGAAGGTACAAGAAGTCTTCAGACGGCCTTAATGGCATACTACCGGACGATTACTGACAACCGGCCGGAAAGGGAAAGTACCCGATATTATACCGTCGCAGGTAAACGTTCCGGACCCCTGTTCAGCCGTTATTTTGCAGGCGGGCTGTTTATTCCCGGCGACAGTGACGGGGTTGTATCAGTCAGGAGCGCAACCCTTCCCTACGGCACAATGCTTAAAGTCGGGGAGTGGAATCATCAGGATCTTACTGACAGGAAGAACGTTTATCCGGTCATTTCCGATGTGCTGTTAACGGGAAGAGAAACCTCTGAGGATTATCAAACGGCTGGGGAAAACCTCGGTACGGCCAGTCGTATAGTAAGGGGAGGTCCGTGCAGGAAAACAGGGATTGAATCTTTTGAGGTTGAGGAAGGAGCAGCATCCTTTTCTGCAGACTGGCTGACCCCGGACCATGCAGAAGGCCTTTCTATTATAGATCCTGAGGGGAAAATTTTTAAACCGGAGGTAACAACCTCACCGGATAACGGAATGTTTAATGGGGCCTGGCACCATACCTTCACCATTGATGATCCCATTCCCGGGAGGTGGTCCATCGTTGAAAAACGTACATCGTCAAACCCTTCTGCTTACCTCGTTATCATTAATATCAACTCGCCGATCAGCACTCAGCTGGAGTTTGAGCAAGCCCTGGAAAAAAAGCAGTTCACTGTAAGCGGCAAAGATCAGGCTGTGCCCAGTTCTGCCACAGCCAGCTGCACGTTTACTCCCTGCGAAAAAGGCAAGGCAGATGATACCGATGATCAAGAGCAATCAGCATCAGCTTTCGGCACTACTGTAACCCTGCCAGACTGCGGTGAAGGACTTTATAACACAACAATGGATATTGAAGGCGTAACGAAAGGGGGAAGCCGTTTTGAACGTACAGTAGTCCGGACTGTGTACTGTGATAAAAGCGGGAGGTTTTATACGTAAACTTCAGCTGTACAAGTCACGGCTTGGGGTGAACATTGAAAAATCTAATTATTTTGTAAATATAAGGAGGCTTTTACTATGACTGATTTTTTTGTATCGTCCGAATGGCTGAAAAGTAATCTTCAACGAAACGATATGGTGATCGTGGACTGCCGGTTTGACCTGGCAGATGCTGAACGAGGGAAGATCGAATATTCCAGGAGTCACATCCCAGGGGCGGTATACGCCCATCTTGACAACGATCTTTCCGCCCCCCGGCCCCCTTCAGGCGCTGGAGGAAGACATCCTCTACCGGATCTGAATTGCTTTCAGGAGAAAATGGGGCGGCTTGGAATTGACAACAGCACAATGGTTGTTGCCTATGATGACCAGGGCGGAGCTATGGCGTCACGTCTCTGGTGGCTTCTTACATATACCGGTCATAAAAGAGCCTGCGTTCTGTCCGAACCCTTTTCAAAATGGCTGAAAAAAGAATACCCGGTTGAATCGGGAATAATCGAGCCGCAGCAAACGGCAGTTTACCATGCAGAGCCTGATCCCACCATGACGGCAAGTATGGAGGAAGTGAAACAAAATCTCTACTCGGGTGAAGCCATTCTGATTGATTCCCGTGCTCCCGAGAGGTTTGCCGGGGTTCATGAGCCTATTGATCATACTGCCGGGCATATTCCAACTGCCGTGAACGATAACTGGCAGAACCGCCTTGACGAGTCGGGGAACTGGAAATCAGAAGCTGAGCTGCGAAAAGACCTCAGCCCTTATGAGGGTAAAGAAGCGATTGTTTACTGCGGATCCGGCGTAACGGCGTGCGCCAATGTACTGGCATTCAAAGCAGCGGGTAAAGAAGTGAGGCTTTACCCCGGCAGCTGGAGTGAATGGATTACACGCCCGGACAATCCGGTAAATAAAGGATAGCTTCTATCCTCGCAATTACACGGCGTGTCCTTTAAAATAGGGAATGGAAATCCAAACGTGAGAGAGGGTCTTTATGTCAAACTACATTCCCGCACTGATTGTTGTGGCAGCGGTCTGCGTTTTCGGACTCATTGCTACCATACGGATTGGTTTAAACCCAGAGGATGAAACCTACAATAAACAGGCACGGAAACGCTTTAAGCTGTTGTCTCTTTTATACGTCATTGCCTTTGTCCCGGCATTAATATGGACAGTGGTTTATTATTACTTTTTTTAAACGCTGGGATTGTCCAGCTGGTAAAGGAAATAAAGCTCTGCCTGTCGAAATGAGTATGCACTCTATTTTGAAGGAGGGCTTTTTTTATGCCTAAGTTTTCAAAAGCGCAAATGGACAGTATCCGGAATATAAAAACCCGGCAGACCGAAGCTGATTTTCTGAAAAAGGAAAACGTCGTCGGCGTCGGGATCGGTGAAAAAGTGACAGGCGGTAAGCCTGCAGGAAAAGCAGCTCTCATTACTTACGTAACAAAGAAACAGGACCCATCTGCATTAAAAGAAGAAGACCTGGTTCCTGCTTTTGTAGAGGGAGTGGAAACGGATGTGATCGAGATCGGCCAGCCGTCTGCACAGACTGAAATCAGTCGAGAGATGCGAACACTGCCGGATAACCAGCTCTCTTCAAAAATACGGCCTGTAAAGGGCGGATGGAGTGTCGGGCACCCGGACGTGACAGCCGGTACAGCGGGAGCTGTTGTTTTTGGCAGGGAAGGTGATCGTGCCGGGAAGTATTTTATCCTTTCAAACAACCATGTCATGGCGAACAGTAATGAGGCACAGGAGGGAGATCCGATCCTGCAGCCCGGTTCTGTAGACGGCGGCACCCTCCCGGACGATCAGGTTGCTGTGCTGAGCGCCTTTATCCCGATTGATCTTACGCCTAATGTCCCGCTGGAAGAACATGATAACCTCGTGGATGCTGCCATCGCAGAAGGCTCTCTGCAGGAGCTTGACAGGGAAGTTTACTGGAGCGGTTATATAAAGGGAAGCCTTCAGAAGGATGAAGTGGACACGGGGCTTCGTATAAGGAAAACCGGCCGTACGAGTGGCTATACTTCAGGAGAAGTTACAGGGATTGAAGCAACGATTGATGTGAACTTCGGCGGGAACAGGACCGCCCGCTTCAGAGATCAGATCGTGACCACTCCATTATCTGAGGGAGGAGACAGCGGTTCGGTTGTCACCGATCACGAAAACAGAGCCGTTGGGCTTCTGTTTGCCGGCAGTACCCAGGCAACGATTCTAAATCAGATTGAACATGTCCGGACCCTGTTAAGAATCGAATTTGTTTAAGAAAACCAATATTTTTGACTGGCTGGTATATACCAGCCTTTTTATATAATTGAATTAATACTTTAACGATATAAACCTTTATTAAATTTTCACAGATAATTATTGAAGATTCACGCTCTTACCTGCATTTTTTTAGTATTATAGAAGTAGTTACGCATACGGGGTGATCAACGTGGATATTCAGGAAACGAAAAAAGCTTCTATACTGGACAAACATCTGGACCTTGGAATGATCATCGATTCGCTGCCCATCGGGGTACTGGTCGTAGACGCCGATGGAGATTTTCGTTATATAAATGATTTGATTTATAAAGCCTGGGGAGCGGATCCTTCAACAAACCGTTCCTCTTCTGTTCACGAATCCTATACCGGGTGGTGGAGAGACACTGGCGAGAGAGTAAAGGATGGCGACTGGGCAGCTGTCAGAGCATTGACCCGCGGGGAATCCTCTTACGGTGAAGTGATCGATATCTTACGTTTTGACGGAACAGAAGGGGCTATTCTAAACTCTGCTGTTCCTGTAAGGGATCAAGATGGTGTTGTCATTGGCGCCATAATTACGATTTCAGACATCACACATATGCGCAAGCTTGAAAAAGAACTGGAACTCCATAAGAATTATCTTCACGATCTGGTGGAAATCAAAACAGAAGAACTAACTGAAAAAAACGAGAAACTTCATAGAGAAATCATTCAGAAAGAACATTATCAGAAGAAAGTCCGGCAAATGGATCAACTTCACCTCGTCGGGGAAATGGCAACCGGCTTTGCCCACGAGATTCGTAATCCTCTGACAACTGTTAAAGGATACCTTCAACTGATGTCAGAAAAACATGATCTTGCCGAATACGAGCCGGCAATCAGCCTGATGCTTGATGAGATTGGAAAGGCTGATCAGATTATAACGAGCTTTCTGCAGCTTGCGAAAGATAAAACGAATAACCCCCGGCCGATTGCCCTATCCCGTATCATTGATGATATGATCCCGCAACTTCAAAAACTCGGTGAAAAAAGAAAGCAGACGATAAAAAAAGAAACAGCCGCTGTGCTTCCCCGTATCGTCGCTGACCCTGATGAAATCAGTGAAATGATTTTACAGCTGGCACAGAACGGCTGTGAAGCCATGAAAAAAGACGAAACGCTTACACTCAGAACAAAGCTGAAAAACGGAAAAGTACTGCTGATCGTTCAGGATGAAGGGCGGGGAATCAGTGAGGATATAAAGGATAAAGCCGGCACGCCGTTTTTTACAACCAAAGATCACAATCCCGGTCTCGGCATGCCGATCTGTTACAGCATTGCCAAAAGAAATGGTGCTGATATTAATGTTGAATCCTGCCCGGATGGCACAACAGTAGCAGTCACATTCCACTCTATTGAAAACGCCTGTCCTTGAGTGATTCTCACTCTGGGCAGGCGTTTTATTCCTGCTTAAACTGATCAAGAAACGCTGTAATTTCTGTCCAGTATCCGCTGCCTGTCTGGATATTGTTATGATGTTTCCCTTCAAAAAATACAGCTTCGGAATCACCGTCCCAGGAACGTACCAGTTCCTCCGAATGGGAAGGCGGGATTACTTCATCATTTTCTGCGATCAGAACAAGAGCAGGGGTCTCAATCCTTTCTGCGCGGGTGCTGTTGTCAAAATGATGATTCAGCAGAATGGAAACAGGAACGAGAGGGTAACGATCCCCTGCTACACGGGTAAGGCTGTCGTATGGTGAAACTAGCACTGTTCCAAGAACATCCCGCTGTTCCGAGAGGTAAACCGCAGGGCCGGTACCCATACTCCTGCCCATCACCGCTATGCTTTCAAATCCGAATTCGCTGGTCATCTCATCATAAAGGGTAAGGGCATCAGAAAAGAATTCTGCTTCTCCCGGGGACCCGCCGCTCAGACCGTAGCCTCTGTAATTCATGAGCAGCACGTTCCAGTTTTCCAGCCTCAACGCATCCGGAATCATATACGATACTTCTTCGGCATTTCCCCCAAAATATATTAGCAGAGGGTCGTCCTCCCCAGATTCTATCAGCCATCCGTGAAGGTCCAGCCCGTCCTTATTTTCTGTGAGCACCTCTTTTGCTTCGGGGTACTGCTCATTCACATAATCAATCCTGGATTCATTCAACGGCTGCGGATGAAACAAAAGGCCGTCCTGAGAAAAATAAAACAGGGCAAAGAACCCAGTAATCAGCAGAACGATGCCGGCAGCAGCGAATGAAAGGTATCGAATGGTTTTTGTTAAGAACATAAAATCACCTGTTTATTCGTATAGTATGAATTGTTATGATAAGATCAAAAGCGTACACAGCCACAAGTTTCCAATAGTAAAAATGACAGATCGTGTAAAGGAGAAGGAACCATTGACACTTACACCTGAGGAGCGCATTCAGCTTCATGATTTTAACAATTTGACTAAAAGCATGAGCTTTAACATGTACGATGTATGCTATACCAAAACGAAGGAAGAACGCCAGGCATATATAAAGTATATTGATGATCAGTACAATGCTGAAAGGCTCACTAAAATTCTTACAGATGTAGCCGATATTATAGGAGCCCACGTTCTTAATGTGGCAAAACAGGATTATGAACCGCAGGGAGCAAGCGTTACGCTTCTTGTCGCTGAAGGTCCTGTTGAAGAAGCGCCTTCAACGGCATTTCAGGAATCTCCCGGACCTCTGCCGGAATCAGCTGTATTTCATCTGGATAAAAGTCACATTACGGTTCACACGTATCCTGAGTATCACCCTGACGAAGGAATCTCTACGTTCAGAGCGGATATTGATGTCTCCACATGCGGCGAGATATCACCTCTTAAAGCACTTAACTATATGATTCATTCCTTCGATACTGATATTATGACGATGGATTACCGTGTAAGAGGCTTTACCCGTGATGTGAACGGTCATAAACTGTTTATCGATCATGAAATCAATTCAATTCAAAACTTTATTCCTGATGAATTAAAAATGTATTACGATATGATCGATGTTAATATCTATCAGGAAAATATCTTTCACACAAAATGCAAGCTGAAGAAGTTTGACTTGAACAACTATCTGTTCGGGTATACAAAAGATAAATTATCCAGCGATGAGCAGAAGGAAATTACTGAAAAACTCCAGCTTGAGATGGACGAAATTTATTATGGGAGAAACATAAGCCGGACATAAGTCCTATAAAAGCACCCTGCCAATGGCAGGGTGTATTTTATTGTGAAAAAACAGTTTTTCTTTTCAGTCACGTTTTAGGAATTCTTTCAGGATGCAGTTATAAGTGAATCTAGATCTAAGGTCATGGGCAAATAATATTTTACTATTTGTAAGTTTAATAATTTTCAAAATAATAAATGAATTTTATACCATATTGTCGTATATTATTAATGTACGTTTTTATATTCAATATTTTTTGGGGAGGTAAACAGAGATGAGTGAGAGAGATTTACGACCTGGGGGGCGTGAGCAGTGGGCCTCCAAAATCGGCTTTATGCTTGCTGCTATGGGGTCGGCAGTCGGACTGGGGAATATCTGGCGATTTTCCTATGTAGCCGGTGAAAACGGGGGAGCGGCGTTTTTACTCCTTTACATTGCTATCATTATTCTTATTGGTGTGCCGATCATGCTGGCTGAGTTTTCGATCGGGCGAAAGTCACAGAGCGATGCAGTTGGTTCCTTTCAGAAGCTGGCACCTGGTAAACCGTGGGTAACAGCCGGATTCCTGGGTGTTGCATCAGCGTTTATTATTCTTTCTTTTTACGGTGTTGTAGCTGGGTGGACACTGAAGTATTTTGTGAGTTACCTGACCGGAGGGCTATGGAGTGAACCAGCTGATGGTTATGAGGCCTTCTTCGGCGGCTTTATCGGCAGTTCTGTAGAACCGGTCATCTGGCAGTTCCTCTTCATGGCATTAACTGTTGGGGTTGTCCTGATGGGGATCAAAAAAGGAATCGAGAAAGCAAACGTCATCCTTATGCCGACGCTTGCAATTCTATTAATTATCATGAGTGTGTACAGTCTGACTCTGGGCGGTGCCCAGGAAGGTCTTGCATTCCTGTTTGCTCCTGACTGGAGCGTCCTTGCTGAACCTAGTATCTACCTTGCAGCACTCGGTCAGGCGTTTTTCTCCCTTTCCCTTGGTATGGGTGCCCTGATCACATACGGAAGCTACCTGTCGAGTAAGGAACGGCTTCCTGGTGCTACTGCAGGAATCGCCTCTCTTGATACGGTGTTTGCCATCGTAGCCGGGGTGATGATCTTCCCTGCCGTATTCGCATTCGGTATTGATCCAAGCTCGGGAGCAGGACTTGTATTTATCGTTTTGCCTGGTATTTTTGATCAGATTACTGGAGGTATGCTCGTGGGAATTGCGTTCTTCTTCCTGCTTGCAGCAGCCGGTCTTTCTTCGGCAATCTCCCTGCTTGAGGTGGCAGTTGCCTATTTCATGCGTAAGTTCAGCTGGACACGGAAAAAGACAGCCCTTTTCATTGGCGGTCTGATTTTCCTTCTCGGTATTCCATCTTCACTGAGTATGGGTGTGATGGCCGATGTGACATTCTTTGGATTGGTCTTCATGGACGGTATGGAATATCTTTCAGACCTGTTCCTGCCGCTTGGCGGCCTGATAATTGCCCTGTTTGTAGGGTGGGGCTGGAAGAAAGCTGAATCTCTTGAAGCTTCGGATTTTGGTTCTTCCGGAATCGGAGCGTTCTGGCTGTTCCTGCTGAGGTTTGTTGCTCCTGTTGCGATTTTGCTCGTTTTCCTCGCGCAGATCGGGCTCCTTGACTGGATCCTGAATTTCTTCGGAGTACAATTATAATAAGATGGAATTCACCGTCTGATTATTTCAGACGGTGTTTTTTTTATTTCTGCTCTTCTTGTCAAACACTATTACTTCGCTGTAGAGTAGATATAATTATATGATTAAAGTGGTAAACAGGGGATGACGTTAAATGAATTATTTATATACATACGCTTATACGGAAGAGGAGCATCCGCTCTGCCAACTGGAAATGCGAGCGCTGTTCGGCTGTGATACAGAGGAGCACATCCTGAGCAGCCAAAAGGCCATGGATCCGGGCAGAAGTCCGTTTATAAAAGAAAGGCTGGACGTGTATACGAAAGCAAATTCACTGAGTGACATTGAGAGCTATGCCGCCAGTCTTCCCGAGAGTGGAAAAACCTTTAAAATTGAAGTGCTGGTCAGTCCGGATGAAGAAACTCTGCGGTTCCGGGAAAGAAAAAATATTGAGAGGCAGACTGGCCTGAAGGTGAAAGACCGTGCTGACCTGAAAAACCCCGATATCCATTACGGCCTTACTTTTCATCGCGGCTTGTGGTACTTCGGCCGGCTTCACAGAGGTAAGCCGGTCTGGATCGAGCACCAGAAACGGCCGTTCGGGTATTCGACTGCTCTGAATGCCCGGGTTGCCAGAACAGTTGTCAATATTGCCGTGCAGGATGCCCCTAATGGAGGAACGCTGATCGACCCGTGCTGCGGTATTGGCACAGTCCTTCTTGAGGCTTGCTCCATGGGAGTAGATGTAAGAGGGAGTGACCGCAATCCGAAAGTTATGTACGGTTCAAGAAAAAACCTGGAATATTTTGGATACGAACCACCAATCGAACTCAAGGACATCTGCGATGTAACAGGGAACTATGATGCTGCGATTATTGACATGCCCTATAACCTCTGTTCGGTAATGAGCCTCGAGGATCAGGAACTGATTCTGTCCAGTGCACGGCGATTTGCAAAGAAGGCTGTCATCATCACCATAGATCCTGTTGAAGAGGCGGTCAGGCAGGCAGGGTTCACGATTAGCGACCGCTGCACATTTTTTAAAAACGGGTCTTTCAGCAGAGAAGTGCTCGTCTGTAATTAAACGGAGGTGATTTGTCAGATGCGCATCCTTGTAACAGGAGACACACACATGCCCCGTAAAGGTACACGATTACCGGAAGCTCTTGTCCGTGCTATGAAAACAGCAGATCTGATCATCCATACAGGCGACTGGCAGGAAAAAGAGATATACGAAATGTTTCGTAAATACGGGGATGTAATAGGCGTATTCGGAAATACGGATACCGAGGAAATAAGAGAGCTTCTTCAACGCAGGGAGGAGATTACGGTAAACGGGTTTAAAATCGGGATCGTCCACGGTGACGGAGAGAAGAAAACGACTGAAAAACGGGTACTGGAATCGTTCGACAGTTCCTTTGACTGTATCATTTTTGGTCATTCCCACATCCCTTATCTCAGGTACCACGGTCAATCACTGCTGTTTAATCCCGGCTCTCCTGCAGATAAACGGAAGCTGCCGTACTTCTCCTTCGGAATTATCACTGTTGAAGAGGAACTAAAGGCTGAGCATTTATTTTTTCTGAATTAGTGCAGATGTATTTTGTTTAAGCAGCCATGAAAATGACTGAACAGAAGCTTCACTGCACGCCGTCCGTTCGTCTGATATAGAGTAATAAGATCATCCGGAGGGTGGTCTTTTTTTATTTGGGAGTAGAGGTCCGGCTGTGACGAATGAGGATCCGCAGGAATTCCGGATAATCAGTGATCACGAGCTGGTCAAAATACAAAACAGGGTCTTTATGAGCGAAGGATATAAGGGCGGATGCTGCCTTTTTGCTGTCCTCAGGGAAAAACTGAAGCAGATCAGGGAGAAGAAGACCGGTCATGATGGCGTTCGTTTCTGGAGGGGTGAAAATCTTACTGTAGACAGCAACCGTTTTGAGGTGTCCATCAAGGATGTCATCAACTTGAAACACTCTTTCTGCTGCACCAAGCTGTATGGAAGGATAGAAGAAGCCTGGAAATGTGTACTGCCATTCGTTTAGCATAAAAACTGTAAAAGGGCTGAGACGGAGGTTCATTTTTGGAAGGTGTTTATCCAGAAAGTGCTGGTACATCGTTTTTCCTCCGCGTCCGATCCGGGCACAGTGCCGGAGCCAGATAAAGATCTGAGGCAATACCAATGTGTCCGTTGATTCGAACTCGGGATACTTGCTGGAGAGCCGCTCACGCATCTTGATAAAAACGGCCTCATAGTGTGTACTCGCGTAGTCATTAAATACTTCCAGGACGTAAAGCAGCTCTTCCTTTTTATCTGAGAGAAAAGCTCCTTGTCCGGCATACGGGTTCAACTGATCGATCTGCATGAGGATTCCTCACTTTCGGGGGGATGGGTTAGAGGCAGGGGCGTATAAAACCCGCGGGAGGGGAACTAACGTTCTTATTGTAGCATAATGCAGACATCAGGTGTTAAGTATTAATTTTGCAAATTAATCTCGTTTTCAAAAATCACATCCTTCCTTAACATCACCTTAATGATGGTTCGCTAAGATCAGACTGTAAGCGAAATCAGGGAGGGAAGCACATTGAAAACCAAGGCTGTATTTATTGATATGGACGGGACACTTCTGACGAAAACAAACCGGATCACCAAACGAACCTTTGAGGCGCTGGAAAAACTTGAAAATGAGGGTACCAGTGTCTTTCTTGCTACAGGAAGGCAAAAAGAAATCACTGCCCCTTATCACAGGGACCTTGGATTAAAGACGCCGATGATCTGCCTGAACGGGGCAGGCATCTATACAGCTTCTTCCCGGGAACCGCTGTATACGAAGCCGGTCAAAATCAATGAAGAGCTGTTTTACAGCATCACTGAAAATGAACTGTGCAATGTGATGGTTCACACAGAAAGCGGACTGTGGTGCAGGCATATGGATGAGACTGTGAAAACGTGGATAGCTGAAGGGCAGGCAAAGCCGGTTTATGTAGGAAACCTGGCTTCGCGACGCCCCGAAGAAGACGTTTTAAAGTACAGTGTCCGTACAGGCAGACGTGGAGCCGGTTTTGCGGGACTGTTCGACACTGTGGAGAGTGACACTGTGATCTGGGAAGATGGATTTGAAATTATGAGCAAGGGGACATCAAAATGGCGTGCAATCGAGCACCTGATGGAAACCTATGGCTTTGGTCCATGGGAATGTGCCGCGTTTGGAGACGGCCCGAATGATCTTGAAATGATTAAAGGAGCAGGAACAGGTGTAGCGATGGGGAATGCGATTCCCGAATTAAAAAAGGCAGCTGATTTTATCACCCTTGATCACGAGGAAGAAGGCCTGGCCTTGTTTATTGAAAGGAATCTGCTTCAGACGTTCCCGGCGTAGGGAACGTTTTTAATGTTACCTGTGTAAAAGCCTTGCATGCTTAAACAATCATTGTCATAAAATCCTTTGCAATCACTGTATATGCAAATACAGAAACAGCCTCTTTAAGAAGCGGTTCCGGGTTTGTGTACCGCGGGCTGATGTGTGTCAGTATCAGCTTTTTTGCACGTGCATCTCTTGCTGTTTGTGCTGCATGGATGGTTGTGGAATGATAAAAATCATATGCCCGTTTCTCTTCTTCGCCCGAGAACGTGGCTTCGTGAACCACTACATCCGCCTCTCTTGAAAGGACTTCTGCTGCCTTACACTTCCTTGTATCCCCCAGAATAACCGCCGTTTTTCCTTTGATTGGACTGCCAATATAATCATGACCGCATACCTTCCGCCCGTCCGGCAGAGTAACTCTTTTTCCCTGTTTAAGCTCACCGAGCCAGGGGCCCGGCTCAATTCCTTCAGCCTGAACCCGTTCCTTTAATAGCGGTCCAGGTTTTGACGGAGCTTCAATACGGTAACCGAATGAAGGAATTCCGTGATCGAGTTGATCAGTAACGACAGTATAGCCGTCAGATTCAAACAAGCGGCCACTTTTTCTGATCTCTTCGAAGCGGCAGTCATACAGAAGATGTGTGCCGCTTATCTCAAGGGAGGTCCTGACATACGCTTCTATACCTGCAGGCCCGTATATCGTAAGCGGTCTTTCAGCCCCCTGAAAAGAACGGCTCGCAAGAAAACCGGGAAGACCGTACAGATGGTCTCCGTGCAGGTGCGTAATAAAGATTCTATCTACTTTTCCGGCTTTAGGCGAGCTGTTAAGAAACTGCTGCTGGGTTCCTTCCCCGCAGTCAAAAAGCCATAAACTGTTCTGCCGATTCTCTGTATGCAGAACAAGAGAAGAGACATTCCTCTCCTTGGAGGGGACTCCTGCTCCTGTCCCAAGAAAGGTCATTTTCATAGTTGTTATCACCTCTTTTTTCCAATCGTAACCTTAAAATCAGGTCCATGCAATCCGGATGGAAGCCTCCGGAACCGCGCCGTTCCATGATATACTGGGGCCATATGGTTTTTGCCGGAGGGGAAACAAATGACACGTGATGACAGACAGCAGCCCAGTAACGAAAATAAACCGAACGAGGAAAAAGAACCTGAACGTCCGTTTTTTGATGGGGAGCGTTATTATACCCGGGAGGAATTTTTCAATCCGGATGATGAGGAAGAAGAGCCGGAACTGCAGAAAAAGAAAAAAGGAATGAAAATGACGATTGCCGTCATTCTTACTTTTGCTCTTCTCGGTAACGTACTCGCTTTTTTACCAAGGCTTGTAAATATTCCGGCTGTGGAATTTCTTACAATATCCAGGGAACTTTCGCAAAACGAAGATGTACAGGCTTATAAGGAATCGATCGTAGTCGTGAGGGGTTCCGACAATAAAGGTACAGGATTTCTCTACTCTGAAGACGGCTATATCATAACCAACGATCATGTAATAGAAGGCGAGCCATTTGTGACCGTCTCATTTGAAGACGGTGACCGCTATCAGGCTGAAATCGTGGATACTCATGATGTCCTCGATCTCGCCATTCTGCAGATTCCATCGGATCACGGCCAGCCGGCTCTTACATTGAGAGAAGGCTGGCACCCGGAACAGGCGGTATATGTCATAGGAAACCCTCTGTTTTTTAATTTTATTGCGAATCAGGGGGATATTCTCGGTGAGCGGAGTGACGGCGCTGTCCTTCTTGATGCCCCTGTATACAGAGGGAACAGCGGGAGTCCGGTGATCGGCGAGGATGGTTCTGTTCTTGGTGTCGTTTACGCTACCACAAGGACCGAATATCAAGGAGAAACGACCAGAGCAGGTTTGTTTATCCCATACGAAGCATTTACCGATTTTCTCAGATAGAAAAACCTGAATGTCTAACGGAAGACATTCAGGTTTTTGTTTTTCTGGGCGTCGAAGCCCCTTGTTTTCCTGCGATGCAGGACAGCATTTAATTCGCCGCCTACCACAAGGATCATACCTGTCAGGAAAAACCACAGCATCATAACAATGACCCCGCCCAGACCACCATAAGTGTCGGCGTAATTCCCGAAGTTGCTTACATAAAAGGAAAATCCGAATGAAACAACCTGCCAGGCAAGCGTTGCAAACAGGGCACCGGGCAGCACATGTAAAAACGGCTTTCTTTTATTTGGAGCATAGTAATAAAGTGCGGTCAGAATCAGTGTGATAACAACAATACTTACCACGTAACGGAGAATCCGGATCAGCTGCTCCGTTTCCGGGGGCAGGGCAACAGCCGTACTGATAAAGGATATCAGTACGTCACCGAACACCGGGAGAAGGAGAACAACGATGAGGGCAATAATGATGCAGATCGTAAGCCCGATCGACAAAAGCCTCGCCTTAATGAAAGACCGTGTTTCCTCCACATTATAAGCACTGTTCTGCGCCTGTATAAAGGCGTTCATCGCAAGGGATGCTGTCCAGATTGTCCCGAGGATCCCGAAGGTAAGCAGACCTCCTCTTTCTGTAGATACCATATCCACGACCGTTTCCTCAAATACCGAAGCAGTCTCGTCCGGCATGACGCTTTTCAGAGCGGATACAGCAGCCTCAGGTTCGATGTTCAGGTACGGAAGAACAGAGAGAAGCAGAATCATGAGCGGCACTGCAGACAGGAGGTAGTAATAAGCCTGGGCTGCCGCCAGGAGCGGTACATCGTCTTTTTGAAATTCTTTAATAACATCTCTTATGAATGCGATCACTGTATGAACCTCCCCAATATGCAGCACTATTCTACTCTATCCCCTTAATTCCTTTCTACCTAACATGAAACGTTGACATTTTAACGGTCAGGACCTATAATTGTATATTTGTAAGTAACTGAACCAATGATGATAAGATAAACGACTTGATTTACGAATACTATGATTGAAATGAGGGTTTACCATGACTAAACCATCCATTTACGGATTAACATTTGACCAGCTGACAGACTGGCTTGTGGAACACGGTGAAAAGAAATTCCGTGCCCAGCAGGTATGGGACTGGCTTTATAAAAAACGAATCAAAGACTTCTCCGAGATGCGTAACGTAAATAAAGACTGCCGGGCGCTTCTTGATAACCATTTTGACATACAGACACTCGAAGTGCACTCGAAACAGGAGTCACGCGACGGCACCATGAAATTTCTTTTTCGTTTAAAAGACGGCAACTTGATTGAAACCGTGCTTATGAAATTCAGTTACGGTCTTTCTGTCTGTGTAACAACCCAGGTAGGCTGTAACATCGGCTGCAGTTTCTGCGCCAGCGGACTTCTCAAGAAAAGCCGGGATCTGACTAGCGGGGAAATTGTAGAGCAGATTATGAATGTGCAGCACGCCCTTGATGAGCGTGAAAACGAAGAGCGGGTGAGCCACATCGTGGTAATGGGGATTGGGGAACCGTTCGATAACTTTGGCAACCTTATGGATTTCCTTCACGTAGTGAACAATGACAAAGGTCTTGCGATCGGTGCCCGTCATATAACAGTATCCACAAGCGGGATCATTAATAAGATCTATGAGTTTGCGGACCAGGATCTACAAGTTAATCTCGCCCTGTCCCTTCATGCACCTAATAATGAACTTCGGACGAAGATCATGAAGATCAATAAAGGCCAGCCGATTGAGCCTCTAATGAAAGCCGTTGATTACTACCTTGAAAAAACAAACCGGCGGATTACGTTTGAGTACATTATGCTCAAAGGTATTAATGACAGTCGGGAGACAGCACAGCAACTGGCAGATCTTATTAAGGATAAGAAACGTCTTTCCTATGTAAATCTGATTCCTTACAATCCGGTCGACGAGCATATCCAGTACGAGCAGAGTGAAAAGAACAGTATTCTTGCATTTTACGATACGCTTAAAAAGAACGGCATTCAGTGCGGTATCCGCCACGAACAAGGGTCCGATATTGATGCGGCATGCGGACAGCTTCGCAGTAAGCAGATTAAAAAAGACAAGGAAAAAGCAAAAGTATAAAAAACGGACACGAAAGGAATTTCCTTTCGTGTCTTTTTTGTGTCCGCACAGTCTGACTCATGGCTTCATGTAATCACGCTGTACTATTCTCCTGCGGAGTTTCGGCCGGCGGCAGTCTGATCCTGCCGGTTTATTTTTTGCGCTTCAGGTGTCTGAGGCATTGCCTGTTTGTTTTTGTCTCTTGCTTTTTGCTTTCTGGCTCGTCCCAAAATGATCACTCCAATCACTTTTTGTTTTTATTTGATATTGCTTTTTTTGCTGGAAGACTGCGGCTGTAATCACGCTGTCCCTGAGACCTGTTGTTACGTTCGGTTTTTTCTTTTCTGCGGTTGAAATCTTCCACAAATGCTCCGGTATCGTCCATTTTTAAGCCTCCTTGCCAGCAGAATACGTTTATTTTCCCACCGGGAGCAAGTTATCACACATGTAAAAGCCGTTAAAAGAGGCTGTCGTTTCCTGATGGATTCTATTGAAGGTTCGTCAAAACCAGTCATTGAAATCAGAAAATCCACATGGGAAACTTTAAGTAAACAGAATATTTCGTTATTTTAACGAGGATCTCTTAACAAACAGATAAAAAGGGAGGAATCCACTGTATTTACAGAGGATAAGGAGGGAGAGTTATGCTTCCATTTGAGGTGGCAGAATATCAGGAACGCCTTGAACGTGTAAGAAAAAATATGGAGAAACAAGGGGTGGAGGTTTTACTGATTACCGATCCTGCCAACATGAACTATCTGAGCGGGTATGATGCCTGGTCATTTTATGTTCATCAGATGCTCGTAGTAGATCTTTCCAGCGAGCAGCCTATATGGATCGGGAGGTTTATGGATTCAGGTGCGGCAAGAGTGACGACATGGATGCACGATGATTATATCATCGGCTATCCGGATACCTACGTCCATTCTGATGTCCTTCATCCTATGATGTATGCAGCAGATATTCTGAAACTTAAAGGACTTGGAAACAAACGGATTGGTGTGGAAATGGATCACTATTATTTTACAGCGAAAGCTTATTTTCACCTGCAAAAAGAGCTGCCGGATGCCGATTTAACAGATGCTGACCTGCTCGTCAACAACGTCCGGCTTATTAAGTCGGATCAGGAAATCGAGTACATGAAAAAAGCAGCCAGACTTGCCGAAACGGCGATGACAAACGGTGTGAATTCGATCCGTGCAGGTAAACGGGAATGCGACGCTGCCGCAATGATCTATTACCACATGATTGCGGGAACCAAGGACATCAGTGGTGATTATCCTGCCATTGTTCCACTTCTTCCGACAGGAAAAAATACATCCAACCCTCACCTGACCTGGACCGACCGGACTTTTCAGGAAGGGGAAACCGTGATTGTGGAGCTTGCCGGATGCTGTAAACGTTATCATGTGCCGCTGGCAAGAACCGTTACCATTGGCGCGCCTTCAAAGCTAATGGCCGGTCTGGCATCCGTTGCTGTTGAGGGTCTCAACAAGGTTCTTGACGGCATTAAACCGGGAATGACGTGCGGCGAAGCAGAGGCGCTCTGGCGAAAGGCACTTAAAAAACATGGCATTGTAAAAGAATCCCGGCTCGGTTATTCAGTGGGGCTGAACTATCCTCCAGACTGGGGAGAGCATACTGCAAGTATCAGAAACGGTGACCGGACCGTTCTTAAGCCGAACATGACGTTTCATCTGATTCCCGGCCTATGGTTTGACGATTACGGAATGGAAATCAGTGAAACGATCCGGATTACCGAAAACGGATGTGAAACATTCACCAGCTTCCCAAGGGAGTTGCTGATTAATATGCCATCCGCATTTGAAGAACATGGAGAAATCAGTTAGGACGAGGAGGGGGCAGTAAGATGAAAAAGAGAAGAACAGGTTTATCAACAAGGTCTCTCTGGGCAGGAGAGCGGGAATATTTGGCATTCGGTGCCACTCAGGTACCGGTCGTCCACAGCGTTTCCTTTGGTTATAACGATATGGATGAATGGTATGATGTGGCAACAGGAAAAAAGGAAGGTCATATTTACGGACGAAACACAAATCCGACAGTAAGAGCCTTTGAAGAGAAGATACGAATTCTGGAGGACGCCGAAGCGTCGACCAGTTTCTCAACGGGAATGGCTGCAATCAGCAATACGCTGGCCACCTTTCTCCGTCCGGGAAGCCGGGTGGTCTCCATAAAAGACACTTACGGGGGCACAAATAAAATTTTCACCTCTTTTCTGCCCGATCAGGATGTAGAGGTGACCCTATGTGACACTGGAGACCACGAACAGATGATTCGTGAGATCAAGAAAGGGTGCGACCTTGTCTACATGGAAACACCGACCAATCCTACCGTGAAAATCACAAATGTCCGCAGAATTGCCACGGAAGCGAAGAAAGCAGGGGTCAGAACTGTCGTTGATAACACGTTTGCTACACCGATTAATCAGAACCCTCTCTCGCTTGGGGCTGATCTTGTGATACACAGCGCTACGAAATACCTTGGCGGTCATGCGGATGCCCTTGGTGGAGCGGTCTGCGGCAGCCGTGAAGATGTAGAAAAGATTTATCATTACCGTGAAATTAACGGGGCCACGATGGATCCGATGGCTGCATATCTTCTTTTAAGAGGCATGAAAACACTGAAGCTCAGGATCGACCGGCAGAATGACAATGCTCAGGCTGTGGCAGAATATTTAAAAACGGTTCCTGAGGTTGAGGCTGTTTTTTACCCAGGTCTGACGGAGCATGAAGGCCACCAGACGGCAAGAGAGCAGATGAGAGGTTTTGGCGGCATGCTCAGCTTTTCCGTAACAGGCGGGGTCCCGGCAGTACAAAAACTTCTGCCGAATCTGGAGTTTGCGAACAGAGCGGCAAATCTCGGCGCTGTTGAAACAGTGGTTGGTCCAACCCGGACAACAAGCCACGTGGAATGCACACCGGAAGAGCGTGCAGCAATGGGTATTCCTGAGAGCCTGATCCGCTACTCGGCCGGGATAGAAGACGCTGAAGATCTGATTGAGGATTTAAAACAGGCATTTGCCGCGATGAAGCAGTAATTGCAACAGCACCGCCTTTTTGGTATAATGTTCGAGGCTAAAAATACGTACATTATGCACGAAACAAGAGGTGGTTTAACCATGAGCAATAACTATCGCATACTTCTTTATTATAAATATGTGGACATCGAAAACCCCGAAGAATTTGCACAGGAGCATCTGGTTTTCTGTAAGGAACTCGGCCTTAAAGGACGGATCCTTATTGCGTCCGAAGGGATTAACGGCACCTGCTCCGGAACAACAGAACAGACTGACGCGTATATGGAGAAAATGAAAGCTGATCCCCGCTTTGCGGATATGGTATATAAAATCGATGAGGCACACGATCATGCATTTAAGAAATTGCATGTCCGCTACCGTCCGGAACTCGTGACGCTCCGCCTCGAAGATGACATCGACCCGCGTGAGAAGACCGGTAATTATCTGAGCCCGAAAGAGTTTTATGAACAGATGCAGAAGGAAGATACGCTCATCATTGATGCCAGAAATGACTACGAATACGACCTGGGCCATTTTGAAGGAGCTATTAAGCCGGACATCCGTTCATTCCGTGAGCTTCCAGACTGGATTAATGAAAACCGCGAGATGATAAAGGATAAAAAGATTCTCACCTACTGTACTGGCGGCGTGAGATGCGAGAAGTTTTCAGGCTGGCTGAAAGAAGAAGGCTTTGAGGACGTTAACCAGCTTCACGGCGGCATCGTTACCTACGGAAAGGATCCGGAAGTCCGTGGACGCCGCTGGAATGGGCAGTGCTATGTTTTCGATGAGCGGATCAGCGTCCCTGTCAATCAGGAAGAGCACATCATCGTCGGAAAAGATTATTTTACCGGTGAGCCGTGTGAGCGCTACGTGAACTGTGCCAATCCCGAATGTAATGAACAGGTGCTCATGTCAGAAGAAACCGAACACGCGTATTTACGTGCCTGCTCGGATGCCTGCCGCGTTCACCCGAGAAACCGTTACATTAAGGAGCACGATCTAAGTGAAGCGGAAGTCCATGAACGTTTAAAGAAAATTGAAGAACTGCGTGCAGAAGTTTAACCTGGCAGCCATGGTCCTTTAAGGACTGTGGCTGTTTCTGTGCTTACTCGTCCTTGAACAATCTGTCAATTAAAAGGATAATAGAGTAAATGTGTGAGGAAGGGGCGGAAAAATGAGATTTACTTTTTTACATGCAGCTGATCTGCACCTCGACAGCCCGTTAAAAGGACTTGAGAAGTACGAAGGTGCGCCGGCAGAAAGTCTGCGCAACGCTACAAGGGATGCGTTTGAGAATCTCGTCACCCTTGCCATTGAAGAAAACGTTGCTTTTGTGCTTCTTTCCGGCGACATTTACGATGGGGACTGGAAGGACTACAATACCGGGCTCTTTTTTTCAGCCCAGATGAACCGCCTTAACCGGGAGGACATCCCGGTTTACATGATCAGAGGCAATCACGATGCAGCGAGCCTGATTACAAAGGAACTGACCCTGCCAAAAAATGTCCATGAGTTTCCTGTGGACTGGCCCGGTACGATCCTGATTGAATCTTTGAAAACAGCGATTCACGGGCGCGGCTTTGAAACGAGAGCTGTAACAGAAAACCTGGCCGGCAGCTATCCGAAGGCTGTGGAAGGGTTTTTGAATATCGGTCTGCTTCATACCAGCATGACTGGACGCGAAGGTCATGAAAACTATGCGCCGTGTCATGTGGAAGACCTTCTGGCTAAAGGCTATGATTACTGGGCCCTCGGTCATATTCATATGAGGGAGATGCTCCGGAAATCAGATCCTGTCATACTCTTTCCCGGGAATATCCAGGGCAGGCACATTAGGGAAACAGGAAAAAAAGGATGTTCACTTGTTCATTCCGAGGATGGGGAGATTACACATGTTGAACATCGGACCGTCGATGTGATCCGCTGGTGTGATTGTCAGATCGACTTGACTGATGTGTCTTCTCCCGATGAAATGCTGCATTTGTTCGGGGAAAAAACGGAAGAGCTTTACAGGGAAAACGGCGGGCGGTTTTTGGCCGTCCGGGTTCACTTGACGGGAAAAAGCCCCCTTCATGAACAGCTTGCGCTGAACACGGATCATTTTGTGAATAATATCCGAGCAAAAGCTCTTGAAGCAGGCGGAGAGATCTGGGTCGAAAAAGTAAAAATTCATACCACTCCGGAAGCAGACAGAGATGCACTTGCATCATCCAACCCTGCACTGGCGTTTATTCTGGATTATCTGTACGCCATTGAAGAGGATGAGGAGGAACTTCACAGCATTCTGGAGGAAGTCAGTGATCTGAACCACGCCCTGCCTCCATCACTGAAAGAAACGGGGAGCGATCAGGGATTTTACGGCTCTGATGCAGTGAAAAGCCGCCGGGAGCGTATTGAAGATCTGCTCGTTCACAAACTTGCTGGAAAAGGGGAGGTGTAGCCGGTGAGGTACAACTTTGTCAATCTTCGAGCGTTCGGTCATTTTACCGATTATGAACTTATTTTATCCCGTCATACGAACTTTCATTTCTTTTATGGACCGAATGAAGCGGGGAAAAGTACGGTCCTGAGAGCCTTTTCCAATTTCCTCTATGGTTTTCCCCAGCAGACAGGAGACTCCTTTCTCCATGAAAATAAAAAGCTCCTTATCGAAGGGGAATTGGAAAAAGAGGACGGGGAAACGCTTCATTTTTTCAGAAGAAAAGGGAGAAAGAACACCGTTCTCGATTCTGAAAACCTTACGATTGATGAACAGGAAGTGAACCGGTTTTTAAAAGGGCTTTCCCAGGACTACTTTCAGACCATGTTTGCTCTTGATCATGTGAGACTCCGGGAGGGAGGAGAAAGCCTTCTTCAGGGGGACGGGGACGCCGGAGAAAGTCTCTTTTCTGCAGCTTCGGGGGTCAGTAGCCTTAGGGAAACGGCAAGAGAACTCGAAAATCATGCAAAAACCCTTTACTTAAAAAGCGGACAGAAGCCAGTGATCAATAAGCTGCTGAGAGAAGAAAGAGGACTGGTAAAAGAGATTTCCGGCAGTCAGCTGAAAGTAAGAGAATGGAGAGATCTTCAGGAAAAGTACGAAAAAGAAGCAAGGGAGATTGATGAGCTTTCAGCAGCCTTGAAGCGGTACGACCGTGACGTCAAAAAGCTGGAACGTATCCTCCAGCTTTTGCCCAAGGCTGCACGCTGGCACCATCTGTCTGTACAGATTGAAAATCTGGGCAGTCTGCCGGAACTACCGGAAAATGCAGGTTCACTCAGGGAAAACCTGACCCAGTCACTCGCAAAATCGAAACAGCGTATTGTTTCTCTCGATGGGACACTCAATAGACTGCGTGAAGAAATAGAGACTGTTCATGTCCCGGAAGATCTCCTCACGAAGGAGGAAGCAATAACAGCACTGTACCGTAAATGTGAGAAATACGCCGATGAAATCAGCGAGCTTCCGAGGCTGGAAGAAATGCTCAGGCAGCGTAAAGACCAGCTTATGGCGGGGTTGCAGGATGTGATTCCTGATGCTTCTGATCTCGATGAGATAAAAAGGCTTAGACTTTCAGCAGATCAGAAGCAGAACATTCGATCCCTTGCAGGTGAGAAAACCGACATTCACCGGAAAGTGACTAATCTGATCAGAGAAACAGAGGCACTGCAGCAGGAGATTTCTGATTACGAAGCACAGCTTGACGAAGCCGGGAATCCTGGTGATGCGGATGAGCTTCAGGCTTTTTTCGCACAGTTATCCAGGGAAGGAAATGTAGAAAAAGAGCGTCAGCAGACGGAGCGGAAGCTCAGCCTGATCAATGAGGAAATTGCAGGTTCTGCAACGTCCCTCCCGCTTTGGGATGGGACAATCGATGAGCTTGCTGATTTCAGGACGCCTCTTTTAAACGAATCGATTAAACTGGAAGGGCAGAAGAAAGCCAGGCTGGAATCTGAACGTCGTGAAACGGCTGACCAGTTAAAGAAATCAGAGGAAACCGTGAGGCAGCTTGAAAAACAAATCAAGGATCTCGAATCTGCAAGTGAAATCCCGTCCAGAGAAGATTTGTTCCACGAAAGAGAGCACCGTGACAGAGGCTGGCTCTTCATAAGAAAAATTCTGCAATCGGGCAAAGAAGCTTCCGACGATCACGACGTTGACTTGTATACCAAGGGACTGCCTTTGGAACTTGCGTATGAAAAAAGCGTAGCGGCTGCAGATCAAACCGCCGATCTTATGCAGAGGGAAGCCGAGAAGGTCGGAAAAAAAGCGCAGCTCGTATCAGCTTTGGAAGCCGCGAAGGATGATACAGAAGAATTGAGACAGCAGTATGAAGAAAGCCGTATCAACCTGGAAAAATGGCAGGATGCCTGGGAATCGAGCTGGGAAGAGTCCGGAATCTCACCACTGTCTCCAGAAGAAATGTCCGAGTGGACGAGCCGCCTCGATGAGATTTTCAGCCTGTTCAAGGAGAGACGGATGCTGGCTGAACAGTTGAGTGAATTGACGGATGCCGCTCAAAAGCAGAGAAAAAGGCTCGCAACTATATTGACGATAGATGATGAGCTCTCATTTTCCGATCTGCTGAGTGAAGCGGAAATCGAATTAAAAACTCGTGTGGAAGCAGCCCGGAAGATACAGAGTATCCAGGATGCACAGCAGAAAGCTGTAAGACTGCTCACCATAAAGAAAAACGATCTTGAAACGGCAAGGTCGGATGCCGCGGAATGGGAACAGGCTTGGGAAAAAGCAGTTGAGGAGCTCCCGGTTCGCGTGACTACCAATCCCGGCATCGTAACGGAACTTCTGCATACCTATGATCAGCTGCTGGAAGGCTACAGCGATTGCCGCCAGCTTGAACTGGATTTACATTCCCTTAAAGAGCGCATCCAGCGTTTCGAGGAAGGGGTTGAGAGTGCAGCAGATCCGGATCAGTATTCATTCGAAGAAGGACAGTACGACAAGGTCGTTCATGTTCTTCAGAACCAACTTAAAGCCGGTCTTGAAGCTAAACAGCAGCTCATTCATCTTCGGGAGCAGGAAGCAGCGTACGAACAGGAAAGGCTGATAGAAAAAGAATCACTTACAGAAGCTGAAACGGAGTTTGAGCGCCTGCTCGCAGCCGGGAACTGTGAAAGTGCTGAAGAATTGATAAAAATAGAGCGCCAGTGCAGAGAGAAAACACAATTGACAGGTGAAAGAGACGCTGTTGAAGGCCAGATGCTGACGATCGGAAACGGTCTGAGTCTTGAAAAGCTGCTGGAAGAGACTGAAGAGATAGAAGCAGACGATATCACGCTGCGGCTCGAAGAACTGAAAGCAGAACGGGAGCGTCTTGATTTACGTAAACAGGAACAGCTGCAGAGCTATGGTGTCCTAAAGCAGGAATACATGGCTGCTACAGAGGGAGCCAGCAGTGAGGCTGCTGCACTGGAGGCGGAAAAACAGACAATCTATGCCCAAATTGAACGGGCAGCGGATGAGTATCTTACCAGTAAGCTTGCATCGGTCATTCTGAAACGGGGAATCGATGCCTTCCGTGAACAGAACCAGAGCCCGATCATTAACCGGGCAAGCAGTCTTTTTGCCAGGCTTACGCTTGGATCCTTTAAAGGAATCACCATTGAGTTCAATGAACAAGACAAACCTGTCCTGGCAGGACTGCGACAGGATGGAAGCAGTGTTGCGGTTTCAGGGATGAGTGACGGAACGACCGATCAGCTCTATCTGGCTCTTCGGATCGCGAGTATCGAAAAATACACGGAAGAGAATGAGCCCGTCCCGTTTATTGTGGATGATATTCTTGTTCATTTTGATGATGATCGCTCCCGGGAAACCCTTAGCGTTCTGCTGGAACTTTCAAAGACCACCCAGGTCGTCTTCTTCAGTCATCATGAACGTCTGAAGAGTCTGCTTGCTGAAGCGGCACAGGACAGATCCTATCAGTCCGAAGCCATTACCGGTTCTCCAGTATATGCTGATTAAACAAAACACCTCCCCGTTTTTAATGCGGTGGAGGCTGTTTTGTTTTCTCAGACAGTGATAGTTAGGTTTTTTCTTATGTAAATGATATTCTTACTTTATCTAACCCTCTTTTCGTAAAGCTGTTTTCGAATAGATTGTTGCTTTTCTATAGACTAAAATGGAGCGGAAGGTGGCGACTCCTGCGGGAATAGCAAAGAGCTTAACTTCGTGAGTTTGCTGCGATCTGCTTCGACACAGCCAGCTTCGTAGCATTACTGGCAGAGGAAGAAGCATCGACTGAAGACCCCGCAGGGAGGCTGAAGCGATGCCCGCGGAAAGCGTCCGCCTGCAGCGCAATAAAGGAACAATCTATCCGAAAACAGCTTATCTAACTTACTGGAGTGTGGTTCCATGGATATTCTTACATATAAATCCCTTGATGCTGGAGATCTTGCAGAACTCGTTCGTAAAAAGGAAATGAAAGCGTCGGAATTAGTTTTGCTCAGCCGGCAGGTATATGAGAAAGAGAATCCCGGACTGAATGCCGTTGTTTACGAGAGGTTTGAACAGGCATCGAAAGAAGCTGACAGGCTCAAATTGCACTCTTCACCGCTGTCCGGTGTTCCGTTTCTGTTAAAAAACATTTCCCAGGCTTTAAAAGGGGCACCCCTGACATCCGGATCACGGCTTCTTAAGGATTACGCAGCACCTCGGGATTCACATTTTACAAGGAAGCTGAAAGATGCCGGACTTGTGATGTGCGGGCATACGAACACGCCGGAATTCGGTCTGAAAAATATCACCGAACCAGCCAGCTTCGGCCCGTCCAGAAACCCAGTTAACCAGCGGTATTCCCCGGGAGGATCAAGCGGTGGGGCCGCAGCGGCGGTGGCATCCGGCATTGTGCCGGCGGCAGGCGCAAGTGACGGTGGAGGATCGATCCGGATCCCTGCTTCCTTTACCGGTCTGACCGGACTCAAGCCTACCCGGGGTCGGACCCCGGTAGGTCCGGGGACTGGACGGCAGTGGCAGGGTGCGGCAATTGATTTTGTTATTACCCGCTCAGTGAGAGACTGTGCCCTGTTTCTTGAAGTGCTGCAGACCATCCAGCCGGAAGCCGCCTTTCAGACCCCTTTGTATGAAGGTAGGTACACTGACTGCGTAAAAGCAGGACTGCCTAAGGCACTCCGAATCGGTTTTTCGAACGTGTCCCCGGCTGGAACGCCTGTGAGTGAGGATGCTGTAAAAGCAGTCAGCAATACTGTGAAATGGCTGGAAAAAGAAGGACATCACATTGAAGAGGCGATGGCGGAAATCGATGGCATTGATCTGATGAAGCAGTATTATACGATGAATTCAGGGGAAATGGCAGCAGTTGTGAAAACGCTGGAGCACGCATTCGGCAGAGTACTGACATCCGGGGATATGGAAGTGGAATCGTGGGTGCTTGCAGAAGCGGGGAAGCACGTTACGGCAGCGGACTACAGCCTGAGTCTTGCAGCCTGGGACCGGGCATCTGAACGGATGGCGGCCTTTCATAAATCCTATGATCTTTTTATCACTCCTGCAACAGCGTCAACGGCTCCTGAAGTGGGACAATTAACAATGGGCAGCACCTCCCGGGAGCGCCTGATTGAGCGCATCAGCAGTGCAGACGGACGCAGGCAGCAGGAAATGATTTATGAGATGTTTCTCCCGAGTCTTACGTACACACCGTTTACTCAACTGGCCAACCTTACTGGACAGCCGGCTGTCTCCCTGCCCGTCTATAAAGCGACTGAGGGGCTTCCTCTCGGTGTACAGGTAATGGCCTCAAAAGGCAGGGAGGATCTTCTCTTTGCGCTGGCCGGTGACCTGGAACGCTCCACGTTATGGTGTCCGTCTCCCTAATGGTTTTTCCGTTTTTTAAAACGGAAGTAAAGTCTTAAAAGAATTCCAGCCGCGATCAGGGCAAAACTGATGTAAATCAGATTCCATTTCATAAAGGTGAACAAAGGTGTGATGAGAGCAGCTGCTGCTGAGGGTTCCGGATAACGAGCCATCACAATCGATGCGCCTGTGTTCTCCATCATGTCACAGATGAAGGCACCTGCAGGGATCAGGTTAACTGCCTCCCATTTTTTAAGAGGGCCTCTCCAGAGAAAGGAAAGCAGCGTTGCGAGAAAAAACAAGTATACAGCCGGCCATGCGATGTCAAAAGTAAACCTGGATTCGATATAAAACGTCCGTCCCGATTCTCCGTATGCTTCTGCCATTCTGTAAAGATCTTCTGAACTGTAGACGTAAGAACTGTCCGGTGACTCAGATGAACCGGTCTCTTCATGAGTTAATTCAGAAACAGCGGGCAGAACTGTAAACATAAAGGTGAAAAAAAGCAGGGTAGAGGCAATAACGAGAGCACCATTTACCCTGTCTCCGTACAAGCGTGAAACCTGTGTGAGTTTATTCATATGTACCGCCCCTTTGTGATTCAATTTACCACATGAGGGCAATATTGTATCAATAAGAAGCACGAAGCATTGTTTTTGTGAAGCCTCCCGGTAAACTGATATACTAAAGCGAAAATTGACTACTGGAGGCATCATGATGACACAGAGACCTTTATCGCATACTGCTTATTCCGTTCTCGATCTGGCTCCTGTACTTGAAGGGGCGACGGCGGCACAGTCGTTTCAAAATTCACTTGATCTGGCTCAGCATGCTGAAAAATGGGGCTACAGACGGTACTGGCTCGCTGAACACCATAACATGCCGGGGATTGCGAGTTCTGCTACGAGTGTTGTGATTGGGCATATTGCAGGCGGGACAGAAACCATCCGTGTCGGCTCAGGAGGTATTATGCTTCCGAATCATGCCCCGCTCGTTATTGCCGAGCAGTTCGGGACGCTTGCCTCTATCTATCCAGACCGAATTGATCTTGGTCTCGGCAGGGCTCCAGGAACCGATTTCCAGACGGCCAGAGCCCTGAGAAGAGATGAGAAGGGAGGAGCTGATTTTGAGCAGCTGCTTTCGGAACTTCGCGGGTTCTTTACTGGGACTGACGGGAAAAAGGTGAAAGCAGTCCCGGGAGAAGGAGTTGAGGTTCCAATCTGGCTTCTTGGTTCGAGCGGCTATAGTGCCGCACTTGCAGGCAGACTCGGTCTTCCATTCGCGTTTGCAAGTCATTTTAATCCCGAGCACACCCTTGACGCCCTCTCCCTTTACCGGAACAGTTTTGAACCTGGCGTTCTGGATGAACCGTATGCCATGACCGGGGTGAACGTGATCGCTTCCGAAACAGATGAAGAGGCCGAATACCTTGCTTCTTCCCAGAAACAGCAGTTTCTCGAGCTTGTCAGAGGTACACCCGGGAAGCTGAAGCCGCCTGTAGAAAATGTTGAACAGCTTATGATGCCGCACGAAAGGGTAGCCCTTGAGCGGCAGCTCGGCTCCTCAATCTACGGCAGTGTGGACTCTGTCCGCTCGAAACTATCGGCTTTTGCAGAGGAAACAGCAAGTGACGAACTGATTATCGTATCCCAGGTCTACAGTCACGAAGCGAGGCTCCGTTCCTATGATCTGACTGCCGGGATTATGAAGGGTGAATAGGTGTTTGTGTTTTGAGCCCCTTTGCTGGCGCGCTCCTTTTCTGCGGGCACCGCTGCAGCCGGCTCTGTTCCTCAGGAGTGTCACACGTCCGCTGCAGTCAACTTTAGAGTAATCAACATTAAGCTTTAACACAGCTGTTTGAACAGAAGTAACTTTATAGACAAAAATCCGAACAATCATCAAACTGGGCAGATATATCGCTCAGCTTTTTGTTCGGATTTCCTTCTGAAAATTATTCTTTTGTCCCAGCCTCTGTCTTTATTCCACTACACCTGCATGGGTTATTTTTGAAGTCACGTTAACATTCACTTTAACATCCGGATATTGTTCCAGCCATTCCGCTTGGTTCCAGTTTCTCGTTCGCGTTTTAACCTGAAATCCGAGTCCGGTAGGATCTACTCCCATTTCCTGAAAACGGGTAATCAGATTTTCCGCATCGTTTTTGATCTGCTCTTTCATTTTTACATCAATTTCCTTAAGCACGTTATCATTCAGCGTATCTCCAGAATATTCATTTATATATCCTGTAACAACTATATCAGCAGTTATCTCAGGAGGAGAGAGTGTATGATTTTTCACCGAATATCTGGTTTTTGCATTCAGGTTTTGCAGAGTGGCAAAATTTTCACCATCCACATCAACCTCATAAGTGCCTTCACTGAGAGACTCCACAAGCATCTTCATAATAAAGGTGTCTTCGATATTGATATACCCTTTCATAACGTCATCCTTAAACACGGCCATTCCTTTAATCTGTATTTGATCACCGTCCATCCGGAGATAGGGAAGGAATGGATCCATGCCTTCCTGAAAATACCGGTAGGTAAAGATGTGCATGTTTGTGTTCGGAATGTCGGTATGTTCGACATTCTGCTCAATGACATCAGCTATGTAGCGGGAAATTTCACTTTCGATCGGAAGTTTTTTTTCGAGTAGTTCCTGAGTAGATCCAGCGTAGACTGCCAGATAGACCCGCTGACCGACTTTAGGATCCCGGTCATACGTATCGACGTATTCATAAAGCCCTTGTTCAGCGATCTTTTCGTTATAAATGACGGCTTCAATTTTGCTATTCTCAAGTACTTTTGGCGATTTACTGTTCATTCTCGCCCGAATTTGTTTGGCCGTACGGCCTTCTGCTGTAATCGTTTCGCTTTCGAAAGATGCCGATTCCTGCTCCTGGCCAAAACCATAGATCGGCACACTCACAGTTGCTCTTACCAGATCACTGTCCTCAATGTAATCAAAGCCTGCAGCATGAATGAACTGCAGATCGTCAACGACCTCTGTCGGTACACACGCGGTACATAAGAAAGGGAGGAGCAGGATAATAAGCTGTCTAAACGGATTGATCATGGGACTGCCCTCCTTTTCGAATGAACTGCATCATCCAGAGTAAAGGCACATAGACGATGGCGAAGTAAAATCCAATTTCCGAGACAATCGTATTCAGCTGCTCAATCTGCTCCCGGGTTTCAAGAACCACGCTCGAACAGAATATCATAAGGCAGAGAAGAATGAGTACCTGGTGCTGACGGACTTTAAATAAAAGCCTTAATCCTCTGCTCGTCGTCCATAAACCAAGGCAGATGTTGGGGAGAACAACAAGACCCCAGACAGGGATTGCAAGAAACTCAAAACGCTCAACAAATGGCAGTTGGATAATCTGCCACATCGTCAGTAGAGGCCAGATTGTTTTTTCCAGCTGTGCTGGACTGAAATAAAAAAGGGCCGCAAATGCTACGAACAAATACATAAAAATCGTCAGCACGTTTGCGCCAATCGCCCAGGAGACGGCTTTATGAGGTCGGCTGATAAACGGATACAGAAAAAAAATCATGCCGATGCCGAGGTAACTCAGTGTCATCGTCTTGATTCCCGCCAGGAACTCCTGCGGGCCGTGCGTGACGAGCGGCAGAATGTTGCGAAATTTAAAAAATTCAATAGGGCCAATCAGGCTGAAGTACGTAAACAGTGAGAGAATCACCCCGAAGAAACACACACCTGTTACCGCTCTGAACCCGGTCACAACAGCATAGTAAGCCAGGAGCAGATAGACGGCACTCGGAGCCCACGTTTCCAGATCCGGGAAAATCCATACCTGAATGACTTCAATAAATGTTCTGAGGATCACAAGCACAATACCTAACAGGTACACAATCAGGAGAAAGGTAAGGGCATTACCAATCACTTTTCCGAAAAGGCGGCAGTGAATCTGCAGAATGTCACCGCCTCCTTTTTTAAGGATTGAAAAGATGAGGAAAATAGTTACGGTAATGATGATGCCTGACAGGATCACTGCAATCCAGCCGTCTGCTCCAAGTTCGGAAGCAACATAAGTTGGAAAGCCAAGCACGCCGACGCCGATCTGCATGGCATTCACGAGAAAGAAAACGAGAAAGGGAGAGACCTGATTTCTTTTTGGCACTGGCGTTGACATAACAGTCTCTCCTTTCTAGTATGGTCAGTCATCGATATCTTTTTTCTGTTTCACTTTCTGTTTCCTGAACCGTTCTTTTTTTCCCGGCCGCAGAAGATCCGGTCTGGTTGTCTGCATATTGAAAGGCAGTCGGATTACACTGTCCTTAAAATCAGCCAGGCGCGGCGGGTAAAGCGGCTCAAGGTAGGGCCTGCCCATCGAAGTAAGCCCAAGCAGGTGAACCAGTAGGAACCCGAAGACGGCTGCAACCCCAATGAGGCCCCACAGCTGCGCTGCGAGCATAAATGGGAATCGCAGAAGCCTAATCGTATTGCCGATTCTGTATATAGGTGTCGTAAATGATGCGAGGGCGGAGAGCGCTACGATAATTACTAGGATGTTACTTGTGAGTCCTGCTTCAACCGCTGCTGTCCCGATCACGATTCCTCCAACAATACCGATCGTCTGTCCGACTTTTGTCGGCAGTCTTGCGCCTGCTTCTCTTAACAGTTCAATCGCAAGCTCCAGAAAAAGAGCCTCTACAATCGGTGGAAACGGGACAGTTTCCCTAGACTGAATCAGGGTGGCAAGCAGATCCCGCGGTACAAGAGCAGAATGGTAGGTTAAAACAGCCACATATATGGCCGTAGCAAAAATGGAAAAGGCAACAGCCATCAGCCTGATCATGCGGAATATAGATGAAATATGCCAGCTGGAAAAGTAATCATCAAATGCTGAGAAAAACTCAATGAATGTAGTCGGCCCTGTTATCGCAGTAGGTGAACCGTCAACGAAAACCGCAACCTTCCCCTCAGCAAGCGCAGAGGACACCCGGTCCGGCCTCTCCGTATCGATGAACTGGGGAAAAGGGGACATGGTATTGTCCTCAATCATCTGATTAATGTACGAACTGTCTTCAATGTGGTCGAATTCAATATCCCGGATCCGCTGCAGCATCGTATTCACGTTTTCTTTATCAGCAATGGCGTCCAGATACAGCACAGCTGTCGTTGTTTTCGTGAGGCTGCCTACTTCCACATAGGTAATTCTTAAATCACGTGACGGCAGCCGTCCTCTTACGAGCTGAATATTGGTTCTCAGATCTTCAATGAAGGCCTGCTTCGGACCGATCACACTGAACTCTACTTCAGGTACGGATATGCTTCGAAGGTTTTCTTCTTCCATCGGGACGAGGAGGACTTCTCCGCTTTTCCTACTTTCAATGATCCCGGCATATCCTTTAAGAAGTTTCTTTTCGATTTTCTTTAAGTCTGTTTCAATACTTGACTGAACAAATGGCAAGGTGTCCTGAATTTCTTTCAGGGAAGCGGATTTCGCATCGTTAATTAATCCGTCGAGAAGATGCTTTTTTAATATAGTCAGATCGATAAGGGTTTTAAAGTAGATCAGACTCACCGATCCGCTGCCGGATTTACAGGAGGTAATTAAAAAATCATCAGAAAGGTGCAAGTTGTCTATGAGGGCTCCAAGGTCACAAGGTTCCTGTTGCTGCGCTTTTCTGGAGGAGGGCATGTTATTTCACTCCGGACTTTTTCATTCGATTATGGGTATTATTCGGGAAAACGGCAGAAAATATGCGGAGGAGTGAAGCTGAAAAAAAGGAGGAATCACGGTGAAAAAGAAGTATTATATTCAACTCAACCCAATCAGTATGGACTTTATCAGCGATGTAAAAATCGAAGATGGTTCAGCGGGATATCAGTATGAAGTCGAAGCAGACGAAGAAGAGATCACTGAATTACAGGATATGCTGACCATTGCGCAGGCTCATGACTCTGATGAACGAAATTTGTTGAGTTTTCGCCATTTTGACGACCAGTCTGCCGACCATGACCGCATGGAATACCGGGAAGAACTTAATGCGATTTTTCAAAAGATGTATGAACTTGGTACACCGCCGACGCGAAAAGCAATTGAGGAAATCCATGCTTTAGAAGAGGAATGACAAAATAACACACGAACCTCCCTTATTTTCCGGGAGGTTTTGATGTTTTACAGCAGGTTTCTTCATTTGAACCATAAAACTTTTTCGGGAAAGTTTTATTTTGGCGTTTCCTGACAGTAACAGTCGAGGATGAAAGAAAGTCTTGACCCTTTTCACACTGGGATTACAGTTGTATTTCAGTTTCTTTAAACTAATGGTATTTGGATTCTATTATCCCAAAAATTATTATATCGTTATGGCATATCCTTTTAGGAGGCGATTGCCATGAACGAAAACAGACTGAGGACAGGGAGTCTGACTGCATTTCTGACCGCATTTGCACTATTTTTCCTGATCGGGGCCCAGCAGTCAGAAGCGTCAAATGTGATGGGGGATAACGTACTCAGAAGCGGAATGGAAAATCAGGAGGTAACGCAGCTTCAGGAGCTGCTTAATGAACGGGGGTACATAGAAGAAATCACTGGCGTTTATGATCAAAGGACAGCGGAAGCCGTGAGAAGCTTTCAGCAGAGCGCTTCGATTCTGGTTGACGGGGTTGCAGGACCGCAGACCCTTGGTGCCCTTCAGATGCTCCGTCAGGGGGACAGGGGAGAAGCTGTATACTCCCTCCAGGGAGATCTTCAGGACCTTGGATTCTATAATGGAAAGCTCGATGGCGTATTTGGACCGATTACACACCGATCGGTAAAAGAATTTCAGAAGTCTGAAAACATTTTTGTGGACGGGCTTGCAGGCCCTCAGACTTATGGAAAACTTCATCAGGCAGTGAGTGGAGGAAAGACGGTAGTCGCTTCTGCTTCTGAACAGACGAGCAGCTCAGACCCGGCTGAAAATGGACCGGATCAAAATTCACAATCTTCCGAAAGTACTTCCGAGACTTCGCATGCTGACACTGAATCCCAAAGCAGCAGTTCAGAGGAAAGTACATCATCGGCATCCGATCAGGATGAGAATGCTGCCAGTGAATCCTCCGCAACAGCGTCAGAAAGCAGCTCTGAAACCGTTTCACGAAGTGCCTCATCAGATGAGCCTGATGGCAGAACGTTTACAGTGGAAGCTACAGCCTACACAGCATCCTGCAACGGCTGTTCGGGAATTACCTTTACCGGTCTCGATCTCCGCAGTAATCCGGATAAGAAAGTGATTGCCGTAGACCCATCCGTCATCCCGCTCGGTTCAACAGTGCATGTAGAAGGATACGGCACATACCTTGCTGCTGATACCGGCGGTGCGATTAACGGTAACCGGATTGATATCTTTATGCCTGAAAGAAGCGATGCACTGGCCTTTGGAAGAAGAAATTTGGTCATTACAGTGCTGGACTGACCGTAAAATAAAAACATGAGAACACCCGCCGGAATGCAGTTTCCGGCGGGTGTTCCGTCTAACAGGAGAAGTAATCCTGTTCCAACGTCTCCATCTTCTCATATGCTTTTTTTGCCCAGTCACTCGTGTCTTCTTTGAGCGCGGCTTTTTCATTCTCTACAGCTTCTTTCAGTGATGTGCGGTAATCAGGTACTGTGCCGTCAAAACGTTTGACCATCGCTTTCGGTACATTCGTTTTTTCCCGTTCACCAAGCGCACGGCGTTCGTGAAACAGGGGCACATCAGTCTGACCGGGATTGTGAAGATCGCCCTGCCGGGGGTGCTTTAACACCGCCTTCACCTGGACAACGTATCTATCTTTTTTAATATCGGTTACTTCACCGATATACTTCCCGGTTTTATAAACACCGGTCACAACGGTGCCGACTTCAAGATCTGCTGCAGTCATTGGGGACCTCCATGAAATAAAGTGTGTAACCTTTTCTGACAACAAAATACCAGTTCCGGCTGCGGTCGGTTAGGATTAGTTAGAGAACTTTTCTGTAAAAGGGGGAATTCGATAGTGATCACTTGCTCGTTCAGAAAAGATCGTCATTTCTCTGTCCAGAAAATTCTTGCCATAATACAGACCACAAGCCGGTTTGACAGTGACATCTATATTGTTAACAAGGGTATCAGCTATAATTTAAAAAGCGTTCTTGGTGTCATGAATCTTTTTTTTACCGCTGCGTCCGGTCAGGTATTTTCCATAAAAGCGGAAGGGCTGGACGCAGAAGAAGCAGTCCGGGCCCTCACAAAACAGATTGAAAACACCAAAACATAACAGATTTTACGAGTTAATCAGTTCGTAGGCCAGTTCATTTTCCAGAAAACCCGCTTTGCCGATATTGCTTTCCAATTCCACAACGTAAACAGATTTTTCACTTTTTATCCAGGACACATATGTGTCGTAGAACGGATGAGAGTCCTGAAAATACTCATGAATTTCAGGAATGGTATTGCAGATGGCTGTTACGGTTCCTTTTCCTGCATAATTGCTTCGTCCCTGCTTGTTCACATAAACAAGATCTCCAACAGTAAACACAGGCAATCCCTCCAGTGATTATTTTCTATCTACTATAGCATAAATGTTCGAACATCGATAACAGTTTGCAGGACAAAAAACCGGTACATGTGTGCCGGTTTTTGTATGTTCCTATCCGTGATGACTCGTTCACTCTGATATTACGGTCTGTAAAACTGGCTTAAGTAACGGAAATTGGGGCGGACAATAAAGTTGTTCAGAAATGCGGATCGGCGTGCATTCGGCATTCGTTTGTCGTTTAGAAACCCTATAATCGTTTTTGAATCGACAATGCCGATTCCGTGGCCAAAATAAAGATCCACGTTCATCAGGATGGCATTCTCCCCGCGCCATTCAGGAGTGGCACGATTAAAATCAGGGTTTTCAAAGTACACACAGTCACCCGGAATATAATCTGAACTCACGTGAGCATGCATGCCTAGAGAACTATCCGCCTCCCATGAGAACAGATACATGTGAGGAAAAAGCCGGTTAAATACCGACGGGCCGAGCGCATCGAGTACCGCTTTGTAGAATACGATCACGATTGCCACTGCACATTCAAACGCATAGAGGGAACCGTTCGTGAAAATATCATTCAGACCAATGTGAGTCGGAACACCGGGCCTCAAATAAAAACCGCCGCGTCCTGTCCTGTACCAGAGATAGTCATTACAAAAAGAAGTGGTAAATGTGGCAAATGAAGCACCGCTTTCGTTCAGCAGGTAGGATGCTCTCAAAATATGCACTCGCAGATACAACTCAAAAAACAGCTCATGGAGTGAAGCATAGTCAAATACTTCACGGTACCCGTCCATCAGTCTGAGAATACGCTGCTGCTCGGGACTCAGACTGCTCATGTTCAGCGTATCAATTCGAAGCCTCTCCTGATTAATTCGGATCATGTATCATCAGCTCCTTCCGTCAGGAAAGCCGGTATAGCTGATAACTATGTATGTGAGGCGTGAAACATTTCATTTTTTTACCCGGTTCATGTAGAGTAGAGAGGTACAAATAAATTAATCAGGCAAATCAACAGATTAGACATTCATTAAAGGACAGGTGAACACCATGACATTTCCAGACAAACCAATTAAACTGATTGCTCTTGATATGGACGGAACGCTTTTAGGCAATAATATGGATGTTTCAAAAGAAAATACAGAGGCGATTCAGCGTGCTCATGATCACAGCATTGACGTTGTGCTCAGTACGGGGAGAATGATGCTCACTGCCGGAAAATACGCAGAAGAACTAGGCTTGAAATCTTATCTTATAACGGTAAACGGAAGCGAAATCTGGCACTCCCGAGGTGAACTGGTGGAGCGGCAGCTTCTGGATGTGAAGTTCGTTGAACTGATGAGAGATTTAACGGATGAGCACGGCACACATTTCTGGGCTGCTTCTGTTGATCAGGTGTGGAATGCAGAACTTCCTGAAAACCTTCACGATCATGAATGGATGAAATTTGGCTTTGATGTGAAGGAAGATGAGGTAAGAGAAAAAATCAAATCTCTTCTGACGGCCGAAAAAGAACTTGAAATTACAAATTCAAGTCTGACAAACCTTGAAATTAATGCAGCCGGTATTAATAAAGCCTATGCTCTTAAGAAAGTCTGTAAACGGCTCGGAATTACGATGAACGAAGTAATGGCGGTCGGCGACAGCCTGAATGATCTGGCTATGATTAAAGAGGCGGGGATTGGTGTAGCGATGGGGAATGCGCAGGATTACGTGAAAAAACAGGCGGATTACGTGACATCAACAAATCTGGAACACGGTGTGGCCGAAGCCATAGAACTTGCGATAAAGGCGGGGCAGCAGGAAGGATAAAAAGAAAAGGCATCTATATCCTTTCTGTTTAAATATTTCAACTACCGTATTTATTCAAAAAATATCACAAAAAAAGAAATTAAAGATTTCGTACATTAAACTGACTTATTGTGCATTATTTAGCTTTCTTGATATGGATACCTGCCGGATGCGGGGGCCCGTTAGGGGGGAGGCGTGTCTTCATCAGTACGAAAAAAAACGGCCATTACGGCCGCTTTAATGTGCACAATCATCCTGCTTTTTTTATCGCATCACACTTCCACCGGATATTTTAACTGATTCTCCGATTATGTTTCCGGCTGCATCTGTAAGGAGGAACAGAATCGTACGGGCAACTTCTTCCGGTTCAGTCAGCCGTCCAGAAGGGAGGCCTTTCTCAATCGCTTTTTTCTCCTCCTCATACGATCGGCCATTTCTGTCAGCTTTCCTCTGAAATGCCCCGCGGGCCATTTCCGTATTAACAAAACCAGGGCAAACCGCGTTTACGCGTATATTATCTTCAATGGCTTCTACAGCAAAGGACTGGGTAAAGCCTGTGAGAGCAAATTTCGATGCACTGTAGGCACTGTTGCCATAAGTGCCTCTGAGTCCAGATAAAGAGGAGACGTTTACAATGGCACCTTTATCCAGTTCAATCATCTGTCTGTAAACGAGCTGGGTGAGAAGAAGGGTGGAGGTAAAGTTCAGTTCCATAATCGATCTCACATCGTCCTCAGAGAGATCCTTAACCGTATTACCGCCTGCGGTACCTGCAGAATTTACAAGGCCTGTAATTGGACCGGATGTTTTAACAGCTTTGCGGATTAAATCGTGGCGGTCCTGTTCTATTGTGAGATCACATCGGACAGAAGCGATGGTTCCGACAGGATTTAATTCAGCAATCTCTTTTTCGATCCGGTCGAGTTTTTCCTCATTTCTTCCTGTAATGGTTACATGGGCACCGGAAACGGCAGCAAGTTTTGCTGTTTCCAGTCCAATCCCGCCTGTGGCACCGGTGACCAGAATATGTTTGCCAGTGAGAGCTTCAGGGTGAAAGACTGTCATATTCATCCTCCTTTAGTTCAATCTATCAATGGATTTCCCTTATTCCTTTTCCTTAAACAGATTCAAAAATCAAAAAGGAGTGTTTTAAATTGACGCATATCAGAAATATCTACTGTATTGGACTAAATTACGTGAAACACGCAGCAGAAATGGGCAACCGTGTACCCGAAGAGCCGCTCATATTCTCTAAACCCACTCACAGCTTTGTTAAAACAGACGGAAACCCGATTGAACTTCCTGCTGATAAAGGTGAGATTCATTTTGAGACAGAAATCGTTCTTTATATTGATAAAAAACCTGACCCTGAATTTAAAGTCGAGGATGTGGTCGGTAAAATTGCGCTCGGCATTGATTTTACACTGCGTGAGGTACAGACGAAACTTAAGCAGAACGGCCAGCCTTGGCTAAGAGCGAAAGGCTTTAAAAATGCTGCTGTTGTAACGGATTTCTGGGACTATCCGGGAACAGACATATGCAGAAACACGGAATTTTCGCTCGTGAAAAACAACGAAACCGTTCAGCAGGGAAAAGCCGAAAATATGATTTTTGATTTTCATGAACTGATTAAGGAATGTGATGAGAATTTCGGACTGGATCAGGGGGATCTGATTTTTACCGGAACGCCAGAAGGTGTGGGAAAAACCGAAGACGGTGATGAGTTTATTCTGATCTGGGATGGAAAAGAAAAAGGGCGATTTGTTACAAATTTAAAATGATAAGTCGCAATTCTCAAGAACCAGAACATGCGTTCCAGTCTGATAAAAGAACTTATTGCAGAAATTCTTTGAATGAATTAGTATTCGTGCGTTAAGCAAAATTCAATAGTAGTAAAGAGTCATTTAAAATGTTTTAAGAATGGATGATCAGGTTGCTCTAAAGAAAAGAGATATCTCAGTAAGCATAACCTTCGGATTTAGGAGGGCGGAGTACTTCTCTTTTCTAACCTTCCTCTAGTTAACATAATATAAATTCTCGGAAGTTAAATCAGAAACTTGGAATCTGTATCTAAACCTAAGTAAACTTGTAATTTTGAGACGAAATTAAAAAAGCCGGAATGATAATCAATCCCGGCCCCGGCTGGTTTCATTCAATTCAATCAGATCATTATGATTTCTTTGTTTGTGATACTCCTCATTGTTTTTTAACGGCAGTACGAAATATAAAAGCAAATCGTCATCAACCTGAACGCTGGTGCCTGGTTCAGCTGGCTCATTCTTATAAACCAGACCTTCCTGATCCGGCAGATATCCCCGTTTTAAATAAAGATACATAGCTGTACTGTAGTCTTTATAAAGTCCAACTCCGAGTCCGACTTTGTGATGATGCTTTGCTGCAATTCTTTCAAGTTCATCCATCATTACTGTTGCTATTCCATTTCGCCTGAATTCAGGGAAAACAATCAGATCATTTATTTCCGGTATGCTCTGGCTGTTAAATTTGCTGTAGTCCGATTCACAGATCATCTGGCAGCAGCCCGCCAGCTCATTCCGGTGAAACGCCAAAAGCGTAATGCGGCTTCCGTACCTGTTTTCTTCCAGACATTGCTCAAAATAATCCGAATTACGGTGTATGCCTCGTGTCAAAAAAGCTGCCTTAAGCATTTGAAGATCTTCTTGTTCTATGGTTCGAATAATGGTTTGGAGCATAACTCAGACCTCAAATCTTTTCCAGAATAGTATTCAGATTAAATGTATCACAATTTAGGTCTTTCGTTCCCTTTGTCATCACACTGTAACCTATATGTAAATTACCGGTTAATATTCAGGGTAAAAAGAAGGAGAACTGAACATTATTAAGCAGTATGTTCGCTCCCCTTCCTTCTTATTTACTAGTAAAATCACTTAATTACTATATTTCCATAGCCTTTAGTATTACGCTTCACGCCGAAGGGCACTCAGCACATTTACCTTAGTTGCTCTTAATGCAGGCCGGTACCCTGAAATCATCGCTACAGATACGCTGATGGCAGTGGCTGTCAGCACCAGTTCCGGTGTAATAGCGGAGAACGTAATATTAAATGTTTCTGTTTCTGATCCTGTAGTTGAAGCCAATATTGAAGGGATAATAAGATTGGCACCGATACTGACAATATAGGCAATCATGACACCAAACAACGCTCCCATGAAGCCGATTGCACTGCTTTCCATCAGAAACATTCTTCTGATACTGGACGGATCAGCCCCAAGTGCTTTCATTACGCCAATCTCATGGGTCCGCTCTGTAACCGCCATTGTCATCGTATTAAAAATACCAATAGAGGCAATTAGAACGGCAATGGTTCCAACGAAAATGAGCCCGGCTTTCAACGCGTTAAAGAACATATTCATACTGCTCAGTTCTTCGGAAATGGAATAGACACTGTACCCCTGCTCCTTTAAATCATTCGTAACGTTCTCTACGTGTTCAACACTAGTAACATGCGCATTTATATCTGTGTACATGAGATCCTGGCCGGTTAACCCCATAAACTGCTCCCGAAATTCACCTGCCACGTAGAGATTGCCATCCCGGCTCCAGTCTCTCGCCGGCGCTTCTGTTATACCAGCAATCGTAAACGTTTCTTCTTCTACTATATCCCCGCTTTCCCAGTCCACGAAGCTTATGGTAACTTCCTGACCCAGCACAGAACCGGTGTAGTCCCCTTCGGCTTCGTATACGTAGGGATCATCCTGTTCAGCCTGTTCTTCTGCCGTTTCCGGAGAAATCAGGGAATCACTGAAATGGTACCCTGCTAGTATTTCGTTTTCGGATTCCGGAAATCGGCCATCGGAAAGGGACAGATTCGATTCCTCTTCCGCTTCAAAGTCCGTTACGATTACATCTCCGCCGGATTGGTAATCCCCAAGTGAAATCGAGGGGTATACATCCATCTGAAAAACAGTACTTCTCGGCACGACCGTTTTAATATGTTCCATTGCTTTTATTTCTTCGATCATCTGTTCATCTATTTCCTGATGTACACCATCTTCGTGCTTTTCCCAGAGCTGTATCTGAGTGAGCGGCTGGTGGCTGGACGCTTCCTCAATCAAACTGTTCTGAAGCCCGAATCCTACTGAAGCAAGTACAATTAAAAAGGCAGAGCCCATGGTGGTGGCAAGAACGGTCATGAAAATACGCAGTTTATTTTTCCTCATGTTTCTGATGGTGAATCGAATCTGATCACTGAGCTTCACTGTACGTCCCCCTTCCCTGCTTTAACACGCCGTCAAATAACGTTAATTTCCGGTCAGCCCGGGAAGCTACTTCCTCATCATGGGTAATAATGACAAACGTAATGTTTTTTTCTTTGTTCAGACTGTCGATCAGTTTAAGGATTTCCTGTTCTGTTTCCGAATCCAGGCTGCCGGTAGGTTCATCAGCGAAAATGATTTCCGGTTCATTAATCAGCGCACGGGCGATCGATACTCTCTGCTGCTGCCCGCCTGACAGTTCGTTTGGATAATGTGTGCTGTGATTTTCAAGGCCGGTTTCATGAAGCAAAGCTGCAACCCGCGTCTTTCTCTGATCCATGTCGATTCCCTTAAGTATTAGCGGCAGCTCGACATTTTCAAAGGCTGTAAGACTGGGAATCAATTCATAGTTCTGAAAAACAAATCCGAAATGCTCAAGTCTGAACGCAGCCCATTCTTTTTCAGTGAGATCCGTTACGTTTCTATCGTTAATCGTAATAATTCCGGAATCCGGCGGGATATATCCGGATAAAAGATTCAGCAATGTGGACTTTCCTGAACCGCTTTTTCCTGCTACAGCCACTACTTCTCCTTTCTCAATTTCAAAATTGACATCTTTTAATACAGGAACCTCTGTCTGTTTTCCTTTTTTACCGATTACGTAGGCGTAATATAAGTGCTCAGCTTTAATCATCATCTTACTTCCTTTCTGTTCTAATATCTTTATTAATGTATGCTGTGTTATGAGTGTATTACACTAACTAGTACAATTAAGATAATATACACTCCCCAGTGCAAAGTCAACACAATTTTCCAAAGATGTTTTTTCTGATCAAAAAAAGCCCGGAAGATTGGCTCTTCCGGGCTTGATGCGTGTGCAGCTGCTGAATTGAATTTATCAGGGATATCTGTTTTAATCTTCTAAGTCAGAAGCTTTTTCGTACCAGGCTTCCACTACAGGACCCACTTCTGTGGTATCAAAGATAAATGACCCATTCGTATAACGGTCACTGGCTCTCGCTTTTCTTGAATCAACCGAAGCCACTATACCTTTTTTACTTTGAATATAGACGGTGGAGGGCTCTTCAAGAGCAAAAAAACGGATCACGCGGTGAGGCTGCCGTTTTAGCTCTTTCAGCATCACAACCCCGCGTTTCGCACGTGTTGTTTTATCAAAAGCAGTGAGGTTCATACGCTTATACGCTCCCCGCTGCGTAATGAGAAACAAAGATGGTATACGTTGCTGTGAGAAAGTAAGACCACTTACAACAAAATCATCCGGTTTAAGGTTAACCGCTTTTACTCCCGCTGTACGCTGCCCGGTAATGCTGACTTCGTCTTCATCAAACCACAGACCATATCCCATCCAGGTGGCAAAGAACAGCTGTGACCTGCCATCAGTAACATGAACATCAGTCAGACGGTCTTCTTTTTTAACCTTAACGGCCATGAGCGCACGTGAGTGGCGCTGGGCTTTATAGTCGGAAAGAGCGGTCCGTTTAACCATTCCGTTTTGTGTCACAAACAGCAGATACTGCTTTTCAGAGAATGATTGAATCGGAATCGCTTTTATGATTTCATCATCTGCTGCCATCTGCACAATATTGGCCACGTGCTGGCCGTTGTCTTTCCAGCGAATGTCCGGCAGCTGGTGGACAGGAATGTAAAGATAAGAGCCCTGACGTGTGAACAGAAGCAGTGTATTTGTTGTATTAATCTCAAATTCACCAATAAGTCGGTCCGTTTCTTTCATACCAGGCGGTTCCCCTTTTGAAGAAGAATAAGACCTCAGGCTTGATCGTTTCACATAGCCTTCTTTCGTCACCGTCACCATGACGTCTTCTGAAGGAACAACCACTTCAAGATTCACTTTAAGATCTTCAATCTCTTTTTCAACCACGGTCCGCCGTTCCTCTGCATATTCCTTTCGAATAGCCCGAAGCTCCCGTTTTATTTCACCAATCAGTTTCTTTTCGCTTGAAAGAATGGCTGCGAGCTTTTCAATCTGCTTCATCAGTTCTGCGCTTTCCTTCTGAAGCGTGGTGATATCGGTATTGGTAAGACGGTATAGCTGAAGGTTAACGATGGCTTCAGCCTGTGGTTCAGTGAAACCGAATGTTTCCTGGATGCCCAGCTTTGCATCCGCTTTATCCTTACTTGAGCGGATCTTTGCAATCACATCGTCAAGAATGGAGATCGCTTTGATAAGACCTTCAACAATATGCTGTCGGTCTCTCGCTTTCTTCAGATCAAACTCCGTGCGGCGTGTGACAACTTCCTTCTGATGCTGGATATAGGCATCCAGAAGCTGTTTTAAGCCCAGCTGCTGGGGCGTTTTTCTGTAGATTGCCACCATGTTGAAGTTATACGTGATCTGAAGATCCGTATTTTTAAACAGGAACGTAAGAATCCCTTTAGCGTCGGCATCCTTTTTTAGTTCAATGACGATCCGAAGGCCCGTTCTGTCCGTTTCATCCCTTACTTCCGCAATGCCATCCACTTTGCGGTCCAATCGGAGTTCATCCATTTTTTTAACGAGATTGGCTTTGTTGATTTCATAAGGTATTTCATCAATCACAATCTGGTCCCGTCCACCGCGCATCGTTTCAATTTCCGTGCGCCCGCGGACAACAATTTTTCCTTTTCCTGTGCTGTAGGCTTTCTTCAGACCTTCTTCACCCTGAATGATGCCCCCGGTCGGGAAGTCCGGCCCCTTTATGTATTCCATGAGGTCTTCGACAGTACAGTCCGGCTTCTCCATCTGCATAATGGCAGCGTTAATAACCTCCCCGAGGTTGTGAGGAGGCAGGTCCGTTGCATAACCGCTGGAAATCCCTGTTGATCCGTTCACAAGTAGGTTAGGAAATCGGGATGGAAGGACCACAGGCTCAGAATCAGAGTCATCAAAGTTGGGCATGAACTCAACCGTGTCCTTCTCAATATCCTTAAGCATCTCTGAAGCAATTTTGGACAGACGTGCCTCCGTGTAACGCATCGCTGCAGGAGGATCACCGTCGATCGATCCGTTGTTACCGTGCATCCCCACAAGCAGATGCCTCATTTTCCAGTCCTGGCTGAGACGGATCATTGCATCGTAAACTGATGTATCTCCATGCGGGTGATAGTTCCCGATTACATTACCGACAGTTTTAGCCGATTTTCGAAACGGCTTGTCGGCTGTATTTCTGTCGTGATGCATGGCATACAGAATTCGTCTCTGTACAGGTTTCAAACCGTCCCGGGCATCGGGTAGTGCCCGGTCCTGGATGATGTATTTACTGTAGCGCCCGAACCTGTCTCCGATTACGTCCTCAAGAGGCAGATCCAGGTAACGGTCCTTTTCCTGTTCCACTTATGACTCCTCCTCTGTGACCATCAGGTTTTCACTGTCAAGAATGTTTGTTTCCTCTTCAAGACTGAAGGCCACGTTGTTTTCAATCCATTTCCGTCTCGGCTCAACTTTATCGCCCATGAGTGTGGAAACCCGCCGTTCTGCACGGGCAATATCATCGATTTTTACCCGGATCAGCGTACGGGAATCGGGATTCATGGTTGTTTCCCATAACTGGGTGGCATCCATCTCACCAAGACCTTTGTAGCGCTGTATTGTATAACCTTTTCCAATTTTCTTAATAGCGTCCTTCATACCTTCTTCATCCCAGGCATACTCGGATATTTCTTTCTTCCCGCTGCCTTTACTCACTTTGTAAAGGGGAGGAAGGGCAATATACACTTTACCAGCTTCAATCAGCGGCCGCATGTACCGGTAAAAAAACGTCAGAAGCAGCACCTGGATATGAGCACCATCAGTATCCGCATCTGTCATGATCACAATTTTGTCATAGTTAATATTGTCGATATCAAAATCCGGTCCTACATCACCGCCAATAGCATAGATGATTGTTCGGATTTCTTCGTTTTTCATAATATCCGCAAGTTTTGCTTTTTCTGTGTTAATGACTTTTCCCCGAAGTGGCAGAACCGCCTGAAATTTACGGTCACGCCCCTGCTTGGCAGAGCCTCCTGCCGAGTCACCCTCGACCAGATACAATTCATTTTTTTCACGGTTTTTAGATTGTGCAGGCGTGAGCTTGCCGCTCAGCATAGCGTCTTTTCGCTTATTCTTCTTTCCGCTTCTTGCGTCCTCACGGGCTTTTCGGGCAGCCTCTCTTGCCTGGGCTGCTTTAATTGCCTTACGGATGAGTGTGCTGCTGATTTCAGGATTTTCCTCAAGGAAAAAGCTGAGCTTTTCACTTACGATGGAATCCACTGCAGACCTTGCTTCAGTGGTACCAAGCTTGCCTTTCGTCTGTCCTTCAAACTGGAGTTTTTCCTCAGGTACACGAATAGACACGATCGCTGTGAAGCCTTCACGGATGTCACTGCCGTCAAGATTCTTATCTTTATCCTTGAGCAGCTGAATCTTCCGCGCATGCTCATTAAAGCTTCGAGTAACGGCGGTTTTCGCACCAAGCTCGTGAGTGCCTCCGTCCTTGGTGCGAACGTTGTTTACAAAAGAAAGCATGTTCTCTGTGTACGCATCACTATATTGAAACGCAAAATCAACCTCAATTTCCTGATGTTCGCCGGTGAATGAAACCACAGGATGAAGCGTTTCTTTTTCCTCATTCAGATACTCTACAAATGCTTCAAGCCCGGTTTCAAACTGAAAGACATCTGTCTGAGTTTCACCAGTCGTCCGTTCATCTTTAAGAATAATCCGCATCCCTTTAATCAGGAACGCTGCTTCACGTAGCCGTTCAGCAAGTGTCTCATAGTTAAAGTGAATGGTACTGAAAATGGCCGGATCCGGCTTGAAATGGACAACCGTCCCTGTTTTTCTCGTCGTTCCGGTTTTTTCAAGAGTGGTGGCAGGTTTTCCTCCGTTTTCAAACCGCTGGCGGTGAACGTTTCCGTTTCTGTAAATCGTTACTTCCAGAAATTCAGACAAGGCATTTACGACAGAAGACCCCACGCCATGGAGACCGCCGCTCGTTTTGTATCCTCCCTGTCCGAATTTCCCCCCTGCATGGAGGACAGTAAAAATAACTTCAGGTGTCGGTTTGCCGGTTGCGTGCATCCCTACCGGCATACCACGGCCCTCATCCTGAACGGTAATGCTTTCATCTTTATGTATCGTTACTTTAATTTCATCGCCGTGACCAGCAAGAGCCTCGTCAACGGCATTATCCACAATTTCAAATACCAGGTGATGGAGTCCGCGGTGATCGGTACTGCCGATATACATACCAGGACGCTTTCTGACAGCGTCGAGACCTTCAAGCACCTGAATCGCGTCATCGTTGTAGGTAAAGCTGGGCTGCTGCGTCAATCTTGTTACTCCTTTCTTCCGTTCCAGTGTTTCTTTGTTTCTTCCGGCCTGGCCGTTCTTTCTATCATAACATAAGAACGCTCGTTCTCCGTTTGTCTATTGTAGCGGAAGGACCAAAATTTGGAGAGCGTCTTTTGTACTATGTTAAATGTAGCGATTCGGATTTGATTTATCAAGAAGTTTCGTAAATTTATCTGGTAATGGCGTCTAAACTGTTCCGAGTATAAGGATGTCCCATGCAAATCAACAACAGCCAGGGACTTTTGTATTTATGTAAACACGCTTTTTACATTATGAATGTTGTTTTATTACGTTGCAGGCAGACGTTTTCCTCAGGAGCCGTCTTACCTTCAAACAAAATTTACCTTAAAACAGTAAGCTGTCCGAGATATCTGCAAATGAAAAAGGATGCCCCGAATACCCCGACAGTGATCCGGTACATCCCCGTTTTTGTTTATTTTGTGATCGCATGCTCCACTTTTATACAGCGGTCCATAATAACTGTCATTCCTGCTTCACTGGCTATGCGGTATGCTTCCTCGCTTTCGAGTCCCAGCTGTGTCCAGAAAACGTCGGCATCAATTTTCGAAGCTTCTTCTGCAACGCCCACAAGATGCTCACTTCTTCTGAACACATTAACAATATCCACATTACCTTCAATCTCGCTTAGGGAACGGTATGATTTTTGCCCGAGCGTCTCTTTGCAGTTTGGATTTACAGGTACAATTTCATAGCCCGCCTGCTGCATCGCTTCTGATACCTGATAAGAGGTCCGGGCAGGATTATCTGATAGTCCTACCACTGCGATTCTCTTTGCTTTTTTAAGAATCTTTCCGATTTCGTCCCGATCCGGATTCATAAAATCACTCCTGAATGAATTTTTGTATTTCTATCATCATTTCACCAATCGGTCTTATTAAAACATGTGCCTTTATATTTTGTTGAATGGTTTTTCACTATTTATATACGGTATGTGAAATATTAATTGTGCTGGGCAGGGAATATCCACCCATCAGTCCCATCCTGAACGCAGATCATCCATCCAGCGCCCAACGTGCTCCTCTGCTTCACTGAAAAGATCATTATTGCCGTTCACGAAATCTCCAGTAATTATATCACTGTTGTTACCTTGAGCTGTCTTCTCAAAAAATACTGGATAAAATACCGGATCATCCACGATGATATAGCTGGCGGGCCCTGCCTCTATATCTTTTACGGTAACACCTGCCAGACCGCTGATGGACTGATTCTGCGCTGTTCCCGATCCGCTGATTGTTCCAAGAGAGTAAGCTGTAAATACTTTTCTGCCATCGCTCGTGTGAAGCCATTCAAAAGGCTGCAGGGCGTCCGGATTGTGGCCGAAGATAATGTCTGCACCCGCTTCGGCTGCCATTGTTGAAACAGCTGTCTGATAAGACCCCGGATCCTGCTGCTGCTCTTGTGGAAAATGAAGATTGAGCACGACAATATCACTCTGGTCCCGCGCCGTTTTTATTGCCTCTTTCATCTCCCTGTCTTCCATCCTGGAAAACAACAGGCTGTCCCCTGAAGAGGCTGGTTCAGCCTCGTTGTCTGTATGGGTAAAGGACAGAAAAGCGAATGTTAAGCCATTGATCATTTCTTTTCTGAAGGCGTGGCTGCCGTCTTTAGTATCATAAATACCTGAGTAGGCAGCGCCTGTGCTGTCCAGATGCACAAGGGCACTCCGAGCGTCACGGCTACTGCTTCCTCTAAGGCTGAACATGGAGAAACCAGCCTCAGCTAAGCTTCTCACGTGTTCCAGAAAAACATCCGGAAGTTGATTCGCAAGCCCTGTATCGAGCCCGGAAACGGCTGCATCAGCACTGCGGATCGCGGATTCGATCTCTTCATGATGTTCGTAAAACCCCGTCTCCCAATCGTCAGATTCCTCTATGTCGCTCATAACGGAAAACAGGCTGTCGCCTGCACCGAGAACAGTTGCTTCTCGGTTTATTTTTATATCTCTATGTACATCAGACAAGCTGCGCTCTGTATGCGTCTGATAAAAGGTTACGTGATTGCCTGAACTTTCGCTGTCTGAAACCTGAAGACCGAAAAAAGTGCCTGCTGCTAAAGCAAAAGCGGAAAAAAAGGTTATAGCGTTTTTCATATCCTGTTCCTTTCAAGTGGTAAATTACGATCAATCAAGTCATATTCTATCAAACTCCTTTCTTTTTTGTAACGGTTTTATGACAATTACGTTACATATCAATAGAATTAACCTCACGCATCAGTCACTTTTTTCAAAAAAATAGAAGAGACTGGAATTTTAATGTCCCAGCCTCCCTCATCATTTAACGATTCAACTCATATACATCGCTGTATTTTTTCTCAAGGTAATCGATTAAGTACTTTGGATTAATCCCTTCACCGGTGGTATCCTGGAGAATTTCCAGAGGCTGTTTACTTCTGCCGAACTTGTGTACCCGCTCTGTCATCCATTCTTTTACAGGTTTCAGGCTGCCTTCCCGGAGCAGACCCTCAAATGGCGTGTCCAGATCTTTTCTCATGGCAGCCATCAACTGTGCGGCATAAACGTATCCGAGTGCGTAGGAAGGAAAATAACCGAATGCGCCGCCGGACCAGTGAACATCCTGCAGTACCCCTTCCCCATCATGCTGCGGGCGCACGCCGAGATATTCCTCCATCTTATCGTTCCAGGCTTCCGGCAGGTCTCTTGGTTCCAGATCCCCGTTTATAAGCGCTTTTTCAAGCTCATACCTGACGATGATATGGAGGGTATACGTCATCTCATCTGCCTCGATCCGGATCAGGGACGGTCCAGCTACATTGATTCCGCGGTAAAAGTCCTCAAGGCTGATGTTATCAAACTGGCCATTTGAGTTCTCTTTCAGAAGCCCGTAATTTTTCTCCCAGAATGCTTTGTTTCTGCCGGCAAAATTCTCCCAGAATAAAGACTGTGATTCGTGGATGCCCATGGATGTACCGGAACAAACCGGCGTGCCGATATATTTTTCATCGATATTCTGTTCGTAAAGGGCGTGCCCGCCTTCGTGGATCGTGCCGAAAACAGCCGTCCGGAAGTCCCCTTCATCATATTTCGTCGTTACACGGACATCATTGGGATTGAGGCCGGCAGCAAATGGATGAACGGTTGTATCCAGGCGGCCGGCTTCGAAATCGTAGCCCATTTGTTCGAGAAGAGCCCTGCTGAGCTGCTCCTGTTTATCCTTAGGAAAATGAGTAAACAGAAAATCCGTTTCCGGCTTGCTGTCTGATTCCTGAACTGCTTTTACAAGCGGGACGAGGCGGTCGCGGAGTTCTCCGAACACACGGTCGAGTGTTTCGACAGTCAGACCTGGTTCATAATCATCGAGCAGCGCGTTATATCTATTGCCTTCATATCCCACCCAGTCTGTGTATTTGCGGTTATATGCCACGATCTTCTCAAGATAAGGTAAAAACATAGCAAAATCGCCTGTGTCTTTTGCCTCAGGCCAGATGGATTCCGCATTGGAAGTAAGAATCACATAGTTTTTAAATTCGTCCTCAGGAATGTTCCTCTGCTTATCAAATGTTTTTTTACACTGGTATAAGGAGGATTTTGTTACATCATCAAGATTGCTCTGTGCTTCTTCACTGCTCAGTGTTTCAATAAATTTCTCCATTTCCTTGGATACAGCCATTTTAAACACATCTGCCGAAAGCGTGCCAATGACCTCGGCTCGCTGTGCCGCCCCTTTTTTCGGGGCTCCTGTACGAAGGTCCCATCCAATTAGTCCGAGTGCTTCCTGATAGTTGCTCATTCTTTTTAAATACTCTCTGAATTCCGTTTCGGTTTCGAGTACTTGTTCACTTTTCACGGCAATGTCCACTCCTTCATTCAGTTACGTTCATCTCGTATTTTAACTGAGCAGAGCAAATTTGACCATCCCGGAGGCAGACTATTATTAATTTTCCGACTTAGGTAATGTCGACGTACCCTCGTTACGGTTGCACTCAGAATGAACGGAAGGTAGAATAAAGCTGTAACAGGGGAGGGATCAGACATGAATTTAACAATTACCCGCGAAGCAGCGGACCTGTATAAAAGAGAAATGAATTTAAAAGAAGGGGATAGCCTGCGGCTGTACGTAAGGGTAGGCGGTGTGGGATCCGGAGGGTTCTCCGCCGGGGTAACAAAGGAAATTCCCGCCTCGCACTGCCATACTGCTGAAGCTTCGGGCATTACCTTTCACGTTACAGAGGATGATGTCTGGTATTTTAATGGAATGACCGTTAAATATGACCCTGACATGGACGAGGTTTCCTTTTCCAACCCGGATATCGGAGATGTGATCAACCCGGAAGGAAAGTAAAAAGAAAACGCAAAAAGCGAATTCAGGTTTTAAACGGCCATAGACCCCGCAGGGACGAAAGCGGTTACTTCACGAGTATGCTTCGAAGCAAAACGAGCAGAGGAAGAAGCATGGTTCCCGAGGAGACTGAAGCGGTAGATGCGGAAAAAGAGCGCATTGAGCGGAAGTTAACAATAGACTTTAACATAGCAAAAAAACCGAAGGGCTCCCCTTCGGTTTTTGCATATTTCCTATTCAGTCTTTTGCTTCATCAAGCTGATGCTCCAGTTTCGTAATCAGATCTTTGGAGTATGCTCCAAATTCGCCGCTCATTTCATACTTTACCGCATCCTGAAGCTGCGCCTTCGCATCGTTCAGCGCATTGGTAGCTGTTTCAAGCTGCTCTGGATTCATGCTTTTTGTAGCTTGTCCGACCATCTTCTGGGCGGCTTTAATGGCCATTTCAATTTGCTGAACATCGTTAAATGGTTCTGACATGGTGGATCCCAGCCTTTCTTAAAGTGGTCTAATCCTGAAACCGGCTATTACTTATCCCTGTCCTGCCATCATATGCCCCGTTTTCCGTAATATGCTCCGGATCACGTAATAGGTTTTTCAGCGGGTTTTATCCTGTAACGAGAAAGCTCAGTCCAAACAGGATCGTTCCGAGGACTACGACAAAAAACAGCCAGCGGTACTCGATATTCATTGCAGCCTTCTTCAACGGTCCTTCACTCCTTCTGTATGTATCCCGGCATTCCAGCCAGGGCACACCCCTGCTTTATCTCTTTATACATTCTTTACATCTGGGCCAAGTTTATGCATGTCAGTTACTAGGAAATCCTTAATCTGTTCAAAAACGAACGGATAGGTTGCAGCCGCAATCGATTCAGGTTAGGGCAAAATAGAGAGTACTGACAGAAAGAGTATACAAAAAAGCCGCCTTCTGAAAAGAAAGCGGCCATAAAAGTCAGTCTGATTTTCTTGGGGGACGCGGACCCCAGTACTGATAAAAGTCGGTTTTGATGTTTCCGTTGTACAGTTTTCTCTTTTTCGTTGCTTTTTTTCCGTAAAACAGTTCAAATTTTTCGTGAGAGGTGATCATATAGACGCTCCATGTTGGCAGATATGTGCGGTAAACATCTCCGATCTGCTTGTAGAGAACTTCTACTTCGGATTTTTCATTCATCCGTTCCCCGTATGGGGGATTTCCGAGCACAACGCCATATTCCTGTTTCGAACGAAGATCCGATGCCTGCATTTGTTTAAACTTAATCTGATCCGGAAAGCCGGCTTCCATTGCGTTGTTCGTGGCAAGGTCCACCATTTTATGATCAATGTCAGTACCGAAAATGGACAGCTTTTGATCGTACCTGGCAAGATCTTCAGCTTCTTCATGGGCCTGGTCGATCCATTTCCTGTCATACCAGTCCCACTCTTCAAACGCAAATTCCCGGTTAATACCCGGTGCAATGTTTTGACCGATCATCGCTGCTTCAATTGGAATTGTTCCGGAACCGCAGAACGGGTCGACAAATGGGCGATCCGGATGCCAGTTTGTGAGGCGGACCAGGGCAGCGGCGAGCGTTTCCTTAAGGGGGGCTTCATTATGAAGGTACCGATACCCTCTGCGGTGGAGACCGTTCCCGCTCGTATCAATCGTTAGTGTGGCAAGATCCTTATGAAGCGCCACTTCAATTCTGTAAAACCCACCTGTCTCGTCAAACCAGTCTTTCTTATACGTTTGTTTCATTTTCTCAACAACTGCTTTTTTTACGATCGCCTGACAATCAGGCACACTGTAAAGCCCTGATTTTACTGAACGGCCGATCACAGGAAACTCAGCGTCGGCAGGGAGAAACTGATCCCACGGAAGAGCTTTCGTCTGTTCAAACAGGGAATCGAACGTGACAGCTTTAAACTCACCGACCTTAATTTTCACCCTGTCGGCACTTCTGAGCCACAGGTTTGCTCTTGCAATACCCTCAGGCTCCGAGGAAAAAGTGACTTTTCCGTTCTCAACCTCAACATTTTCAAATCCAAGATCTCTGACTTCTTTTGCAACAATCGCCTCAAGCCCCATTGCGGCCGTGGCAATTAGTGTTAACGTTGGTTTCATTCGAAGAACTCCTTTCACAGCCGGAAAATCCGGACAATAAGCGTTGTATGTAAAAAACTCCACGGACATGAAGTCGTGGAGTCAGCTTCGAATCAAAAATGCGCCCGGTGCGCTCTGTAAGCCATGTTCTGTTCCATCGTACTACAAGCGGGCCGAAAGCCCTCGTACTCCGGTGGTAACCATCTGTCTCCAGGCAAGCTGCCTGCCCCCTTCTCCGTTCAGTTCCTTCGAAGGGATGCCCCTACCATATTTTGGGTTTCTCGCTCGTGGGGTTTACCGCGTTCCACTCTGCCCGTTTCCAGGTCAGACTTCGTCACTGTGGCACTTTCAAGGGTACTGGGCCATATTCTTAAAAAGAAAGTAGGCCTTTTCCCTGCCGTCAGCCTGATTGGCTGCCCTGACTTATGAATTGGTCAGGCACGATCACTACAGTCATCGCAGACTGTGCGAGCATGGACTTTCCTCTGAGCATAAAGCCCAGCGATTACCCGAGTGTTCCGGACACATTTTATGAAGTTTCTGTATAGCGACAAAGATTAGTATAGCATAAAATACAGACTGAAATCAAGTCAATGTACTACGGCTGTTCATTCATTTTAATGGCACGTTTGGCAAGACCATCCGCTTCCCTGTTCTGCCTGGACGGCACCCACTTTACAAAGCAGAAATCAAATTCATCAGCCAGTGTAAGGGCCTGATCCAGATAGACCTTGAATTCTTCCCGTTTAACGTACCGCTTTTCCATTGCATCAGCTACGATCTGGGCATCGGTACGGACAGAAAGAAGCGTCAGTTCTTCTCTTCTGCACACCTTCAGTGCCTCAACCAGAGCAGCGAACTCTGCGTGATGGTTTGTCATACTGCCAAGAGGAACGGAAATGCGCATAACATCACCGCCGGCTGTTTTAATAAAGATACCTGCACCAGATGGGCCGGGGTTTCCGGCACTTGCACCGTCAATATAAACTTCAGTTATCCGCACGGTGTACTGAATCCTTTACTCACTCAGTTTACTTCCAAAGACATGCTTTTCAAGATTGGAGAGCCTGCGAAGAATGTCATAATTGGTGCTGCCGACTGCCGGCTGCGTACGTGTTGATGTTTCCTGAGGCGGGGCCGCTGTTATCGGCTGGTGCCGCTTCGTCTGTTCGCTGAGAGCTGAAGAATCCTTTTTCAGCCTCTCCGTTTCTTTTTCAAGAAATGATATTCTTTTTTCATAGGCGTCGTAATCTTTTATGATCTGGTCGAGAAACTGGTCGACTTCATCCTGATTGTATCCACGCATACTCGTTTTAAAATCTTTTTCCAGAATTTCTTTTGGGGTTAACCGTGCAACTTTATTTTGCATTGCGCTCACCTCAACTGTTTAGTCATCATTTTGTTTCTAAATCCAGCCGTCCTGCTCCTCGCGGACAGAATCTTCAATTTCCTCCGGAGTAAGATAAAAAATGGGATAATCGGCTGCCTCGTGTTTCTTATTTGCATACGTCAGATAGAAATCGGGCGAACCTGGTGTTGCTTCATCATATAATACAAGAAAAGCACTGCTCTTTTCCACTATAAATTGATTTTTCATTTTCAGCTGCGCTGGATTGTCATACGGACACTTTGATATAAAGTCCTTATAATCACTCTGCTCCCAGATGAATTCATAGGCGGTTTTCCAGTCTTCCTTCCACCGCTCATCCTGATTGTAAAAGGGGGCGAGCGTGGCAAGCTTTAAATCGGGATACTCATCTTTAAGCCCAATCAGTGCTTCTGCCGCCCACTGTTCCACACCGGGCTGTCCGCTGGTCAAAAGCCATACGAAGTCAGTATCTTCTTTCAGTGCCCGGAGTTTCTTTTGAATCGCTTTTTTTAAATATGGCAGATGCGGATGCTTCTGATTAAAGATTCCCAGTTCATGTGGTTTATACCCTGTTACGGCAAGAACTTCGTACATATGTACAATCACCTTCCACCTTTTATTTTACCACAGAACAGGGTGAATAAAATAAGAAAAATGTTATAATTACCCACAGTAAGCTCCTGTATTTTTCAGAAAAAAACGGACCAGGAAATCCTGATCCGTTCAATAATAATTAACAGCCGCAGCCTTTACCTTTGCCCTTCATCTGAGCACCGGCTACCTGACCTGGAAAGCCCATGTTCGGCTGCATCTGAGCACCAGCTACCTGCCCCGGGAAGCCCATGTTCGGTTTGGCCTGCGCTCCTGCCACCTGACCTGGAAAGCCCATGTTCGGATGTGCCTGCGCTCCTGCTACCTGGCCTGGAAAGCCCATGTTCGGCTGCGCCTGCGCTCCCGCTACCTGGCCTGGAAAGCCCATGTTCGGCTGCGCCTGCGCTCCTGCCACCTGCTGGCCTGGTCCTGCCTGGAAATGCTGATGAGACACCTGATCCACCTGTGAGAATGTCTGCGGATAACTGTGTACATGCTTATAGAGATGATGAGCAACATTTGTAGTATGAGTCGGATGGACTTCCGGTACAATGTACTCACAGCACTGGTGAGTCATCTGCTGTTTTGTCGGATGAACCTGAGCCGGCATAACCTGACAATGACGACGTGGTCGATTAAACATACGTTGTATTCCTCCTTTTTGATTCGGTACACTATCAACGTATGTCAGGGTGAGGCTACATGTACTAGTTATAAAACCTAATTTTGCTCGTTCCCGTCTATAATTTGCCACGATAAAAAGGACCCGTAAACCGGATCCTTTACAGGGTGACAAACGGGATTTCAAGTGCTCCGTCTTTCGCTTCTGTCATGAACCAGACTGTCATCCCGATCATGGCAAAAAACATAATTACAATCATCTTTCTCATTTCTACTTCCCACCTTGAATATGAATACAATTATATTGTAAAAATTTCCCCCGAAAAAAACAACCGTTTATTTGCAGAAAATTGTTTAATTCGAATGTTTTCGATATAATTCTTATGTTCGCGCTTACATATTTTAAAGAATCAGTCGAAAATAACACATCCCTGCGCTCACCCGGGAAATATGGCGGATGTTTATTTCCCCCGCGCAGGGGAATTGTAAAAACAGAACAACATACTCTGGGAGGGATTTCCAACATGCCAAAAGTTCATGTACCTGGTTTTGAACCATTTGAAACAAAAGAAGGCACCAAACTCGTTCTCGCTCTGGAAGACAACGGAGTTGATGTCCTTCACCGCTGCGGAGGCAAAGCAAAGTGTACCACATGCCGCGTAGAAGTACTCGAAGGTGAATTTGAACCTGCAGGAGAAGCAGAAATTGCCAAGTCCCTTGAAGAAGGCTGCCGTCTGTCCTGTCAGGTCCGCGTTCAAAGTGATGTAAAAGTAATGCCGAAAATGACCGTATCTTCTTCAGGAATGGATCCGGGTCCAAGGCCGGAGAAATAAACATTCAGGGTCGCAGAACAGGGTTTCTGCGATCCATTGTTATGTCTGCAAGCTGCCTGTATGTGGTAATGTTTCGTTTCTTGAGTTCATCAATCAGATATAAAAACACATCCGCAGTCATGTGGGCATCATTTAAAGCGTGATGCCGCTGCCTGCTTTTCACACCAAGTCTTCTGATCACATGGTCAAGGCTGTTTTTTTCGTTTGGATACAGGTAGTTTGCGATCCTGCATGCATCAATAAAAAAGGGGGAAAAGTTTTTAAGCCCCCAGCGGCGGGTCAACTCCTTTAAAAAAATCACATCAAAGCTGGCGGGATATGCGACAAGCACGGTGTTCGATGCAAATTCAACAAACCGGAAAAAACTGATCAGAAAAGCTTCCCCCTCTTTAATTTCCTGAGGAGTCAGACCTGTAAGCTTCAGTACGTCCTCCGGGACAGGCTTAAATGGCCGCACCACTTCATAAAAATGTTCGGGAAAGCGGATGTGATTGGCGTTTACCTTCATTGCACCGATTGAGATCACCTCATCTCCCATTTTCGGGAAAAATCCGGTTGTCTCCAGATCGAACACTGTATACGTCAAATCATCAAGTGACATCGTGACAATTTCCGGATCAGGCTTCATTTCATTCATTTCATCAATAAGCGCTTCATAAAGGGGCCTGTTATTTCTGATCCAGTGATGTTTCATGGAATTAAACAAGTGCGTATCGACCATTACGAAGCGTAGATAGTGAAGAATTGAAACCTTCATGGCTACAACCCCCTGTTTCTTGCAAAGCTCAGTTCACTCATCTGCTGCATCCGCTTTGCCACGAGGAGGGCTTCTCTCAGCTGTTTACGATCTTCCTTCGTAAGCTGATAAGGTCTTAGTTCATTGGTTAAAGGCTCATCAGACCGCAGCTGTCTGACGTTTTCCCGGATTCTGAACTGATACAGATAATCAAGGGCAAGCTTGGCATTGGCGGCATCCCTGGGGTGAAACACTTCTTCCTTCCGCAGGGCGTAGAGCCTCTTTAACGTACTCACTTCCTTGATTCCATAACGGATCGCAAAAATGCGGATATTGTTGACAATCTGCATGATTGCCCCTTTTTTCAAGTTAATCGATCTTTGTTTCCCTTTCGTACTGATCCGGCCGAAGGGCTGAACAGGGACCCGGAATCGAATCGTGTCCTTCATCAGCATAGCCTGAAGAATCCGTCCTTTTTGAATCGCCGGGGTTATTCGTTCCCGCAGGTCTTCTGCTAGAGTAAAGTCACCGAAAAGGGGTCGGTAATCAATAAAAATTGTGAAGTCCCTCACTTCCTCCCCGTCCGTTTCCCTGAGCCAGCGGAGCACCTCCCTCTCCCATTGATCAATGGCTCTGCGCCATTTCGTTTCCTTTGCCATGATGCCGCCTGTACATTCAGGAAACCCGCAAGCAGCAAGCCCGTCATTTATTTTTCTGGCAAAGGTATAAAAGTACTGCTCGATTTCTTCTCTGTTCGGAAGGTGGCTGTAATTATCGAGGATCATGCCATTATCCTGATCAGTGCTGAATGCCTGTTCCCCTCTCCCCTGACTGCCCATGACGACGAAACAGTAATTAACCGGCGGGCTGCCGTACCCTTCCTTCTTCATCTCCCTGAGCGCATGACGAATGACCTGGATATGGATCTGGTCATTGTATCTGGAGATAAATTCACTCATTTCCGTCCCGTACGTCTGCTCGGTAAGGAGCTCTTCCGTAAAGGAAAGAAACTTTTCACTCTTCTTCGGAGACAAATCCATAAGCCTTTTCAGGTCCCTGGCGTGACTGACATTGTAATAGAGATTCAAATATTCCGATTCATGAAGCCTGAGAAACGATTCTGCAGTGAGAATCCCGACAGCTTTTTCCCCATTCAGAACCGGGACGAGATTAATACGGTCTTCCTTGAAATAGGTGAGTACTTCATAGCTGAAAGCGTCTGCCTGAACACACACCGGGTCCGTTACCATCCATTTACTCACCGGGTGGTGTGCTCCGTCCGCTGCCAGGGCTTTCAGCAGTTCTGTCTGTGTAATTGTCCCTTTGATATGATGATCCTGATCAACGACAGTCAGTCCCAAACCTCCCCAGTCCGACAGCGTGCCTGCAGCCTGCACGATCGTCTGATCGGGATAAATAAACCTCGGTTTGTCCATAATCGTGTGGACTCTCGTTTTATAGAGGGCGACATTTTCACTGTCCGAAGTGGAATGATCTTTTTTCATTTCATCGTAAAGGGATTTCATACGCTGCCCGATTCCTGTCAGAATCGTATCCGAAAATGGCTTGTTTTCTGTCATCACTTTAAGGAGAGTATGCTTTTTCAGTTTGACTGTTTCACAGTTCTCCAGTGCCTGTACTGAAAAATTCATTTCTCCGCCGGAAAGAAGAATCATGAGTCCGATTAGATCTCCGGGATAATAAAAACGGACGGAGAACTGTTTGCCGTCTTCACGGTGCAGCACATTTTTTGCTAGCCCCTTGAGCAGAAAATAGACCTCTACTTCCTCCTCTTCCTCGTGAAAGAGAAATTCATTCTCACGAAAAGACAGTCTGACTGCATCACTCGTAACCATGTCAAACTGCTCTTCTGTGAGCAGATCAAAGGGGAAGGCATTCCGCATGACTTCTTTAAACACGTTTTCATTTTTCATGAGCGGTGTGCTCCTTTTTCTAGTTTTTGCTGAAGACGGGCTGCTCTTTTTTCAAGTGAAGGATCTTTTTTTCCGGCAGTACGGGCTGCCCTGGCTCCTTCCCGCACTTCCCTGACAGCCCTTTTCGCATAGTCCAGCGCTTTCTCAAGATCTTTAAACTGATGCTCGTACAGCTTCGCAAGTTCTGTATATGCAGCCGCTCTTAATGCTGATCCTCCCCTCCTGATCTGGAGGGATGCAAGAAGCAGTTCTTCACTTTCTGTAAAGGCTTTCCGTTTTTTCATAATGCCGGCGAGCCTGACCGCGGATTCGGGAGACGCCTGATCCTTTAACGCCTCACGGTAATGATTCTCTGCATGACGGTCTTTTTTCAGCTGCTCAAACCAGCGGCCCATTTGATAGTGCTCGGAAGGTCTGGAGGGTTCCAGAACCAGGAGCCTGGAACTGAGTTCCGCATAAAGGACAATCAGCGACAGTACATCGAGTTCATGGTGCCTGAATATACCTTCGAGCTCTGCCGGGTCCTGATGCTGTAAATATTCAAAATAAAGGATCGGCGCAAGACTTCCCGGTGTTTCGTTTACCCTGCGGACGCCAAGCTTTTCTTCTTCCACAATCGAAAGCCGGCAGGATGGAAGTTCATGCTTCCAAAGCCTGCGGGCGGCATGCAGAAGATCAAAATGACCGAAAAGAGGCAGTTTCGGCACTTCGTTTCTCACAAAAGCATGGCGGGATTTTACATGCGGCCAGTCAAAAGCTTTTCCGTTATAACTGACCAGACTGTGATCTGGATTGAAATCCGTTAGAAAACCATGGAAAAAGGCTGCTTCCTCTGCCGGACCCGGCAGAAAATGCTGAATCACTTCCACTTCATTCCCACGGATTCGCGAGTAACCCATCAGAAAAATGGTCGTCCCCGCTCCGCTGGAAAGGCCGGTAGTTTCCGTATCAAAAAACAGCAGACTTTCAGGGTCGGTTTCAGACAGGTCCAAAGGATGTCCTGATGCCTGATCCCATGATTTTTTCAGTTCCGGAAGTTCACTGAACCTGCGGCTTCCGTGTCTGTAATCCAGCGGGTAGGATTTCCTGCGGACAAGTGAGTATTCCCCTTCAAACCAGTGCGGTTTAAACCCGAGTTCTTTCCATCTGTCTCCGTGCCGGCCCGGCGAAGCGTCATGATCCTTCTCAGGCCTGGCCACTGCCCTTCCTCTCTCCTCGGTTTCCTCTGTTTTTATGTAGCCTTTCATCCGGTTCAGTTTCCCCTTTAGATTCACACCGACCATCTCCTACTTATCCTTCATTCATTACATTGTATATGAAAAGAAATGAATAGAAAACCACACAGATCTTTCATACTAAGCACGAGAATAAATTTTAAGGAGCGACTTCATTATGAGTGAAAACAGTTCACCTGCACGGTCATTTGAAGACGTTCTGAAGCTGTCCCGTGAATCGGACGATTTTATGAGTGAAACCGTTCAAGGTCCCGGAAACCTTACTTATCACCTTGATTATTACTCCACCCTTTGTGATGCCGCACCTTTCAATGACCAGATCGTAAAGCCGCTTCAAAAGAATACGTGCTTCTCACTGGATGACCTTAAAAGGATAATCCCCTTAAAGCAGATAGCTGAAGTGGCGGATGCAGAGGATCTTGAAAAGGGCTTAAACAGCGGTAAGGTGTTAATTCGTTTTCAGCCCGGTGAGCCCTACGGTGTTCTCGCTTCGGTCCGGACGATTGAGAATCGCGAAGTGTCGATCCCTGAAGTGGAGTACAGCGTAATCGGCCCAAAAGAAGCCTTTGTGGAAAATCTCGACATGAACATCAATATGATACGAAACCGGCTGCCTGTATCCACCCTGACGATCAAAAAAATAACCGTAGGAGCAATCTCCAAAACGGATGTGGCCGTTCTCTATCTTTCCGATATTGCAAGTGATGAAAACGTTCAGACAATGATTCAGCGTGTCACAGCGATACATTATGATGAAATCAGTGACAGTTCCTATATCAATCAGTTTATCGAGGACAATAATAATTCGCCGTTTCCCCAGTTGATTGATACAGAACGTCCCGACCGTGTAGCGGCGCAGCTGACCGAAGGAAAAATTGCTGTCATGTCCCACGGCTCCCCCAGTGCCATTACAGCTCCTACGACACTTGTGGAGTTTTTCTCTGCGTTTGAAGACTACTATATTCCTTGGCATCTGGCTTCCGGGTTTCGTCTAATTCGGCTTTTTGCCGTCTTGTTCTCGGTTTTTTCCACCCCGATGTATGTAGCCGTTATCACCTATCATGCCGAACTTATTCCCCAGGATCTCCTGGCGACACTGATTTTATCGAGAAGTATTATTCCCTTTCCTCCTATCATTGAAGCCATCTTTCTGGAGTTAACCATCGAGCTTCTCAGGGAGGCAGGGGCGCGCCTGCCGACAAAAGTCGGTCAGACAATCGGTATAGTAGGCGGTATTGTAATCGGAACCGCTGCAGTAGAAGCAGGGCTTACAAGTAACGTCCTGCTAATCATCGTTGCTCTTGCCGCCCTGGCGTCATTTACAACGCCTATTTACAGAATAGGTAATACGATCAGACTGATCCGGTTCCCATTCCTTCTCATGGCCCAGCTCTGGGGGCTGCTCGGAATCAGCCTGCTCGGAACCTTTTTCCTTGTTCATCTGATTACTCTTAAATCCCTCGGCCGTCCCTACCTTGAACCGATTTACCCGTTTCGGTTCAGAGATTTCAAGGATGCCTTCTTCAGGATGCCGTTCAAGTATCAGTATGACAGACCTGAACATACCCAGACTAAGAAAAAAGAACGCTTCTCACGCAGTAAAGGGAAGCGTACGGCGGATATCGATGAGCATATCCACTAAAAAGGAGGACAGGATATGAGCGTGCCAATTAAAACGATGTCTCATGTATCTCCCTTTTATGTGTTTTTTCTCGTACACGCCATGCAGGTCGGCGTTGGAGTATTTGGATTCCAGCGGTACATTGCCATGGATGCCGGCTACAATTCCTGGATCGCCGTCCTGCTTACAGGTGCTGCCATCCATATCATCATCTGGATGATGTACCGGATGCTGATGGCAGGCGGGAAACCTGTAGATATAATTGATCTGCACAGAAATTTCTTTGGAAAAATCGCAGGGGATCTGCTTAGTTACGGGTTACTCGTATATTTTTTGTTTATGGGAATTACCGTATTAAGAACATATGTGGAAGTGATTCAGATCTGGATGTTTCCCACGATGATTACCTGGCCGATTACGCTTTTTATACTTCTCGTAATCGTCTACGGTATTTATCACGGCTTCCGTGTCGTAACAGGAATGGCATTCCTCGGGGTGGTCCTTCCATTCGTTCTCATCTTGACGGCCATTTCCCCTCTGGAGTTTGCCAACTATCACCGGATGCTGCCGGTGGAATTTGAACTGAAAGAACAGCTGAACGCAATGAAGACAATGACGCTCAGCTTTATCGGCTTTGAAGCGCTTGCCTTTTATCTGCCTTTTATAAACGGCGCCGGAAAAAGTCACAAATGGGCTCAGGCAGGACATGGGCTTACCATCCTGATTTATCTGATGGTGGCTGTCGTGACGTTTCTTTTTTACAGCCGAAAACATCTCGAGCGTGTTGTCTATCCAACGCTCAGTTCCTGGAAAGTACTGGAACTCCCGTTTATTGAGCGATTTGAATACATCGGCATATCACTCTGGCTGCTTGTCATTCTCCCTAACATTATGATCAGTATCTGGGTTGTAAGCCGGGGAATGAAAAAGATGCTGCGGACCAGACATAAACAAACGCTTTTTTTTACGGCAGGCGCAGTGTTCCTCTTCTCAATCGCATATGAAACAAGGGAAGCCATCGACAATCTGAATTCCAACGTGTCCATGGCAGGCTTTTATATCATTTTCTGCTACTTTCCCGCGCTCTTCCTCGTGACAATGGTGATAAGGAGGTTCAGATCCAATGGGAAAACGCGCTCAGATCATGCTGGTTAATCTCCTCGTACTCTGCCTGCTTCTGGCTGGCTGTGTAGAGCGGAATATTCTTGATGAGGTGCAGATTATTCACGCCATCGGATATGACTATATCGATGAGAATCACATTGAAGGCACAATCAGCCTCCCTGTGTACGGGTCCGGCGAGGAGATCAGCAGCGAAGCGATCAGTGCCATCTCGAGAACAACGAAGGATATCCGCCTGTTTCTCGATGCCCAATCGTCAAAACCGCTTCATACAGGAAAAGTCAGCGCTGTCCTTTTTGACGAAAAGCTGACAGAGCTGGGCCTGATGAGAATTGTCGATACGTTTGTACGTGACCCGCGGATCGGCATGCGCATTCAGCTTGCTGTCGTAGAAGATATTTCAGCAAAAAAGCTTCTTGAAACCACCTACCCTTTGGAAGTGGATGTCGCAATGTACATCAGCGATCTTATAGAACAGAATATCGATCAGCAGAATATGCCCCAGTCAAACTTTCATGTATTCTTATCCAACTTCTACGGCCAGGGCCGTGACCCGTTTCTCCCCATCCTCAGACAGGAAGGAAACGTAATGAAAATCACCGGCCTGGCTCTGTTAAAAGAAGATCGGCTGGCCGGGAAACTGGAGCTGAAAGACTGCTTTTTGCTTAAGATTCTTCTGGAACGTTTCGGTGACGGATCATATGAAGTTGTTCTCAATGCTGAGGATAACGAATACGCTATGCTTAGAAATATCGAATCCAGAACCACATTTGATGTTAAAAAACCCTCTTCCACCAACCCTGAGATCAGAGGGAAAGTGGAGCTTGCGGGAAAAATAAGTGAATACTCCGGCCACACCCTGGGTCAGGAGAAAGTTAAGGAAATTCACAAAGCCACCCAAAAACAGCTGAAGAAGGATCTGAACAGGCTGATCGACTATTTTCAGGAACTAAACGTGGATCCAGCCGGGATCGGTGATCACGTCCGCCGTCATTATGCCGGTTTTTCCGATGAAGTATGGGATGAGATGTTCCCTGAAGTTTCGGTGGACATTGATGTTGACATTACAATTAAGGAGACAGGGATTGAAGAATAGGCCTGCAGGGAGGATATAGATACTGAAGCCGTGTCCTCTTCCCTGGGCAGAGATTAATACCTCGCCACATCGGCAGGCATAAATATTCAACATAAAGAAACGGCCCTTAAAGTGACAGTTTAAGGGCTGTTCTCATAGGTTTACGGGACTGAAAGTATATTCGTTTTACTTTATTTCCATTCTTTTACTGCCAAGAAGTTTAAGGACGAGAGACTTCGAAGCAGGACTATCATCATCAAACTCTACTGCTGCGGAGCCGGTACAGGTCGGACATCCCTTTTCACACGGGCATGAACGGACGAATGATTCGGCAGCCGCAAGTGTACTGTCAAGATTTTTGTATACCTGCTCTGACAGCCCCACCCCGCCAGGGTAACGGTCATACAGGAATACGGCCGGCTGTTCCGAGTGGACAGCTTTGATCTGGGGGACCGCATGGAGGTCATTTTTATCGCACATCACGCTCACACAGGAAACATGCTGCCAGACGTGGGCAAGTCCTGCAAGCGCTTCTTCGAGAGTTTTTTCTCCCCACCTATTCACCAGATCCGGTGGAAATGACAGCCAGACCGCCTGGCTATGAAGTTCCTGTTCAGGCAGGTGGATGGGACCCGATCCAATATTTTCAAAAGTCTCAAGCTTAATTTTTTTAAATATGGTTGCCATAGCCGTAACCATCACATCGCCAAATTCTGCAGTTCCGTGAGCGGTGTCCTTCTGGAGATCAGACTCCAGGACTTTCAGATTCACAGCCAGATTCGCATCCGTAAAGTACTCCACATCCACTTCTCTGACAAATGCTTTTTTCTCTTCCCAATCCAGGTATTCGACCTGAAACTGCGTGCCTTCATGCAGATAAATCGCCTCGTCATGTAGAAGCGTGAGGGCACTGAACGTGTCCATTTCACCGATTACCCTGTGATTGGCCACATCACTCTGGTCAATAATGACCACGTTCTCCTGAGCGGCGGACCTGAGGCTGATGTTGTGTGCAGGAAACGCGTCATTCATCCAGTAAAACTTGCTGCGCTGGGCGTGCAGCACCCGCTCGTCGACGAGAAATTCGAGAATCTCCTCCACATCCACTCCATCAAACATTTCACCTTTTTCGAACGGCAGCTCATACGCCGCACATTTCAGATGATCCACAAGAATAACCAGGTTGTTTTTGTTAATTCTTGCTGTTTCCGGAGACCCCTCAAAAAAGAATGACGGATTTGAAAAGATATACTGATCAATCGGCGTGGAGTTGGCAACCATCAGTACGACCGATTCATCCTGACGCCTTCCCGCTCTTCCCGCCTGCTGCCAGCTTGAGGCAACAGAGCCAGGGTAACCGGTCATAATACACACTTGAAGCTGACCGATATCCACTCCAAGTTCGAGGGCATTGGTACTCACTACCCCGAGCGTGTCCCCTCTTCTGAGACTTCGCTCTATTTCCCGGCGCTGATTCGGGAGGTAGCCGCCTCTATACCCGCGTATTTTGTTTTTGTCGAGACTGTATTTGGTGAGTTCCTGCAGATGACTTAAGATAATTTCCACCCGGACCCGGCTTCTGGCAAATACGATTGTCTGGATATTCTGCTTCAGGAAATCGGCGGCCAGCTCATTTACGATTTTCGTAGCCCCGGCTCTGATATTCAACTGCTTGTTTACAATAGGCGGATTATAAAAAATAAAATGCTTCTTTCCCCGGGGAGCCCCGTTATTATCAATCAATGTTACGTCCTCACCTGTAAGACCGCTGCTCAACTCTTTCGGGTTCGCGATTGTCGCAGACGTACAGATGAATGCGGGGCTGCTTCCGTAATATTTACAGATCCGCTTCAAGCGGCGGATCACATTCGCCACGTGGGAGCCAAAAACGCCCCTGTATGTATGAAGCTCATCAATTACGACGGTTTCAAGATTTTCAAACAGACTGATCCATTTTGTGTGATGGGGGAGTATTGCGGCATGGAGCATGTCCGGGTTTGTAATCACGATATGCCCGGCTTTCCTGACAACCTGACGAATATTCGCCGGTGTGTCGCCGTCATAGGTGTAGCTGTTCACGTTTACATCGATATCATCAATCAGTTCGTTCATTTCACTTTTCTGATCCTGCGCAAGAGCTTTGGTCGGAAACAGATAAAGAGCCCGGCTGTCCGGGTTGTCAAGCTGCTTCTGAAGCACAGGGAGATTGTAGCAGAGCGTTTTCCCTGATGCAGTGGGTGTAACGGCAACCACGTTTTCACCTCTGTTTACGGCTTCGAATGCGCTTGCCTGATGCGTATATAATTCCTTTATTCCTTTTCTTCTGATCCCCTCTTTCAATCTTTCATCGACTGAAGAAGGAAACGGTACAGTCCTGGCGCTTTTTTCGTCTATTTCATGCCAGTGCGTGACATTTTTATCTTTTTTGAGTTCCTGCAAAAGAGCAGACAGATCCTTTTTTCCAAACATGCACGTTCTCCCTTCTCTCCGGCTGGTAAGATTAGTACTTTTAAGTATAGCGAATATACGTTTGCATGAAAAGAACCTGGGGGCACTCTTGCTACCTCTCCTTAAGAAAAGCCTTACTTCGCGGACCAGCGCGCGTAGGAGTGCTCGAGTTTCTGAGCAATCAGGACGTCATTAACACAAAGACCCGTCCCGTAAGCTGCTGGTACAAAACAGAGACAACTGTTATCTTCAAGGTCAAAAACAACGGCAGTATCCAGTTCTTCTGTCCCTTCTGACGGTGCGTCACCGAACGCGTACAGGGTGACGTTCTTAATTGTTTTCAGAACCATAATTCCGCTCACATCCTCTTTTTCGTGATTGCCGTACTCGTTAAAGGCGAAATTCAGAGGAGAAGGTGTGTTTTGTTTATTGACAGAAAGCACTCGATCACCTTTCCGGTCTTCTCCTCCTTCAAGCAGAAGGTAGTCATCCCCCCCGAAATGGAGGATGACCGGAGAGTAGAAATTAAAATCTTCACCGAAGCTTCTATTGTGAAAAAAAGTCATCTGGTCCGTATCAATAGATATGAGTGTTTTTCCAATGCACCTCCGAAAGACTGCAAGTTGACGCTCACTGAACGAACTGTCAAAGTTCTTCATCTGCCTCCTCCTTTGTAATTTCACATGTGATCCTCAGAATGGACCAGCCGAAAAGCGCAATTTCATGCACCGCGTTAAGGTTACCGCCTATATGTGTGAGTTCGAATGTTTCTTCAAGAGGAAGCTTTATGGTCATACGCCCTACCGTCAGATAGATCCCTTCATCTCCGCTCATCTCCGGTTTTTTTCTGCTTGTGAGACCAAGGCCCCCTCCCGGTTTATTTTCAGGCCTCAGGATCCTGGTAATGATACCGCGATGAAGTGGAAGTCCAATGTTGAAGTAGCCGGTTTCTCTCGTTCTGTGTGTCGAATAAAATGCGTTAAAGACCGGTTCTCCCGTACTGCTGTCAGACCGGATCCATGCCCTCAAATCTCTGCACCTATCCTCCTGGTCGGGAACATTGAGGATGCTCCCTTCCAAAACCTCCAGACCTGAGAGAGGAAGATGAATTTGCCCTGCTCCTTTTGTGAAAAAGCGGGCTGCCCGTCCAATTAACTCTATTTTCCATGATATTTCCGCTGTAAGATCATAATATTCTGTATGAACGTAAAAATCCCTGATAACGGTGTTTATTTTCTCTGAATCAAAGTCATCGCCTTTTAATAGATTCCAGTCCGCAATTAGGCCTGTTCCCTGTTCTGAATGCTCTTCCCTGCCTCTTTTTCTGACATTGCCGTCTCCTGTGGATCCTCTGGTTCTCACCCTGCTTACAGGAAAGGCCTTCTCATCATATCTCGGCTTAGGACGTGCAATGAGCCATGCCAATGTTCCAAGAACAGAAAATCCGAATGCATTCAGTGCGCCGTGCCAGCGCAGCATCCCGTCCATTGTAACGACTGCAGTTTCAAAATACATCCCAAGGCTGTAAAGAGTGGAAACTCCCATAGTCGTCATCAGGATCAGGGAGGCAATCCCTGCTAAAGGTCCTGCCGCATACCCAATTCTGAGCACTGATGCAAGAACCCAAAGACATAACCAGTAAATAAAAACAATATAAACACCAGATGTAATCAAATCGAAAGGAGGTCCATGCAGGATCCCAAGTGCTACCAGGGGTGAACCTCCTGCGAGACCGGCTGCCAGAATTGTAAAAGCACGGCGTCTTCTTAATACTTCGCATGCCTGGGTATTGTAACCAAACAGCCACCGGCCGAACATTCCGGTGAATATCGGCAGCACAAAGGCAGAATAGTGGTAGTGAATGGCCGTCAGATCAATCGTGAGGGAAGAGTATGGCATTAATTCTGCTGCTCCTGATCTTGCAAGAACCAGCCAGACCCCTCCCACAGCCAGAAAGGCAAGGCCGGCATCAATGACTGCTTCCTCAGGCTGGCCGATTCCCCTATTCAGCAAACGGAAGATACCGTTTCCTGCTGCCGCCATAGTAAACAGGAGCCACACAGCGGCAGCAGAAGCAGCCAGCCAGCCGGTCTCCATTGAGAGAGAGAGCATCCCTGCCGCAGCAAATGGAAATGACCAGCGGGCTGCTGTCAATATGTTGATTCGGTACACTGACTTCGGGTTTGATGTAGCCACAAGAGACAGAAGTACAGGTACGAGGATAAAAAAAGCCAGAACCAGAGCAAGTTCAATAATTGACGGGGCTGTGAGAAAAGTCCAGGTGAGCCCTATACACAATCCCAGAAGAAGATTAAGTCTGACTGTCATGCTCAAAGCCCCCAATTTCTGCATTTTCATTCTATCCCCCGATTTAATCCTGGCCAATCCCCATAGAGGATTCATTCATTTCAGGAGGGCGTTCGTCAAGAATGAAAACTGTCTGCTTTTCTGTTTAGAGCGTATCATACATTGGTCGTACTAACACGATGGACGATGATCCTCTGAGTCAGTCGAGTGAGGCTGGAATAAGACCGAGTGAAAACGACCTTTCGCACGTTTTAGATGCTCTGAGACAACACGGCAAAAAGGGCTCCATTATCGAAATAAGATAATGAAGCCCTTTATTAAAGTGGTTTTCGGAAACATTGTTGTTATAAAACGCTGCAGGTTGATGCTTTCCGCGGGCAACACCTCAGCCTCCTCGGAAAACTCCTGCTTCTTCCTCTGCCAGCATCGCTGGGATGTATCTGCGTCGAAGCTTGCTCGTGAAGCAGATTTCGTCGCTGGAGTCGCGACCTTTCGCTCAAAAATTTTCATACTCAATACAGCAATCCAGCCGAAAACAGTTTTTTTCAGGCCGGTGTTATTGTGCTTCTTCCATCGTTGCAGGTATATTCAGCAGCTCGGATACTGTAACGAATTCATAGCCCTGTTCCTGAAGTTCAGGGATAATGATCCTCAGTGATTCAGCAGTCTGCGTCCGGTCTGTTTCAGGGGAACCTCCATCATGCATGAGAATGATCGAACCAGGTACAACAATTGGAAGCACATTCTCTGAGATTTCTTCAGGAGTCAGGTCTTCCCAGTCAAGAGAATCTACGTCCCATGCGATGACAGAGTAGTTGAGGTTGTCCAGTTCCTCCACAAGTTCTTCGTAAAGGAATCCATACGGAGCCCTGAACAGCCTTGTACGGTACCCGAGAATATCAGCAAGCGTATCCTCTGTCCGGTTTACCTCCTCTACAAGGATATCCACCTCTCCTTCCTCCACGAGGTCCGGGTGCCAATAGGTATGGTTCGCGATCTCGTGTCCTTCACTGTCAATCCGCTTCGTAAGTTCCGGGTTCATTGCTGCTCGTGCGCCCATAAGAAAAAAGGTAGCCGGCACATCATATTCTTTTAGAACATCGAGAATCAGAGGAGTATAGTCAGGGTCAGGGCCATCATCAAAAGTCAGAGCCACGCGATTCGCGTCGCCCGGTCCCCTCACAAAAACGATCCCTGGATACTGCTCGGCAAGGACATTATTGTTTACCGGAGTCAGATCGCGCATGTCTTTTTCCGGGCCGCCTTTAAGCGGCGGCTGCTCCTGTACGGTTTTGTCTTTCTTCCACCACCACTCAGGTTCTGTATCCTGTTCTGCCCAGGCCCCTGTACCCCACGCTCCAAATGCAGACAATACGACGAGTAATGTACATAAAAAAACGAACAGTCTTTTCAAAGTGTCAACCCCTCAGAAGTTTAGTCAATGTTATTTTCCGACGGGAAAGACAGATTATTCGTCTTCGTATTCACAAATCCCCAAAAAGCAGAAAAAAAGACTTTCCGCAATGCGGAAAGCCTTATACACCTCTTTGATCAGGGTGCCAGATGATTTTGTGAAGCTGAAGACTTACTTTTACCATTGAAAGCTTACTGGCAAGCACTTTTTCAACAAGCCTTTTTGGAGGCATGGACTCCCAGACCGGACTGAACAGGACATGAGCCTGCCTGTGTTCAGTCCGTACTACCTCTTTCGCCTCTTCAAAATCTTCATCGTTGGCAATAACGAATTTCACTTCGTCCTGCTTCTGCAGATGAGTAAAATTACTGTGAATCATCCGGTTTCGCTCACCGGAAGCGGACAGTTTATAGTCCATTACATAACGGGCTTTTTTTCCTGTGTCCGCATCGCTCCGACGCAAGTGTTCAAAGGGTTCGAGATCAATCGCCCCGTTTGTTTCAATGTGAATATCAACAATTTCAGGAATAGCAGCCATGGCTTTAAGCAGAGCAGCTGATTTTTTGCCGTGAATCAGCGGCTCTCCCCCTGTAAAGCAGATGTAGCGGCTGTCGAACTCCCGAATACGTTCAACAATTTCACCGATGGTCGCTTCAAATTCCGGTTTTGCCGGTGCATAGCTGTAGGGCGTGTCACACCAGTGGCAGCGAAGGTTGCAGTGAAACACCCGAACAAACACAGTCGGATAGCCTGCTGCCGTGCCTTCCCCTTCCACCGTTTCAAAAATTTCGACCATAGGAAGCTTCCAATTTAGGTATTCTTCCTGATCCGGGAGGGCAAATTCACTCATCTTCTTCCATCCACTCCCTCTTTAAGGAAGCATAGCTTGTCGGGGTTTCATAAAGGACCAGTTCCTCAAGCCGCTGTCCCTTGGATTTCAGACCTTCTTTTTCAAGAGAGGTATCAAGTTCCTCCCAGATCCAGACAATCATATTCTCTGCTGTTGTATTCATTTTCGGCAGCACTTCATTAAGATAGCGGTGGTCAAGCCGCTCCTTAATTGTGTATTCGTAGATTCGTTTCACATCACCAAAATCCACACTGATTCCCACCTCATCCACATAGCCGCTAATCGTCATCACAAGCTTGTAAGTATGACCGTGAAGATTTTTGCATTTTCCTTCATAACAGTGAAGGTGATGGGCGGCATCGAACGTAAATTCCTTTGTAATGCCGACACGTTTCCTGTGATATCTGAGTTCCTTCTTCTGAATATCTTCACCGAGCTTTTCGACCCGGTCCGGTATTTTAAATTCCACCATTTTCACTCCCTAGTTTTTTTGGCTGCGAGGGGAGGGAATTTCGAACCCTCTAGTCAACTGTACTATCTTAACATGTTTTTCAATGTTATGACAGACTCCTCTGGTTACCCTGACGCTTTACAGGAGACAGTCAAACCCGTAGTATAAACGACTGTGAAAGAACAGACGCTATAAATAGGAAGTGTCATTATGAACAGGGGGACGTTTACTTGAAAAATACAATGCGCTTTGACTGGCCGGTTACGATCATTAGCGGAGGTCTGCTGTTTCTGTTTGTCGCGGCTGCACTGATTGATGTGGATTTTGTTGCTGGTCTGGTAGATGCAGGGTTCGGATTTGCAGCCGGTTATTTCGGTGCTTTCTGGCAGATTCTGATGCTGGCCACCTTTATCATTGCTATCATACTTGCCTTCACTGCAACAGGCAGAATTCGCCTTGGAAAGCTGGATTCACCTGAAATGAGCACCTTCAAATGGATTTCAATTATTATGTGTACACTCCTTGCCGGAGGCGGAGTATTCTGGGCCGCTGCCGAACCGATGTATCATTTTATTGATACGCCACCGATGTTCTGGGGGGTCGAGCCCGGATCACCGGAAGCCGTTTCGCCTGCTCTGGCGGTCTCATTTCTTGACTGGGGCTTTCTGGCCTGGGCAATTCTCGGGACGCTCGGTGCCATCGTACTTATGTACGGACATTATCATAAAGGGATGCCCCTGAAACCAAGAACACTTCTTTACCCGGTGTTTGGGGAAAAGCTGATGAAAAACAGCCCTATGGGTACACTCATTGATTCTTTTTCAATCATTGCTGTAGCTGCAGGGACGATCGGACCGATCGGTTTTTTAGGGCTGCAGGTTGCATACGGCCTTGACGTTCTTTTTGGTATTCCGAATACGTTTTTGACACAGCTGCTGATCGTCATTGGCCTGGTGGGCATTGCAGCGGTATCCGCTGTTACCGGTATCCATAAAGGGATTCAGATTCTGAGCAGATTTAACGTTATATTCACCTTCGTTTTAATCGTAGCCATTCTGCTCGTCGGTCCCGGCGGCTTTATTATTGACCAGTTTATCGGCTCTTACGGTGTTTACCTCCGCGAATTTCTGCCGATGAGCCTTTACAGGGATGACCCGGGCTGGCTGGCTTTCTGGACTGTGTTTTTCTGGGGGTGGTTTATTGGTTACGGTCCGATGATGGCCATTTTTATTAGCCGGATCTCTAGAGGCCGGACAATTCGGGAGCTCGTCGTGGCGGTGGCTGTTATCGCTCCGGTGGTAACCAATTTCTGGTTTACTGTCGTCGGAGGTACTGGAATTCACCTTGAGCTCTTGAATTCCGGTTCTGTTTCTGAGCCCCTGAATGAAAGTGGTCTGCCTGCATCCATGATTGCCATCGTCACTCAACTGCCGGCCGGATGGTTCATTGCCGTCGCATTTCTGATCGTGACCGTCATTTTCGTCGCAACAACGAGTGACTCAATGAGCTATACTATATCAATGGCAGTAACGGGGACCGGGGATCCATCGAGTGCACTCCGGGTTTTCTGGGCAGGTATTATGGGAGCAGTTGCCTCAGTTCTTCTTTATATTGGGGAGGGCAGTGTCAATGCCCTGCAGTCGTTTATTGTAGTTACAGCTGTACCAGTATCGTTCATTCTTCTCCCGCTCCTGTGGCTTGCCCCAAGGGTGGCTTCTGAACTTGCTGTGGAACAGGGAATCAGAGAGCCTCGGGAAAAGAGAACATCTGTAGATAAATAATATCGAACAAGCATACTGAATTGAGATTTATTAGTACCTGCATCCTGAATTATCTGCCCAGCAGCTCCAGCAGGAGATCCGGGCGGTCGGTAATGATGCCGTCTGCCCCAAGCTCAATTAGTTTTTCCATCGTTTCCTCATCATTAATCGTCCAGTAATGGACCTCCATTCCACGGTTATGGGCACCTCTTATGAGTGAATGGTCTGCAAGATTAAAAATACTCTCCTCCACCGGAATCTGCACGGCATCAACTGTTGGGGAATAGATACTGTTCAGAAATAATTTGTGCAGAAGAACGAACCTTGTAACCTCCTGCCTTCCGCCGCTAACGGCTGCCCCGCCGGACACCTCACGAAAGCGGTCAATCAAATCCTGTTCAAAGCTTGCAATGAGCACCTTTTCTTCCATTTCATATGTTCTGATCAGGTCCCACACAGAGTGAACGAGTTCCTCATGTTGATCAGGGTTGTTGGTGGCTTTAAGTTCGATGTTCAGCTTCATATGACCGAAATTTTCAAGGATTTCCTCCACGGATGGGATGGTGACACCCTGCCCCCTGTAACTGTACTCCCCGTTCGAATCCTGAAAATAATCTCCTGCATCCAGTACTTTAATCTCATCGAATGTCATGTCATTCACCGTGCCTGTGCCGTCTGTGGTTCTGTCTACCGTTGCATCATGAATCGCCACCGGTACACCATCTGCAGTAATATGTACATCGAATTCCAGCACATCTGCTCCCAGCTCCTCGGCATTTTCAAATGCCTCCAGCGTATTGGAGGGGGCCAGATGTTCTCCTCCCTGATGGGCGATAACAAGAGGGCCTTCCTGGTTCTGAAAAAATGGCTGAGGCGGCCGCTCACTGACAGGAAACAAATAAATCCCCATCCATATGCAAAGAATGAGAGCGAACACCTGTAAAGCACGTTTTGTTTTCGAATTACCCGGCTTACTTCTTTCAACAACAGCCATTGTCATCCCCCCTGGTTAAATAATCATTTATAAAAGCTGCTTTCAGAAAAATTGTTATTTTTTCGTTGCAGGCAGACGCTTTCCGCGTGCAACACCTCAGCCTCCTCGGGAAAATCACCCTTCGGGGCTTCGCCACCGCCAGCTTCAATTTTAAGGAAAAGCAGCAATTTATACGAAAACAGCTTAAAAAAAGACCACTCCCTGCATTTTTGAGAGTGATCCTGAATGTTATGATTGAATTAAAAATCTACGGATTGCTTCCTTCGCTGACTGAATGCATGTTACTTGCAGATCATCCATAAACACCTTCATCTGTCTCGCATGCTGAGGCTGAATGCCAATAAGAATCACATCAACGCCCATATAGTCAAGTGTCAGTATAATTTCCTTAATGCCGTTAATACCATCCTGCTCAATTGTTCCAACGCCGGTAAAGTCAACCAGAACTTTCTGATAATCGCCTCTGTATACCGCATTGTAAATGTTTTCTCTTACAGCGAACAGCTTGTCCTCGTGAAGGTCACCATAGATGGGCACGAGAGCGACTTCATCGCTTAGTGTAATAAAGGGACCAGACAGGCTGTTGTTTCGTAAAATGGATTCCTCAAGCTCTTCATTTTTTTCATAGAGCTCAAAATTCGTGTTCCTTAACCTTTTCTGAAGCGTAAGCAGCTGGGATTCGACTTTTTGCATCCGCCCGTCTTTTGAGACGATAATAATGTGCGCTTCCCCGTTTCCATTCCAATGCCCATAAACGTCAAACAGGGTAATCGGCTGCTTTTTTGTCTGCAGATTCAGTTCCAGGAAAAACGAATTCTTCCTTTTTTCGAGTGTTTTTCTCGCCTTTTCCCGGCTTTCACGGTCAATCATGTCAAGAAAGGAGCCAACACCATGAAACTCCTGTTTGCCACGATCGGAAATATGAAGAATATCAAATTGTGAGTTAATCCTAATATAGGGAAGTGGTATTTGATTTAGCATTGATTCCATCCCGCCTGTTTTGTTTATTCATTATCAGCCAGTCATTCAATTCAGGTAGGTCCTTCATGACCAGCGTATTGTGGGAGACAATTGAAGACAAATTATAATTCGCCATTACTCTTCCGCCGATCATGATCGCTGGCTTGGATGGGAGTTTTTCAAACGCTTCAATATACCCCGATAAATCAGGAGCACGGTACGCAAGTGAAATGGACATCCCGATTAAATCCGGCTTCCACACCTTTGCATTATTCAGCGCGTGATCCTGCGGCAGATTTGCATTCAGGTAACGGACATTCCATCCATGTTCCTTAAAGAGTATAGAGACCATCTTAATGCCAAGCTGGTGCCACTCGTCCGCAATTGAAAAGAACATTGCTTTCGGTTTTTTACTGCTTAGCGGTTTTTGGACCAGGTCAAACTCGGTCTGGGAAAGTACAAAATCACACACGCCGGTTGCCAGATGTTCATCGGCAACAGAGATTTTGTTTTCCTCCCACAGGCGGCCAATGTCATACATTGCCGGAGTAACCAGATTATGATAGATGCTGAGACGGGATTGGGTTTCCCTGAGCCTGTTCACAATGTGGAATGACTCACCCTGGTCTCCTGCAAGGAGCGCTTCTACAAAATCTCGCCGTTCATTTTTCACTCGATCACCTGCTTGGTGTAAGTTTATATGATAAATAATTCATTCAAGTCTGAACCGGATTAAACCTTTGTATCTATGGAACAAGTTTAACAGAATGATTCCATATTAGCATATCTCTGACTTCTTTTTTAGTTCTTTTTTACATTCGGTGGTACCAAAAAAGCCACGAGGACCGTGGCTGCGCCCTTGACCGGGCTTAATCAGTCTCCTGTTTCTTCCGTTACACCAGGCCGGTTATGGTTACCGGTCATCTTCATAAAGGCAGCGATCCGCTCAAATACAAGGGCTCTGATCGGCTGCTTTTCATTAAGAATCTGGTGACCGGCCCCTTCAAACAGCGCTACCTGGAGGTCGTCGCATTTGTCACTGAAAAACTCGACATTCTCCTCCCATTGTACGGTCGTGTCCTTCGTCCCCTGGAGGAGATAGACTGGAACGCTTACATTGGAACAGGAAAGAATATCTTTTTGCCATTCGGTAAGAGCCATAAGCCATGACGTGGGCAGCTCCTGAACCTGCAGGGGATCATGCTTTAAGAACTGATGATACCGCTCATCTTTTGAATTCTGCTTAAAACGGCGCTTTTTCTTCGTTACCCATCTGCTGGCTACAGGCAAAAGCAGTCTGACCCATTTCCACTGATAAGGATGATACAAAGGGCCAGCCAGCATGAGCGCCTCCATGGAGATCACTCCTTCACTCACCCCGTGAAAAAGAACGGCTCCGCCGGTGCTGTGGCCGAGCCCATAAACCGGCCCTTCTGACCTGTAAACCTGTGCCTCATCCCAGCCCGCTTTTACTGCGTCAACATAGTGGGAGAAATCACGAATCGCCCCTCTGTCTCCGTCCGAAAGGCCATGACCCGGCAGATCAACAGATATAACTTCATACGACTGCTCGAGAAAACCGTTCACACTTGTACTCAGACCACCAGAATGGTCCATATAGCCGTGAATGAGTAGAACGGTGCCTTTTGGTTTCGGCGGTGTAAAAATCTGAACGAAAACAGAGGACCGCTCCGTGGTAATTCTGCCGCAGCGGTAAGCAGCTGTCTTTTTCATGTTGTACTGATAATAATTCAAATAATGATCCAGTTCAGGAAGCTTCAAATGGGGATTGGTCTGCTCAAGCCCCGGAAGACTTTCCGCAAGCGTTCCGGTCCATGATATATCTCGTTCCCAGGACATGACAGTGCTCCTTTCAGTCAATGGTGATCAGATCCGCCAGCCTTTTGAAAAAGCTCTGAAGCGGATGCCGTTTACTCGGAATCAGCAAGCGCGTCTGCAAAAGCTTTCGCATATGCAGGAAGATCCGGCGGACGACGGCTTGATATCAAATGTCCGTCTACTACCACGCCTTCGTTGTGCCATTCTGCGCCGGCATTCATCATATCGTGTTTAATCCCCGGGGTACTTGTTACCTGCTTTCCCCTGAGAATATCAGCCGAAATCAGTACCCAACCTGCATGGCAGATCTGACCGATCGGACGCTTTTTTTCTTCCATAAAAGTGACCATATCAAGCACTTCGTCGTAACGGCGGAGTTTATCGGGAGCCCAGCCTCCTGGGACAAGGATGCCATCATATTCACTGATTTCAATCTGCTCGAAGCTGTAATCACTTTTAACCGGAACACCGTACTTACCAGTGTAAGTATGATCGGCTTCTTTTCCGGCAACATGACAAATCGCCCCTTCCTCACGAAGGCGGTAAATCGGATACCACAATTCCAGATCTTCAAACTCATCGTCCACCACAGTAAGTACTTTCACATCTTTAAGCCGCATTTGTTTCACCTCTTTTAGGATATGCATAATTAGTCAATAAGCTGTTATTCTCTGCATTTCAGTTTGGGATCGCATCTTTTACTATGCGATTTTTAAGGTCTAAGTATGTATTTCCCCGAACTTTCGACCGCTTAAACGTTCGTAATGCTATTTTTTCCCATTCCATTCATCAGCAAAGGTGTCCAGAAACGTCTCGAGAAACGCATGCCTCTCCTGTGCCATCCTTTTTCCCGTCACCGTCTGCATCCGTTCTTTCAGGGTAAGAAGCTTTTCATAAAAGTGATTTATTGCAGTCGATTTTCCCGTTCTGTAATCCTTTTCAGTCATATTTGTCCGCGGCGGCAGCTCAGGGACGTGCATCGGGTCCTGGTGCGCCCCGGCATACATAAAGCAGCGGGCAATCCCGGTGGCACCGATGGCATCCAGACGGTCGGCATCCTGCACCACCCTGCCCTCAATCGTGTCAGGTGCACGGTTGGTACCGCCTTTAAAGGAAACAGTCTCAATTGCCTTGATAATTTGGGCTGCCTTTGGAACATTTTCTTTTTCCAGCCAGCTCTGTACAAACTGCATCCCCCGCTCTGGTTCATCGTAAAATTTATCATCTGCAACATCGTGAAGCAGAGCAGCCATCTCACAGACGAACAAATCTGCATCTTCCTTCTCAGCAAGAGAAACGGCTGTATTTCTGACCCTGTGCGTGTGATACCAGTCGTGTCCGGTGGCGTCTCCTTCAAAAAACGATCGGGCAAGTTTTTCTGCACGATCCACAAATACTCTATCTGAATTACTCATTTTAGCTCTGTCTCCTTTACCGGCAGATTGCAATGGAGTGATACAACTGAGGGGCACGTTCGTATGCTTTATTCCATACTTTGGAACCCGTTGTGTTAACATCCTTCATTCTGACATATTTATATGGGATGGTCACGCTGACTGCATCTTTCAAAAACGGATAAGGGCTGATTGTAACGGTGTTTGCTGAATTGAATTTGGCCTCCATCACCCTGCCCCGCAGTGGAGCGAGCCTTTGAGGGAATCCATTTTTAAACCACGGCATCTCATCTTCCTTTTTTACGCCCCACCTGTTCATACACAGATACAGGCTCAGATTGTCACAAAGCTGCAGCAGGTCGAAATGAAAGGAAAGAGCTTCTTCTGAAGGTCCATTTGCACCGAGGTGCTTTCGGATTTGCTGCTGACGTCTCTGTTCACTTATCATAAATGCAGTCCCGTCTGGATCTCTTTTCCCCTTAAAAAAACTCGCATAGTGCAGACTTACAAGAAGAGCACTGTAGGGATCCATTCGCAGTAATTCATCTACACCGCTTTTATAGACGCTTATTTTCCTTTTTAACGGGTAGTCGGTAAATGACAAAGGCATCCCTTTTTCCCCGTCCGTTACTATCTCCCGGTCAAGGGATGCCCAGCCCCGGTCGTGCTGTGTGACAGCGAGACAGACGCTATCCTTCCAAGCCGTTCCTGCAAACAGATCCTCATTCCATGCTGCGGCAAAAACACCTGACAGATGCGCATGTCTGTCCTGTTCGAAAAATGACAGGCCTTCCTCATCCTGCCTTACGATCATACAAAGCCCCCCCTTCCCTGTCTTTATCTTTAATTCGCGAAAAGTCTCTTTCATCCTTTTCAGCACAGTTTCTTTCCAGACAAAAAACCGTTCTCCGGGAGAAGGGAGAACGGTTTTCTTTACAGTTATTTTACTTCCTTGAGGCAGTCGTCACACTGATGATAATAGCAGTCGGCCATTTCTTCAATCACAGTTCCGCATTTTGAACACTCTTTCGGCGGAAGATTCTGAAAAAATTCCTTATTCGGTATGATCATGCTAACCCCTCCTTGTTTGTTACACTGATTGTATTACAACAACAAAACTTTTTCAACACCTATTATGGAACAGTTAGTTGTTTTTTACCTTTTTCATTCTTTAATTAAACATCTTTTTTCGAAACAGTTCCTCTTTTCACTATTGTTATATGACAGATCAGCACTGAATGTACCGTCATCTGTCCTGATTCCCCTTGCAAAGTGAATGTTTTTTTCAACTTTAAGACAACCTTTGCCTTTACGCGTACAGCGGGATATAATAAAATATGATCGCCTGAATACGAACTGTTTTGCGAGGAGGTTATCAGTATGTCGCTGAAAAAGTGGTTCTCATCCATGATTGTGTTTGCACTTGCACTTCTGACTCCTGTTATTACCGCGGCAGCGGCCGGAAACGGAGATGGAAACGGGGAAGAAGAAGCCGTTGGCTGGATTACCCAGCTCCCGCTTGCCGTCATGGCTTTTGCAACGATTATCATTATGATTTATTACACAATCCGTGATTAATGACAGGAAAAGCTACATAAAAAACAGGTGCTTCCCGATTGGGAGAGCACCTGTTTTTTTATATTTCCGCTTTTTTATCAAAAAGAAGACAGATTGCCAAGAAGATAACTGCCATCAGAACCACTTCAATGATCGTGTGACCCAGGTATGCCATTTCAATGATCTGATCATACGCGTTGTAGGAACTGTGGACCCCCGCTATCTCAACCATCACACCTTCAGGAACGTTCTCAATGGTAAGCATCGGCAGCCTGTAGGCAATGGTACTGTACACGGCCGTATCTGTGATGAACGACCAGAGCCAGTTGGCCCCGAAGGTGATCACAATCCCAATCAGCCAGCCCAATGGGCGGATTACTTTATGAAGAACATAAATGAATAAACCAGCCAGGCCGATCTGGACGGCACCATAAAGAATAAAAGTATACATCCAGACAGCGTAATCCTTATAAAGCTGGACCAGGATGTCAAGCCCCGCCGCAGCAAGCAGCGGTTCCAGGTGATTGATCAGTCCCAGGATCAGGAGCATTGTAAGAAACAAAAACGATGCACCTGCAAGAAATGCCGCAGCAAATTTTGCCGAAAGAATTGTGATCCCCGAATGAGGAAGATTCATCCAGATGTACGCAGTCCGGTCCTTCCATTCTCTTCTCATGGAAGCAAGGATATACAGAAACACCGAAATCACGTGGGCGATGATCAGCGGAACACCGATTAACAGCAGTGCGCCAATCCCGGCGCTGCGGTCCCCGTTGTACCAGATTATAATCAGAGCCGCCGCCAGAAGTCCCCCGTGAAGTCCCATCAGAAACATGTTCTGCCTGACTTCCTTAGCGACAAGGGCAAGCCAGGTCATGACAGCACCTCCCTCATCGCCTGCACGACACTCTGGCCTCTCGTTTCGCGAAGCGTCTCCACATCCTCGGATAAGAGAATGCTGCCGTCTTTGACAAAAATAATATAATCAAGAAAAGGTTCCACCTCTGCCACTTCATGTGTGGAAATAACGGTCGCCTGCCGGTTTAAGTCCGTGTGCCGGATAATCATTTTCAAAATCTCCTCCCGAACGATGGGATCAAGACCTGAGAGTGGTTCATCAAGAAGGAGAACCGGCACATCCCGGGCAAGGGTGACGGCAATTTTCACACGTGCCCGGTTTCCCTTGGAAAGACTCTTTATTTTCATCCCCGTGTCAATTTTCAGTTCACCGAGCAGGCTTTCTGCTTTTTCAACTGAGAAATCAGGATATACCCGGCTGAAGAAGACAACTGCCTGCCGGACTGTCTGATAATCGTACAGGGAGTCCACTTCCGCCAGATAAGCAGCCTGATCAGCAATTCTTCTTGAGACTGTCTCACCGAGAATTGTGACAGAGCCTTTTCCCGGCCTGAGCAGACCAGCTGCCGTTTTTAACAGCGTTGACTTCCCACTTCCGTTCGGACCCACAAGACCAATCAGGCCCGGGCTGTCGATTGTGAGGTCGATCTTTTTCAGAGCTGTTTTTCTGCGATATTTTTTTGTGAGTCCTTTCACATCTATAAATGGATGGTTCATGTGTCCGGTTCTCCTTTCCTGTTCAGTTCTGCTTCCACCAGCGCAATCATTTCCTCACGGCTGTATCCGTATCGGTGCAGGACGTCAATCAGCCTCTTGGTTTCCTTCCCGGCTGCAGATTTCTTCAAATTGCGGATCACAGAGGAATTACCAGTCACAAATGTACCCTGTCCGCGCCTTGATTCCACTACACCTTTTCTTTCCATTTCCATGTATGTCCGGGAAACTGTGTTCGGATTCACACCGGCGCTTACCGCCATTTCCCTTACAGACGGGAGCTTGCTGCCGGGCAGGAGCTCGCCGCTGCAGATATCGCCGTAAATCTGTTCCATCAGCTGCAGATAAATCGGACGATTGTGGTCAAATGTCATCGTCACGTATGCACGCCTCCTTTACAGAGGTATTTAGTCTTTCTACATTGTAGCAGACCCGTCAGTCAGCCACATCTCTTTTTGAAAACACGGTAAAAGTCGCACCCAAAAAGATAACCGCATAAAGGAGGAGCATGACAGCGGAAAAAGCAGGTGTCATAGCCGGGATCATCGGTGCTCCATCAAGATACTGAATCAGATACGTGTTGGCAAAAAGAATATATTTTGCCCACTCGTAGCTGCTTAACAGAAACACAATCTGCGTTCCCATAAATAAAGCGGTAAGTGAGATTCCAACTGAAAGAGCCTGATTACGAAAGACTGTGCCAATCATAAAGGCCATGGTACCGTAAATAACGACCTCAACAAACTGCAGGCCGTACACGGTAAGACCGTAAAGAGGTGCAGACCAGTCGCGGATTTCGCCATTTACCATCTCGACTGATCTGTCAGCAGCCAGCCCGTCCGGAAACAGAGCGAGTCCTGTTAGAAAGGTGGCGGTTATGAACAAGCCTGTCATGAAAAAAGCAAATACAATAACAGCTGCCCATTTCGAGAACAGAACCTTCCATCGTGAGACGGGCCTTGCAAGCAGAAGCTTGATGGTACCACTGCTGTGCTCTTGGGATACGATGCCGGCTGCAACGATCACTGTAAACATAGTGATGAGACTTACAACCATGCCGTTATCAATAAAAAACGACCATGTGTCAGAAGACGTTAATGGTTCTGTGCCTGTCTGAAGATAGTACTCATTTAAGGCAATCTGCTCCTCAATTCTGGCAGCGGCTTCCGTTCCTTCCTCCTCTGCAAGCGCGGTTTGAAGACCTGCTGTCTGCTCTTCAAGCTGCTGTTCCCAGCCTCCAGAGGATTCTTCATGGGGAACCAGATATTTAGTAATCAGACCACCGGCGAGAACGACCGACAGCAGCAGAACCACCATTACCCTTGTACCAGTCCTTTTACTTGTTTTCATACATTCATTTCTCAAAAGATTGATGAACTGTTTCATGCTGTGCTCCCTCCTGTAATGGATAGGAATTCCTCTTCCAATGTGCCGCTTGTTTCCGGCCTTACTTCGAACACCGGTACATCACCCGCGATCAGCAACTTTAGACAGTCAGGGATGTTCTTTCTGTTTGTTTTCACCACAATGCCGTTTTTATCTGTCTGTACCGCCCACCCTTTCAGGATTGCCGCAGCTGTTTCCGGATTTCCCTCAATGGAAATAAACCAGCTCTCTTTCTTTCCGGCGGCTAACTCCGACAGAGCTTCTATACGTATACATTCACCTTTATGAATCACAGCGACCCGATCGCACATTTTTTCCATTTCACTAAGAAGATGACTCGACACAATCACACAGATATTCTCTTCTTTCGCGAGCCGTTTGAGATATTCCCTCATTTCTCTTATACCGGCTGGATCGAGGCCATTGGTCGGTTCATCCAGAATAAGGACCTCAGGACTGTGCAGGAGGGATTGCGCCAGTCCGAGCCGCTGTCTCATGCCGAGTGAGTAGGTTTTCACTTTATCTTTGATCCGCTCCTCAAGTTCAACTACTTTCACAATCTCGTTAATTTGCTCATTTGATATTCCCTTGTGCATCCGTGCGTAATGAACGAGGTTGTCAAGCCCGCTCATGAAGCCGTACATCTCCGGATTTTCCACTACTGCACCTGTTCTGGCAATCGCCTTTTCAAACTCGGAACCAACCGGGTATCCGGAGATGGTAACCTCCCCATCACTAGGTTTTACAAGCCCTGTCATCATTCGGATGATGGTGGTTTTTCCCGCTCCGTTTGGACCAAGGAGGCCAAACACTTCTCCTCTGTAAATGTCGAGGTTCACGTTTTTTACAATCTCCCGGTTTCCAATCCGCTTTGTAAGTCCTTTAAGTATCACTGATTTCTCCACTGTTATTTTCCCCCAAGTCCGCATGTTCTAGTGTACTAATCAAATAGTACACCAGAACATACAGACGGTCAACCAAAAATTACAGGCTCAGCTTCGCATGGGAAAACCTGAGAGCAGTCAGCTGAGCCCGGAGGTTTAGCAATCAGGCAGGGGCAAAGGAGACTCAAAAAAAAAACAGTTCCGTTATCGGGATGCGATAACTGGAACTGTTTTCTAAAAAAGAAGCTGGGACAGAAGTATTTTTATAAACGAAAATCCGAACAATCAGCAAGCGGTGCAGAGCAATCGCTGCTGAAATATACACCGCTTTCCGCGGGAAGCGGTTGAGCCTCTATGTGCTTCGCTACTCAGGGGTCTCACCTGCGCTTTTCCTCCCGCAGGAGTCGGTGTATAATTCATACGCCAGACAGCTTTTTGTTCGGATTTTCTTCTAAACATTTTACTTTTGTCCCACACTCTTCTCATCAGGCCGGTTTTTGTGCCGACTTCATTCGTTTTTACTAAGTTTCTTATCTATTGTACTCAGTCAATAACTTCGATTTCTTCAATCACAACGTCTTCGTCCGGGCGGCCCTGAGGATCCACATCAACCGCGGCGATTTCATCCACGACATCCATTCCATCAATGACGTGCCCAAATACGGAGTGGCCGTTATCCAGGTGCGGGGTGCCGCCGTGTTCCTTATAGGCTTCGGCAAGTTCTTCATCATACTCGCCGTTTTCCACGAGTTCATCAAGCTGCTCTTCAAGTTCAGGTACAAGACTGTCTGCCTGAACGATGAAGAACTGGCTTGAGTTTGAATCCGGTCCACTGTTCGCCATGGACAGAGCCCCTCTCAGGTGAACCAGTTCCTCATCGAACTCATCTTCAAACGGTCCGTCATAAATACTGTCTCCTCCGGTTCCTGTCCCGGTCGGATCACCGCCCTGAATCATAAAATCATCGAGAACCCGGTGAAAGATAATTCCTTCATAGTAGCCGTCTTCGGCCAGCGTCACGAAATTCTCAACCGTTTTTGGTGCCCGTTCGGGAAACAGCTTCAGGTGAATGTCACCCATGGAGGTGCGCATGACGACCTCCTGTTCGTCTTCGGCCACCTCACCGTTCAGCTGCGGGAAGTCTGAAGCTTCTCCGTTTCCTTCCTGAGCAGTTTCGCCATTGTCTCCGTTTTCTGCATTGTCTCCGTTGTCTCCATTGTCTCCGCCTTCTCCGCAGGCGCCGAGCAGAAGAATGGCTCCGGCAGCCATTGTACCTAATGTGAGTCTTGCTGATTTTTTCATTGTAAAAACTCCTTTTTCTGCTTATGTAAATGCTTATCTTTTTATTATTGATGACGTGTTCGTGAAAAACAAGCAGGAATCTTTTTCTTCTTGACTCATTTTTAAAAATAAGGGTAATATAAATAACAGAACGCACGTTCGTATTAATTGGCAAGTGAGGAAAGGAGCGGTTATATATGGCCAGACTGACGGTGGAAGAAGAACGGTTAAGCGAAACCTATATCCTTTATGAACTCGCCAGAAAGGTGCTCGAAAGCGATCTTGTCCGGATCCAGGAGGCCCCGGTGAAATTGAAAACACCATACATTCATCTTCTTGAACAGACGATCCGTCTCCTTGGAAAAGAGCTTCACTTTACAAAGGTACAGATGAAAAAACTCGGCCTGAAAGTGGAATTTAACAGCAAAGATGAAACCTTTTCCGAATATACAATCTTTTTCAGGGGGTACGCCCTGACCGCCAAATACATGAATGCGCACCTGAAAAATAAGGTTGCCGACACGATCGAAGCCGGTTTTTTCCGCCAATCCGATCAATCTTTCAGGACTGGTCCGGCAGCAGAGGCCTGATTTTCGGGAACACACGCAGTGCCGTATTGTAAAACACGTCCTCATGATGGTCGTGAGGAATGTGGGCACGAATAAAATCCACGTACGGCTGCACCCTCACAAGCGGCCAGTCGGTGCCGAAAATCAGCTTGTCGTAATTGTCACAGAAGGCAAGGGCATGTTTAAAGTGATCAAAAAAATGAGGCGTATTTCTGATTCTTCCTGCCTCCTGTTCCTCCCCAACAATCAGGCCGGACAAATCTGCATAGACGTTTCGGTTTTTGTAGACCACCTCGGCTGCATCAAGCATCCACGGATCGCCGAAGTGGGCCATCACAAAGGTGACGTTCCGGTTTGCCACGGCTGTTTCATCGATCGTCAGGGGATGGGCGTATTTCAGCAGCCCGCGCTCGGAATACGTGTCACCTGTATGAAAGACGACTGGAAGGTTATAAGCTGTTGCCAGTTCATACACAGGTCCGTACACTTTGTCATAGGCGTAGAACGGATAATAACCGAGATAGATTTTTATTCCTGCCGTCTCAGGTTTGAGCAGCTCCCGTTCGAGCCGCTCCAGATCTTCCTTTTCGAGACGGTAGGGATTCACTCCCTGGCAGACGGCCATTCCGCGGGGAATCCGGGTGGCCAGATCGATCCCCATCGGTGTTGAAGGGGCACGGTCGGGAAAGCCCTCGCCGCCTTCAATTTCACGCAGTCCCATGGCAATCGAAAATACCACGCCAGCCTCTGTAAATTCTTTTTCATATCCTTTCTCCGAATAATCGATCATGGAGAGATTTCCTGCAGTATGATGAAAGCTTTCAATATGGGAAAAATGAATATGTGCATCAATAATTTTCATTCAGGTCCTCTCCTCCGTCTGAATAACAGGATGGCCGGAATGCCTTTACTTGCTCCGCTCATCTCCGTCAACATACCCTTTTTCCTTTACCTGCTCGTATGCAGTCGTCAGGATGCCCTGAATAGCCTGCCCGCGGTCCCGCTTTCTCTTTTTAAATTCCTCGTACAGCGCTTCCCCCTCAAACCCTTCAGAAACAAGCGTTTTCAAAAGCATATCGGAAAGGTCGTCTTTCTTTGCTACAATTACCCCGTCCAGGTGAACGCTCAGATGATGAGTCAGATCATTTACGGACTTGACTGAGCAGACAAGTGTCGCAGGATCATTCGTTTTTTTCGTGATTGTCACTTCAGCCATAAAATGCTGATCTGCCTCTTGATACTCTTCAAAAAAGCGGCGCCACTTTTTATCCAGAACCGCTTCTACAAGCCAGTTCTTATTGGCTTCCTCTTTATTAATGATAAGGCCATCCACCAGCGGAATCTGTTTTCCTTTGAGTTCATCCTTACCATGCTCATCGTCAAACAGAACTGCAAGTGAACAGAGTTTAAAAGTTTTCATCGTTTTTTCCTCCCTGATCATGTGATTATGCGTTAAGCCGGAATTGTTCAACCGGCGGGTCACTGCTATGATAATACTGAATCGCTTTCCTGGCGGGACCTGGTCGGAAAGGGGCTGTCCATCGTGAAAAAAGAAGCGCTTATTACCGCACTGAAGCCGGCGGACTTCCCGCAACACAAGGGAGGTCTGTCCGTTTACAGCCTCTGCCCGGGAACAGTGTTTGTACCCGATGCGGAGAGTCTTGCACGTCTTGTAAAGCATTACGACAGAGTTTATCTGGATACGCTCCCGCTACCCAGCGGCCGGATCGCAGGTAAAAAAGAACTGCTTTTGTATGTAAAACACTATCTTGAAGCACTGGGCGAAGAGTATGAAACTGAAATCATTTTTCTTTCTGCCTGCACGGCGTCGGTCGGGACCCGCAGCAGGTCTTGCGGAGGGAAAGCAACATCAGTCCAGATGTACCGGCCCTCTGTTTTCACTGCCAGCCTCGATCATATAAGACATTACGGGGCATGGCTCGAAAAAAAATCCCTCCATACCGTTTCAGCAGCAGTCACTGATACTCATTTTACTATATCTTCCGCCGGTTTGCCTTTAATTACAATGAAAAGGGCGGCAGTTGACGGGAACCCCGGAGAAGGGCTGTACCGGATCACCGGGGGGCTTCTCGTGAAAAAATGAACCAGAGCGGTTATTTCCATTTTTTACTCGACCGGAAAGAAAATAGAGTATACACAGCCCTGACATTCTTTTCACCGGCCCTGTGGCACCCTTTGTACCTGCTTACACAGGCACCGCTGCACGAGATTGTCATGAAACGGTTTGCTGCAGAACAAGAGGCTTAGGATAAGAAGCTCCACTTGACGCCGTCCGTTCGTTTTCTGCGGCGATGCCGACAAGCCTCATCGGCTGAGCCTGCGGGTTCCAACCCGGCCTCCATTGCCGCAGGAGTCTCACTGCCTGCGTGCAACAACACAAGTACCAGGTGAACAATTTCATGCCCGCAGAAAGCGTCAGCCTGCAGCGTAAAAACAACACTCTTTTTAGAGGAGCGTATTAAAACGGACCTGATTGAAAGTCAATCAAGTCCGTCAGGCAGGTCTGAATCGGTCATGGCGACAGGGGCATTTTCAACACGGTCAAATCCCTGTTCCAGCTCCTCATACATTCTGATCCCTTCTGCTGAAAGCACAAAGGATCCGGCAGGGGCGAAGTAATAAAGAGGAAACGGTTCCTCATTTACTTTCAGTTCCCCGGCTTCCTGGATCGGAAAAGCGGTAAAAAACCGGTCAACAACCTTGAAGGCAACCGCAAAAATAAAGGCGGATGAGAGGTGCTCTCTGCCTATCTCTTCAGCATTTATGTCCGTTAGCATCCGGTAATAGGTCCGCCACCTTGCTTCCTCCATTCTTCCCGCCGCTGTATGTGGAGATACAGACCGGATCGATATAAGACTGAATAGTGCGGCGAGAAAGACAGCTATTCCTGAAAATGGGTGGAAAAATAAGAAAACACTTCCTGTTAGAATGCCTGCTGCCCCTGTACCGGCCAGAATCATTCTCGGGAGACTAAGAGGCCGGTACAGATCAAAGGCTTTCATAGAGGCAATAGTCTGTTTTTCCCATTCATAAAGGTCTTGAAGATACTGCTCCATCTTTTGTTTGTCCCCTGTAAAGCCGGCCAGATCATCAACATGGAAGTGGCCATCCCGGCCGACCCGGTACAAAAGCCAGTCAAGAAGGTATCTTTCATCCTCCGTCAAAGGTTCATGCTCCTTGTCCGGACGGGAGTCTGAAAACCGGTGATTCCCTCCGGTATGATCATACTCCAGTTTTACTGCACCTTTATAAGCAGCATGGAGCAGACCTGCTGTAACATCATTTGATGAAAGACCTCGCCTGGATAGAAGTTTTACTGCCATGGCCGGGCTGAGCCGTGTTTCTTCGAGGCTGCCCAGCAGCTTCTCTCTTTCTCCTTCAAAAGCAAAAGGGTCTGTTTTCTTCTTGTTTTCAACAGTCCTCACCGTTACCACGATAAGGATAATCGCTGCAGACAGAATCCATGCGGCAGTAATCATATCAGCCTCCCCTTCCTGTTTCTTGTCCCTTTTCTAATATGGTACTAAATCACTGGTTTTTAAAAAAGTACAAGCCCTTGTGTGCCTGTACTTTTTATTAGGATATTCTCTGCTTCCTGACCGTTCGAATCCGTCTGCTGCTTACTTCCTGCTGCACAAAGAACAATAGCAGCATGGCACAGTAGGCAAGATACCCTGCCAGCAGCCAGGAAACGAAACTCCCCTCCGCATCTCCGGCCCATACAGGAGCACTGAGAAGTGAGAGAAGCCAGACCATGGAGGTATTTCCGAATACACAGGACCAGAAATATGATCTGCTGCCGATCGGCGTAAAAGCCGCTGCAGCAGAGATAATATTACTCGGAAACACAGGAACACTTCTGAGCACAATGATCATCATGACGCCGTATTTTTTTATCCAGCGGTAGTATTTTTCGAATTTCTCCTCATTTTTCTCCTGCACTTTCCGTACCCATCCTACATTGAAATAGCGGACGATATAAAAGCACGCTAATGCCCCGGCCACAGTGCCAGCCAGACTGAAAATACTTCCCCAGAAAAAACCGAACGCAAGATTATGCACCACGATTACAAGAAGTACCGGAAAAAGAGTAAAAATATTCTGAACAATCATAAGCGGTATTGTCACTGCAAGAAGAAAAGGGCCCCACTGTTCAAACAGCGTATCTGTAAAGAATTCTGTATTGCTGTTTCTTGCTGCAGTGACAAAATCGGTTTGCCACAACAGGGCAAGAGCAGTCAGAAGCAGCGCAAAAGCGATCCATTTTTTCATTTATACTCTCCTCTTCAGCCTCGCCTTCATGTTCATTATACCTCAGTACACCCGGCCGGTACACCGTGAACGGTTCCCGGGGCCGAATCCATTTTTAAAACGGTCCATCTGCTATGAAGGTAACCAAACCGAAAAGCCGGGCAGAAAACCTGCCCGGCATCCTATCGTATATTACATCAGCCAGTCACGCTCGTAAAGAAACGATGGATCAAGGTCGATAAAAATAAATTCATTTTCTCCCAGAGGATAGGAATAGGTTCTGATCAGTTCATTGGTTTCGATATCCCTGTACATGTCAGAGAGTATGCCTGCCTTGCGTCCTTCCATCTGCGCAAGGTTTTCAAGAAAATAAGAGCGCCAGCTCCAGTTCTTTCCTTTTGCCTCTTCCTGTGAAGTCCAGCCCGACTGGATGTCCTTAATCCAGTTACAGGTGAGCTGATAGCCGAACCGATCGCAGCTGTACACTCTAAACGCCATAGCAGAGAGCGCTTTTGCCACCTGGACCGCCCGGTGATCTTTACCTGCATTTAGCGGAAGGTCTTTTTCCAGGCGGATGAGTTTGGTGTCCACCTCCAGTACAAAAGCAATCTGGTCCTGAAGCCGCCTGTTTTCCCGAACAATAAAAGATTTGATTTTTTCTTTAAATGACGGTGTCATGGCTTCCGGACTGACCCACTTATCCGCCGGTCTCATCAGATAATTCCCTTCCATGAACTGCCCTCCGTGACGCCAGGCAAGATAGAGATGATGAAAATCCTCAATTCCTTTAAACATAAGCGAAGCACCGATTTTCTTTGAAAAAACGGCCAGCGCGTCAAGCACATTTCTGTAATCAAAGGCAGACTCATGATTTCCGATTTCCATGAGATCAATTTTCAGCAGGTCGGGTTCGAGCTTGGACAGAAGGTCAAGATCGCTTCCGTGCCTTCCCAGATCATCGATGGCTACTTTCAACCCGCTCGTCGTAAAAAACTTAAGCAGGTGGCCAAAGCTTTCCGGATCTCCTTTGAAATCATTCTGCCTGAACTGAAGCACAATTTTACTTTTACTGAGCCCCTGGTCTTTGAAGGAATCAATAATGGCCAGAAACTGCTCATGGACATCCAACTCATAAAGCACACCGGCATGCACATTTAAAAACAGAAAAGGCGCGCCGGGACTGTTTACATAACAGGAAAAAGCCTGCTCATAGATTCTCTGGTCAATTTCCCACTTATACTCAGCAGGCACCAGAGGGTCCCTGAAAAAACCTCCCAGCGGCTCCGTTCTCTCTTTGTTTTTCAGCATTCCCAGCACTTCATATCCATTAACTGCATGAGCGTCAGAGCTGATGACAGGCTGATAAAAAGCTGCTGCGTGTTCTTTTTTCTGAATCACTTCCAATGGATCCATCTGACATTTCCCCTTCGTGCATCTTTACTTTAAAATTATAGCACGTTGAAGAAAAAGAGCGTATGAATTCTCTGAAAAAGAACAGACCCGGGGGATTAATCCCTGCGGGCCTGTGCGTTACCTGGTGCGAATGGCACTGAGAAACTGATCTGCTTCCTTATGCGGAAGCTTGGTGATCCCAATTTCCTCCCCATCCCGCCCGAAAGATTCATGATGAAAATCCGAGCCGCCGGTCCGGAGAATCGTACGACCTGTTTTCTCTTCAATACGGTCGGCAAGACGGCAGAAGCGGGCGATCGTTTCTTTTGAATGATCACGATGATAAACCTCGATCCCATCCAGTCCATTATATACTGCCCATTCCGCTATTTCGTCATCAAGGTTGTAGAATACCGGATGCGCTACGATGGCAACCCCCCCGGCACTCTGGATCACATCAATCGCCTGCTCAGGCGAGAGCTCTTCTTTTTTTTGGACGTAGAGCGGCTTTCCATATCCTACATACCGCTTAAAAGCGTCTGACACATTTTCTGCGTAGCCTTTATCAACGAGTGCTTTTGCCATATGGGGCCTCGAGTACGTATGACCTGTTACATGGACAAGAACATCCGACCATTCCACGTTGATTCCGAGGCTTCGGCATTTCTCAATCATTTCAGCCATACGGCCTTTGCGCATCCTTCTGTAGTAGGCGATCGTTTCCTGAAATTCCGGGTCCTCCGCATCAAAGTTGTAGCCGAGAATGTCCACGCTTCTGCCGCTTTTCGATCTGGTGCTCAGTTCAATCCCTGAAACGAAACGGATTCCGTGCTGATCAGCATACTTCCGGGCGGCCACAAGCCCCCCTGTCGTGTCATGATCCGTAAGAGACACCATCGTCAGCCCTCCGTCGGCACATTTCTGCATCAGTGCTTCAGGGTCGTATCCCCCGTCTGAATAGGTGGAATGCATATGAAGGTCCGCTTTCATTGGAAGCCCCCTTCCTACTGCCACCATTTATCGTAGACCGTCACCGGCAGCTGGCGTTTGTGGGCCGTCTGGTCATAGCGCTGCTCCAGGTTTTCACGGCTGCCGCTGCTGATATCATTTCCTTCCAGATAATCGTCAATTTCTTCGTACGTAATTCCGAGCGCTTCCTCGTCCGGAAGGAGCGGCTGGTCATCCTCAAGATCAGCTGTCGGTTTTTTCGTATAAAGGCGCTCAGGAGCACCTAGTGACTTAAGAAGAGCTTTACCCTGGCGTTTGGACAATCCGAACAACGGTGCCACGTCACAGGCGCCGTCCCCGAACTTTGTGTAAAAACCGGTCACGGCTTCAGCAGCATGATCCGTACCTGCAACGAGACAACTGTAATGGGCGGCCAGGTCGTACTGAACTTTCATACGTTCACGAGCTTTCGTATTGCCCTTCACAAAGTCACTCATTTCTTCCCCTGTTGCTTCCTTAAACTGTTCAAAAGAGGCAACTACTGCCGGCTTAATGTTCACCGCTTTTACGTTGTACGGTTTGATAAAGTCCAGCGCCAACTGGGCGTCGTCCTCATCCATCTGGGTGCCGTGCGGCAGGCGGACGGCATAAAACGTATAGCGGTCTGTGGATTCCTCTTCATTCAGTTCAGACATGGCGAGCTGAATGAGCTTGCCAAGAAGCGATGAATCCTGTCCCCCGCTGATGCCGAGTACATATCCCTTTGTACCTGACTTTTTCGTGTAGGCCTTCAGGAAATCAATCCGCTTGCGCTTTTCCTCTTCCAGATCAATTTCCGGTTTCACTTTCAGTTCATGAATAATTTCATCTTGTTTTTTAATCATGTTCTCATCCTCCAGATCAGATTGGTTTTCAGCTGTCAGAAGCAGGAGTCAAGGCATGTCTGAACCTCTCAAGCTGGCCGGTTCTGCCTTCCGCTCTAAGAATACGGACCGCATTTTCCCCGAGGAGATCAAAATGAGGCAGGCCTTCGCGGTGATGAATCCATTCTTTTTTCAGGCCGTACTGCTTTCCCCAGTTCACAAGCCGGGCTGTATCAGCACATCCTGCTTTTGTAACGGTTTTATACTGGGGGAACCGTTCATCATACCAGTAGTGGGTAATGATGGCAATTTCGCCCTTCTGGGCCTCTTTTTTAAATTGCTCAAGTTCTCGCCGGCTGATGCCAAATGCCACGGTGCCCATCCTCCTTTGCAGTCTGTTTTTATTTTAGTTTGTCCTCTATGAAAGAATCAATCATTTTGCCGTCTGTTCCCAATTTTACGGCTCTTCGGTAAAACATCCGGGAAGATTGAAGAAATCACAGACTAAAGAAAAAGGCAGGAGCACCGGCTCCTACCTTCTCTGTTACCCTGTTATGGACAAAATTAATAGTCGCCGCGCTCACGATCGCCTTTTTCATCGGCAATCTCAGCCTGAAAGCTCTGAATGCTTTCTTCACGGCGCTGGTTTTTTTCCTTAATTGCCTGGCGATCTTCCTCTTTCAGATCGAGATTATCAGCCGTTTCCTGAGCTGCTTCCATGTTTTCACGCGTGTTTTCCACCATCTGTTCAAGCTTTTCTGCGTTGTCCTGGCGGTTATCCGGTTTTGGCTTCATTATCATCGATTCCTCCTTCAAAAAAGTACTGTCTTATTTTGCAGAGGAAAAGTTATTTTATTCATGGTTATCACCGGATGTGCTCACTTTCACACAAAGCGCCGCACGTTCGTTTAACAAATTCCGTTATACAAGTGATTCACGGTATAGGTCTGTCAGATCCGGTTGTGTTTCGGAAAGAAGATCTTCAAAAATTCCCCATCCGTTCGCTTCGATAAAGTCAGCTTCCGATGCTGTTATAGGAATGAGCCACATCATGTTGTACCGCACTCCGGCTTTTGTCTCGTACACTCGGAACGGTTCGTTAAAATACACCGGCAGCGTAACGTAAAATGCTTCCATGTCACAGCCTTCAAACATGGGACCAAATGGTCCAATCACGTTTCCCCTGAAATAGGGTGTATGGCTGTTTAAAGCCATTAAGGCCGTATTCTGCAGTATAAAAGGAATCTCAGGATGATCAAACAAGGCATCTGTCAGGAAAATAAGCTCCTGATGAATCAATTCACCCGATTCACCGTCTGTTAAGGCTTCCAGGCTCAAACCGAGGGTTGAGTAGGACTTCGCCCCGGGCATTGGCCCCCCCTCGTACATGACAACCTGAAAAGGGAGCCTGTGCCCCTGCTGATTCTGATGCCAGCCGCATTCAATTTTGCCCATATGCTTTTCCAGAAAATTGATAAACGTATCCATCTGTGCACCCGCTCCCGGTGTTACGATTTCTTTTTATTGCGCTCATAGGCCTCATGCCATTCAGGAAAATGTTTTTTGACTGAGATGGGCCTAAAGGATTCTTTCTTTACACACGCATGTTCACTAAATCCGGTTACACACACATCTCCTGCCTGATTCCTGATTTCGTAGCCGTATGTAATCCGGATACCGGTATACGCCTCAATCCACGTAAGCACCGTCACATCTTCACCATAAAGTGCCGGAGCTTTGTAGGACAGATTAATACTGGTTACAGGAGACAGGATTCCGGAGTTCTCCATATCTGCATACCGGAATCCCAGTTCCTCGATCAGTTCTGTTCTCCCAATTTCGCACCAGACCAGATAATTCGCATGGTACACCACGCCCATCTGGTCTGTTTCTGCATATCTGACAGTGATCCTTGATTCGGTCGTTAACATTTAGCTCTCTTCTCCCCTTATCTGAATAAGTGTCGTAAAATCGTCGGCTTTAAGAGTGGTAAGTGTTTGTTCATCAGGCACGGCAGCAGAATCTGACAGGATCCTGTAGGAATGATGCTGAATGGCATCCTCCACCGCATCCTTCATTGCACGACCGTTTCCTGCTGGTCTGACAGCGTCAATCCGGTTTTGAATCTCTTCAACGGCTCCTTCTTCAAGCCTGTAGCCGAACCGCTCTATATAATACAGAAGAATGTCAAGCAGCTCTTTCGGTGAGTAGTCCGGAAACAGAATGGTTTTTTTAAACCTTGAAGCGAGTCCTGGATTGCTTTTGATCAATGCTTTCATCGGCTCCGGATAGCCGGCAAGGATCACAACCAGATTTTCCTCATGCTTTGTCATTTCTTCAACCAGCGTGTCCACAGCTTCCTTGCCAAAATCACCAGGACCTCCGGAGAGGAGGCTGTATGCTTCATCAATCAGGAGAACCCCACCGAGGGCTTCACGGATCTTCTTTTTTGTTTTCCCTGCTGTCTGGCCTGTGTAGCCGCTAACAAGATCACTTCGACCGGCGACAACGAGATGGCCTCTTTTAAGCAGGTCAAGTTCGTAGAGAATTTCAGAGAAGATTTTCGCTACTGTTGTTTTCCCGGTACCGGGATTCCCCGTAAAAAGGCTGTGGAGCTGAACAGGCACGGAAGGGAGTTGTTTTTCCCTTCTCATCTTCTGAACTTTCACAAACGAGGCAAGGGTTCTCACTTCTTTTTTTACACTCTCAAGACCAATCAGTTCCCCAAGACGCTCCTCCGGGGTGCCGGTTCTTTCCTCTTCCTTGTCACCTATATGAAAATCGTCCTTTTCAAGAACAGTAAAGTCTTTTCTTGTATACGACTCTTTAGCAGCAGCCCGTGCTCCTTTTTTAAATACCGCATTTAACACGATGTTTCGTGCCGAGCGGGCATTGCCGAAACTGTCGTCCACCTGTTCTTTTTCCAGACGATGCCTGAAAGCCGGCAGGGCCTCCTCCGTAAGGGAAAAGTCATTGTCGAGCGCCACATGCTCCCCGATTTCAAGCAGTTCATTGATGGAATAATCGGGCAGGTGAATGTGATTGTTCTCCGGGAAGCGGCTCCGCAGTCCTGGATTGCTCCATAAAAACCGGCGCATCTCTTCCGGATATCCTGCAAGAATAACAGCAAATGAGCCGGCAAATTCTCCTCCGGTCATAGCGGAAACGAGGGTATCGACGGCTGTCTGGCCATAATCGGTTCCGCTTGAACCCTCGCGCTTCAGGCTGTACGCCTCATCTATAAAGAGCACACCACCTGCAGCTTCCTTTATGACATTCATCGTTTTCTCCTCCGTCTGCCCGAGGTAGGAACCGACAAGGTGAGAACGGTCTACCTCGGTCACATGCTCACGGGGAAGAACGCCGAGTTCATGATAGATCCGTGCAAGAAGCCGGGCAATGGTCGTTTTCCCTGTTCCCGGATTTCCGGTAAGAATCATATTCAGACTTTGTTCATCCTGAAATTGAAACCCCTGTTCCTTTCGTTCTTTCTGATAAACAAGATACCGGTAGTAGCTGCGGACCCTTTCCTTTACTTCCTTTAATCCGACCATACTGTGGAGATCACGCAGGGCTGTCGGCTCGTCCTCTTTTCTGAGAGTGTCTTTACGGATCTGTTCCCATTCGGCAGCGAGCTCTTCAAGGACAGCGACAGCCTCCTTGACCCTTTTTAGATGCTCTTTTGAATGATAGATACCGGAGATGCTTTCCCGAAAAGAATTAGATGCGTCCTGAAGATGCTGGACAGCATCTTTGGCTCTCTCAAGAAAGGAGAGCACCTTGCCACTGAAGGCATAAGCTTCATAGTCACTGACAATCTGGGCATTTTCATCAAGTCTTGAAGCCCGTTTCAGCAGTTCCGGTTCACGGCTTAAAAATTCCCGAGCTGTTTGAAGATACTGTTCAACTACTGCTTTTTTTGCATGGCTGTGATCTGTTTCCCTGATTTTTGCGAAACGGTTCGGTAACAAATCTGTCATCAGTGATGCATAATCAAGATTGCGGAACAGTCCGGCTACATACGCATCCTTTGGAAGCATGGAAGCAGCCTGCTCAGCCCACTTGGCTGTTTTATCATCTTCTTCCTGCTTTCTGGCATACCTCGCCCTTGCTGCCAGGGTATACAGATACGCAAGCTGTTTCCTGCTTCCTTCGTCTGATGGGCTTTCTGCATCCTGCTCTTCGGTAACATATTGGATCAGCCTGACAATCTCTGTTTCCTTCAGCAGGTGATCAGGCTTATCAAGTAATTCGCTGATTCTTTCATCAACCGCCAGGCGGTTGGTACGCTCACGTTCCATCCATGGTCCCCCGCTTTCTTTCCCGTTTATTGTATCATTCTTCCTGATGATTTTCTAAACCGGGACAGTAGCCTGATTTCTTTTCCTGCATATGATGAAGCAACAAACAGAGGGTAGGGATGAGTGTGGGGAAAAAGAAGAAATATACTGCAGCAGAGGCTTCATTGAAATTTCAGCATACGATGAAGATGGTTCTGAGTGATAAGTGCGAAGCCTGCACCCAGCAGTGCACGCGGGGAATTGCCTATATGGAAAAAATGCGGAAACCCGGTGCAATTGGAAAAGGGGTACCCTGTCATCTGACAAAGGGAAAAGCATCAAAATAACCCCCGTATGGAAGAAAAACGAGCAGCCCGGTCAAACAGGCTGCTCGTTTTGGGTTAATGTCTGAGCCGGCGAATGTATCTCCGGATCTCACTTTCATAAGCTTGTGCATCACAGGGCAGGTTTTCTGCCCGGGCTTTTTCTTTAATCGATTTCAGAATCAGCTCCAGCTCTTCTTTGAGTCCGTCGGCCCTGAAACCGTCATCAATGTACTTTTTCACCCTGCTGTAGTAAGCAGTCAGTTCCCGAAAAGTAAGGTGTTCATAAGGCATAGTCTCGTCACACTTTCATAAGGGAATAGGATGATTCAGTCTATTCGTGATCCCTTATTTTGTGACCTTACGATCGCGCTGCTTTGTTTTTCCGGTTCAGCCAGAGTGGTCTGGTATATGTTCCGATTGTGACACCGGTCAAAACAAACAGGGCTCCGGCAAGATGTGCCCAAAGAAGAGGTTCGTCAAGAAAGACGACCGCAAGAATCACGGCTGAAACCGGCATCAGATTTATGAAAAGGGAAGCTTTGGCAGCGCCGATGATTTTTATGCCCTGGTAATACATAAGAAAGCTCACTACCGTAACGATGATGCTCATATGAAGGATCGCTGTCCAGACACCCCAGTCTGCCTCCGCCACCTGCGTCCAGCTCGTTTCCAGGAGGGCAAACGGAAAAAGCATTACTGTACCGAATACCACAGCCCAGGTGGTACAGACAAGCGATGAAAATTTCCTCAGTGCGACCTTGCCGAGGACGCTGTACAGAGCCCAGCAGACAACGGCAAACAGAAGAACAAAATCGATCGGCTCAAGACCGTGACGCGCCGCAGCAAGAATATCACCGTTTGTAATTATAATGACTGCTCCTGTAAGGGCAAGGACCAGCCCGGCAATATTGCGCCCGGTGATGGTCTCTTTAAGAAAAAGACCTGAAAGCAGAATGATCAGCACCGGATTTGATGCAATAAAAAGCGAGCTTTTGGCGATCGGGGCATATTTGGCAGCTGTAAAAAAAGCAATGTTATAAATGGCTATGCCGGTGAGACCCAGAAGGGCAAAAAGCCCCCAGTCTTTTAAGGATGGCCGCGGTCTGTCCTTCTCCAATATGTACATAAGAGGCACAAGGATGATGGCAGCAAAAAAGAACCGTAAAAAAGCTACTGTTACCGGATCAAAGGATTCTGTAGCGAACCGGCCGGCTACAAAAGCGCTTCCCCACGTACTGGTGGAAAAAGCGAGCATCAAATAGACCGGCCATAAACGTGTAGGCTGCAGGGACATGAGACTATCAACTCGCTTCACAATTATTCGATAATCGAAATATACACGAAATGAAGCTGTTTGAACAGCCTTAAACGGTTGTTTGTGCAATTTCACACTAATTGATTTCCCGATTTTGAAACTCGTAGTATACTGAATGCATTGAATGTAAAGGAGCCTTTGATTTATGCTGCGGAAAATTACGGTTACGCTTTTTTATCTTGGCGTTGCTTTTATTATTTATCTGGTTCACGAACCCCTCCTGGCCTGGATTGGCAGCACGGACCGTTCCTATGCGCCTTTGACTGCCATTGTTGCCACCCTTATGTCCTTATTCCCGGTGATTCCTTATCCGATTGTAGGAGGGGTGATCGGTGCTGCCTACGGACCGGCACTCGGGGGGCTGCTCATCTGGATCGGATCATCCCTGGCTTCTGTGATCATGTTTGCCATTGTCAGGTACGGCTACCAGGACTGGGGAAAAAAGATTCTTCACAAGTACAAGTATCTCGAAAAGCTTACGGTTCTTTTTGAACGAAATGCGTTTGTTACGATTACACTGCTTCGGATGATACCGGTCATTCCGTCTATCATCATTAATGTTTACGCCGCTCTCAGCCGTGTGAGGTTTCTTTCCTATACAGCAGCGTCCTCGCTGGGAAAAATCCCGAGCATGATCCTCTTTGCCCTGATCGGTCATACAATTGTCACGGATCCAGGGGAACTGCTCGTGATGGCGATTGTTTACGCCACTTTCCTGATCGTGATGTATGGCATGTACCGTGTCTGGAAAAAAAGAGCCGAGCAGAGATTCCGGCTTGAACACGGCGAAGATCCACGTTCCTCTTAATTAATGGCTCTGTTAAAGTTCTGTGCTGATTTTTATTAATCGTTTGATTGAAGCGAACTCGCGATACTCCTGCGGGAACAGAGCCGGCTGAAGACCCCGCAGGGACGAGCGGTTACTTCACGAGTATGCTCCGAGTTGCTACAACGCAGATGCTTCGAAGCGAAACGAGCAGAGGAAGAAGCATGGTTCCCGAGGAGGCTGAAGCGGTGTCCGCGGATAATCGCAGTGAGCGTAAATCAAATAACAATACTCTTTAACAGAGCCTAATTAATAATAACCACATGGGGAGAGACCGAGGCGAAAGAGTAGAGACTGGGTTAAAACTCAGCTAAATGGAAGGACCCTCACCGACGGTGAGGGCCTTTTGCTTTGGAAAGTAGCTTGAAGAGGAAGAAGCAGGAATTTTCCCGAGGAGGCTGAGGCGATGCCCGCGGAAATCGTCCGCCTGCAGCGTAATATTACAACAACATTTACGAAAAGAGCTTCTTATAAGGACCTCTCTTTATTTCCGTTTAATATAAAATCCGCTGACTCTTCGAACACAGTCGTACGCCAGCGCTCCGAGAAGACCGCCAGTCGTATTGAGAATCACGTCGTCAACGTTTGCCACTCTGTAGGTAAAATAATATTGATTTACCTCTATAGCGATACTTGCCAAAAGCGCCATAAAAGCGACCGGCAGCACACCGAGGTAGCTTCTCCGCCATCTTCTGTACACTAACGGAAGAAGAAAACCAAACGGAACAAACATAATGATATTACCGATCAGGATTCTGACAGGCACCATTGGGTCAGCACTGTAAGTGTAGATATTATAAATACTTAAAAACGGCACGACGTTCAGGTTTCTTCCGTCCTCCCCGGGTGGGGAATAGGAAGACCCGTAATTCCAGGCAAGAAATGTTACGTAAAATACCGCTCCCAGGTATAAAAGAAAAAGGGCGGTTACAAAAAAACGCCGGTTTTTGGGTTTTGACCCGGCTGAGTCTTTTAATGATGTCTGATGGTCTCTGGCTGTCATAGTCCCACTCCCTGCATAATACCGTTCTTCCATTATCTTATGAGGCAGAGGCGGTGACAAGCCCTTTAATTTTACGATTTGACTACAAAAAGAAAAAACCTGCCGTTCGTTCGGCAGGTCCATTTCTTCAGCCTTTTGGAGGAGCGTAGTCAGGCTGTTCATTACTCTTCGTGTTCATCTGCTTGCCTTTATTGGAATCACTTTTTCTCGGCTGTGTGTCCAGATGGTTTGGACGGTACTGATCGGATTTATGACTCACAGTTATTCAGCCTCCTTCCTTCTTAATATGTGCAGGAAGGAATCATGTATGCAGATTAAAGGGCGTCTCCAAGACGGTCCTGATGACGCTTATCGAGTTTAAGTTCGATCCGTTCCATTTCCTTTGGATCACTCATAAGCTGACGCTTGTTTTCACTGATCAGATCTTCAAATCGTCTTTTTTTCGTTTTTCTCATCTCATTCACCTCTGTAAATCATTATTGACCGTTAAGATACCCTTTCATACCTTGTCTTATGTGGAATTGCCGAGGATATGGTTCTGCTGTTCTTTCGTCAGCTTTTTGCTTACAAAAACAGTGCCTGCTTCGTCGAGCGTCATCAGAAAACAATCTTTCGGTTCTTTTAGGCTATGCTTTTCCAGCTGCTCATGAAGCCATTTCTTAGACCTTACCCGTTTCAGGTTCGCATCAATCACATGACCATCCTCAATTAACACAGTCGGATAGCCTTTTGACGGGATCTGCCTGCCGACATCCTCCGCTGTTGCAGGGTCTTTTCCTGATTTCTTTATGACGCTGATCTGCCCGTTTGATTCCAGTACCGCGTAATCCACTTCATTCAAATCGATGGCACTCTGGAGCCTCAGATCCATCATAAGTGATTCAATTGTTATTTTATTTTTCGATAACTCTTTATGAAGAATGGTGCCGTTTTTTATCAGGACGATCGGTTCGTCTTCAATCACTCTTCTCAAACGTGGAAGCTTAAGAGAAATCCATGATAAAAACAGATGTAAACCGGCGATCAGTGCTGCAGCAGCCAATGGCCCCGGGAGAGGGACATCACCTGCCGCAAGAGGTTCTCCGACAACGTCGCCGATAATAATACCGAAAATAAAATCGAGCGGGTTGATTGTCCCGATCGACCGCTGGCCGAGAATTTTTACAAGGAGAAATATATATGCGTATACGATGGCCGCTCGGATCAGAAATCCGTAAATGGGAAGATCCTCTGCTCCTTGCCAGAATTCAAACATTCACATCACCCGTTATGTACAGAATAGAAAAACCCCGGGGTCAAAAGCCGGAGTTTTTCATTTTTTACTGCCCCCGCTGAGGCTGGTCATTTCTCATTTTTTTCACTTCGTAATCTGCAAATGTTTCAAGCTCGGACGCATGATTTTCTTTGCCCTGCATCTTTGCGTTATTATTGCGCTGAGCATTCGCGTTACCCTTCTTTTGACGGCCCACCTTCATTCCCCCTTTACTGTCAATGCCTTTAGTATGTGTGATTTTGCGATTCTTATGTAATTCTGATTCTGTTATTACGGTATGTGAAATATTAAGACTGGCGCAAAAAACCTTCCGCCACTAGGACGGAAGGTTTTTGGATTCGTTCTTATTTTGTCTGCTTTGTTTTTTGAAGGGATCGGCGCAGTACCATCGGAAGAATGCCTCCGTGACGGTAGTAATCGATCTCAATTTCGCTGTCGAAACGGACGAGTGCTTCGAACTTGGTTTCTTTTCCTGTTTCAGGATGCTTCGCAGTAACTTTCACGTAACTGCGGGGCTCTACATCATTGGTAAGATCGACATCGAACTGCTCTTCCCCTGTAAGGCCGAGGCTGTCTGCTCCTTCGCCGTCTTTAAACTGAAGCGGTAGAACACCCATAAGAGCCAGGTTGCTGCGGTGGATCCGCTCAAAGCTCTGTGCAATGACCGTTTTAATGCCAAGAAGGTTGGTTCCTTTGGCAGCCCAGTCACGGGAGCTTCCCATACCATAGTCGTTTCCTGCAAGAACTACAAGACCTGCGTCCTGCTCTTTGTACTTCATGCACGCATCGTAAATGGACATCACTTCGTTTTCAGGCCAGTACGTTGTATATCCGCCCTCTGTTCCAGGAGCAAGCTGGTTCTTGATCCGGATGTTGGCAAAAGTACCGCGCATCATCACTTCGTGGTTACCGCGGCGTGAACCGTAAGAGTTGAACTGAGCAGGTGTAAGTCCTTTCTCAATCAGATATTTACCGGCAGGGCTGTCTTTCGCAATGGAGCCTGCCGGGGAAATGTGGTCCGTTGTGACAGAGTCACCGAGTTTTGCTACAGCCCGCAGACTGTTAAGCGGCTTCACATCTTCAGGCTCTTCGCTCATATCTTCAAAGAATGGCGGGTTCTGAATGTATGTGGATTCCTTATCCCACTTATACAGATCCCCTTCACTTGTCTGAAGCTTGTTCCAGCGCTCGTTGTCATCGAATACTTTCTCGTATTCGCGCTTAAAGAGTTCCGGTGCTACAGCCTCTTCCATCAGGCCTTTGATTTCTTTATGGGTCGGCCAAATATCCTTAAAGTATACATCCTTGCCGTCTTCTGTCTGACCAAGCGGTTCAGTATGAAGGTCGATATCGACTGTTCCTGCAAGGGCGTATGCCACGACAAGCGGCGGTGACGCCAGGTAGTTGGCCTTTACAAGCGGATGAATCCTTCCCTCAAAGTTACGGTTTCCACTCAATACAGAAGAAACAGTAAGGTCATTTTCTGCAATGGCTTTTTCAATTTCCTCCGGAAGCGGACCGCTGTTTCCGATACAGGTTGTACAGCCATACCCTACAAGATTAAAGCCCAGTTTATCCATATAAGGCATCAGGCCTGCATCCTCAAGGTAGCCGGTCACCACTTTGGATCCCGGTGCAAGGCTGGTTTTCACGTATTCAGGAACTTCAAGTCCTGCCTCTACGGCTTTCTTGGCTACGAGTCCTGCCCCGATCATGACGTGCGGGTTGGACGTGTTCGTACAGCTCGTAATCGCGGCAATTGTTACGGCACCGGTTTTCAGTTCGCTCTGTTTGCCGTTCGGGTGATCAATTGTAACGGACTTGTCGATTTCCTCGGGGCTGAGACCAAATCCCTGGTTGCCGACAGGTGCGCTGAGTGATTTTTTCCATTCCTGCTTCATTTGGGATAGTGGAATAAGGTCCTGTGGACGTTTAGGACCGGACAGGTTCGGCTCGATGGTATCGAGACTGATTTCCACTACAGTTGAGAAGCGTGGATCGTCCTTACCTGCTTCATAAAACATGTCATTCGCTTTGCAGTATGCTTCAACAAGCTTGACTTGTTCTTCTGAACGACCGGTAAAACGCAGATAGTTAAGTGCTTCTTCGTCAACAGGGAAGAAACCGCATGTCGCCCCGTATTCAGGAGCCATGTTCGAAATCGTTGCACGGTCTGCAAGCGGCATAGATGCAAGACCAGGTCCGAAAAACTCGACAAATTTGCCGACAACCTTTTTCTCACGGAGCACCTGCGTCACTTTCAGTGCAAGGTCTGTTGCCGTAGCACCTTCAGGAAGGGCCCCTGTGAATTTCACTCCCACAACTTCCGGCACCGGGAAATAGGATGGTTGCTGCAGCATACCCGCTTCTGCTTCAATACCGCCGACACCCCATCCAAGAACACCGAGTCCGTTAATCATGGTCGTGTGTGAATCAGTTCCGACAAGAGTGTCAGGATACGCCACATCTTCCCCGTCCTCATTCTTGCTTTCCTGAACAACATTGGCAAGGTACTCCAGGTTTACCTGGTGTACAATTCCGGTTGCAGGAGGAACAGCACGATAGTTATCAAGGGAACTCTGAGCCCAGCTCAGGAATTTATAGCGTTCTTCGTTTCTTTCAAATTCAAGCTCCATGTTACGAAGCAGGGAGTCTGCTCCGCCGAAATTATCAACCTGTACAGAGTGATCTACCACGAGATCGACCGGAATTGCAGGGTTGATTTCCTGAGGATCTCCGCCCATATCTGCCATAGCTTTACGAAGGGAGGCAAGATCGACGACTGCTGGAACGCCTGTGAAGTCCTGGAGAATGACACGTGCAGGCTTGAACGGCACATCAACCGTTTTCTGATCGCTTGTACCCCATTTTGCAAGGTTTTCCACGTGCTCTTCCTTAATGACTCTTCCGTCATGCTGGCGTAAAACGCTTTCCAAAAGGACTCTGACAGAGTAAGGCAGGTCGGAAACCTTTGCCACACCGGCATCTTCGATTGCTTTTACTTCATAGTAATAATACGTTTTTCCGTTAACTTCAAATGATTTCTTTGAATTGTATAAAGTGTTATCTTTCGACATATGTATACCCTCCTTCAATTATTATCATAATACAGATTGTCTAAATTGTCTAAAACCTCAGGCAGGTTTGTGAAAACAATTACTTTACTACAATACCATGCCTTGGCCTTTTCGGGAATGGAAACGCTTCATTTTCCTGCATACATTTTTTACCCCGTGAAAGAGAACCTCAAACCCGCTTCTCTTTGAAGGTCATCCACAAAAAGCCAGCTATAATCCGCATTTCCAGACAAAAACTAGCGGTAAGCAGTGGAGGTGAAACAAATTGACAAAAGATAAAGCAAACCATGTGCGTCCCGGTATGAACGCAGCCAAGGCACAGGGAAAAGGCGCCGGATTCAATGAGCGGTGGGATGACGCCCCGCTTTCCGCAGAAGAAAAGCAGTTCAACAAGAAAACGAAAAAGCGCCAGTAATGAAAAACAGCCCCCGTAAGCGGGGAGCTGTTTTTTTACTGGTCCTGCAGTTCCTGCTGGTACCTGCTCAGTTCCTCTTCATACAGACGGAGCTGCTGTTTTTGATGCTCGGAAGCTGACTGATACGCCTTCTGGATCACCTGTACAGCTTCATTGAGCTCCTGCTCAGCATGTTTGTGATGGCGGCCGTAATCTGCTTCTTCGGGATGAAGGTTATCCATGGCGTCCTGAAGCTGGACAAATGCCTGCTGGGCTGCCTGAAAAGCCTGCTGCTTGTTTTTATCAAATGGCATAGAGGTCCCCTCTTCTTTCCTTCAGACCGCATTACCGGTCCGGGATCATTTTTTCATAAGTAGTTTCTTAATTGAGGAAGGTTTTTATGCCGAAAGGTAGTATTTTTTATTGCCAATTGTGTGTTTTTCTTCATCGTTTTAAGGTTCTTCATCAGGGCAGACTAGTGAGGAAGGGAGTGAGGAATCGATGGAAAGAAACACATATAAAAGCCAGCGGCGAAATCAGCCTAAAAATAACCGTTCAAATCAGCCTCAGGCCATGTCCGGCTCTCACAAAACAAAAAAAGCAAACCACGTCGGAGCAACAGACGGAGAAAGCTGACCCGCACATTCAGTCCGAAAGCTTATTTTTTAATATCACCGGGCCATTATCCTGAGGGAAAAATTACCGGTTTATCTCCCCTCTAACCGGCCATACTAGCTAGTGAAGAGGAGGTCATACACTTTCTCTTCAGGAAGATACAGAACACGAGCACCATCGGCGTAAGTGTGAAACGAATCAGACCTTAAGAATTCTTGAGGGGTGGTTAGCTTGTACCATTAACAAGCGGACGTCGCACGCGGTCAAAGAAAACATCACATTACAAATGAGGTGTTTCCGAAGGACAAACATCGATAGTACCCCAACTTTCTGTATCCATCCTTTGAAAAAAGGCGGTCACATGGTGACCGCCTTTTTTCTCTATTTCATTATGATCTTCTGTGCCTTGATCCTGCGGCACGGCGTTCTTCTTCGATACGCCGACCATCACGGTAATCAAGCAGAACCCCGGCCACATAAACCGTCAGGCCCACTCCTGCACCTGCAGCTAAAATCCGTATCACAACCACCACTCCTTATTCAATGTTTTTTTCATCCCGCGGACACTTCCCCGCACTAAAGTGTTTTCACTTAAGTGTTTAAAGTGTTTTTTTCTGTTTGCTTCCATTGTTACTTACCCAAGTTGAACAAGTCACGTCCCCGGCAGCTATCATAAATCTTCAGCGGACTGTGGAATAACATGGCCTTCATTCAGACCGTAAATTACTTTACCCTGCTTAAGGAGGATCCATTCGTTTTTTTAAACAATCCCCGCTTCATGTGCGCGCTTCTTTGTCCCAACGGGTTTCCGCTCTCTTTACACTGAAAACCTTACTTCAGCTCAATACCGTGAATCCTGCCCCCACGGCTGGCAAATACCACTTTGCTGTTAAACACTGCCGGGCTTGCTTCTATGTTAAAACCAAAATTCTTTCTGTCGATTGTCTCTCCAGTCTCACCATTCAGAATGCGGACATCCCCGCCAAAATCCGCTTGAACCAAATAACCGTTCCCGGCTTCATCATAAACATCCACAGGTGAGCTCCAGGCGTAATGGGGCATATCATGACGCCACACTTCATCTCCGCTCTCCTTATCGAGGGCAACCATAATCCCGCTGTACCGGGAACCGTAGCGGGCTACCGTAAAGACGACAAGCCCTTCCATATTTTCCTTGCCAAGAACCGGAGTGGCCAGGACGCCTCCCACAACATTCGGGTAATAATAGGCCGGGTAGGATTCCTGCCAGATCACTTCTCCGGAAAGGCCGTTGATTTTCCGGATGTAACAGTCCCCGTCCGTTCCAATGTTGTCCACTTCTGTTGCTGTATAAAGATACGGCACATCATCGATGACTTCCATTACGATGGTTGAGTCTGTGTCATCGAGCGGCGGAAGGGCCCAGAATGGCTGCATCGTCTGCAGATCCACCGCAACAATCGAGCCCCCGTTATCGGAAAAGTAGGCCAGGTTCTTATGTATTGCAACAGAACTTTCAATGCCTTTATATTCATTTCCGTCCACTGCGTAGCGAAGTTTAATTTCTTCTGGAGACACACTGATACTTCCTGATTCTCTGTCAAAATCCGTATTGAGTTTTACCTGATAAAACATGCCGTTCTCACCGGCTACGGTCATTGTGTCCGTTTCACGGTTGATCAGTGCTGAACTGTCAAACGCTCCCCAATCACGGAAAGCGAGAGGATCCCTGCCATTAATGTGATGGAGCCGCTCTCCGTCGATCAGGCTGTATATATTGAAGCCGAAATCACGGTCTGCTCCGGTCGGCACGCCATCACCGACATAAAGCAGCGGGTAGCCGCGGCTGTCCAAGGAGACACTTCCTTTTATCGGATTTGTATTTTCAATTGGAGGGCGTGTCTGCTCACCTGTATTCAGGTCCAGAAAATATACCCTTCCATCAAGAGACCCGAGAATCACCTCAGTGAATTGATCATCTTCCTTGAACCGTTCCTCCAGGTTCATCACTTCTTTCATTTCTCTTTCCCACTGGACAATAACAGGCTGACCTGTCCATCCGGCTCCTCCCCCCCAGTCAGGATTTGCCCCTGTTGTAAAGGACCAGCGGTCTTCAATCTGAGGATTACCGCTTTGAAGTGTTCCGTAAGCAGGGCGGTCTCTGTAGGGACCTCCTCTGAACGTGATCACGCCTTTAAGGTCGGTATAATATTCCGGAAACCATGCTTCTTCAGTAAATACCTCTTCTTCTGCCGCACCATCTGCATACAGATCAAAAGAGAGGTTTAATTGGCTGAATTTTTCAATGGTAACGGGACCGTAACGAAAACTGTGACCTTTTAAATCGGGGTCGTTCAGAACAACCGGTTTTTCCATATCAGCATACCGTACATCACTGTCCCCTGACTCGGGCAGTGAAGGTTGATCTTCAGCGAAAAGTATGTTTCCGTCTGCACCACTCCAGCCGCATCCGACTGTGGTTACAAGCAGCCCGGCAGCGATTAATGCTTTTATCTTCATTTTTCCACCCCTTCAAATATTTCCAACATACCACATTTTTAATAGATTTTATTAAATATCAGCATATTCTCACAAAAGAGTATCCGACAATCTCTGACATTCGTTGCTGTGATTTTCTTACATTCTTATTACAATCCTACATTCCGACTATTCAGACATTAATAAATGGTATAAAATGAAGGAATAACTGCGAAAAGGAGCGAATGGAGATGACTGTTTATCTGGAAGCTCTTTCAGAACTGGCTGCAGAGGAACTCCTTGCATTCGAACAGGAAAACCGTACTTATTTTGCTTCTGTCATTCCCGACCGGGGAGATGCTTTTTTTGACCAGGATAACTTTATGAACAACCTTCAGTCTCTCCTGACAGAAACAATTGAAGGAAAATGTCAGATGT